>SLJM01000451.1 GCA_007135085.1 Myxococcales bacterium
GAACCATCACTCCACGGAACGCTTACCCGAAATTTCTACCGTATAGGTACCCGATCTTGGGAGAGGACAAAATAGGCGAGGCTCAAAGCCCTCTTCGAAGGGGCGGAGGCGCGGATGTCGGGGATGTCGCGGATGATTTTCAGGCATCGAGGTGGGGTGGGTTGGAGCGCGGACTGCCAGTCCGCCTTGTGGCCAAGCTGGCCGCGCGCCAGTTTTCGGGGAGGTTCGCAGTGTCACAGAGGTATAAATCGGCTCATCCCGCCAGTTTGCGGATTGTTTACGTATTGTATAGCCTCGTTATGCTCACAACATCTGCATCGATGATTTCGAATTTTCTGATTTTTTGAACCGAGGAAAAAGAAATGAGTCCTTTGAATCTGCGAAAGACCCATCCCGTATATCGCATCGCTCTGATCATCTTATTCGTCCTCGCCCTGGCCTGTGTGGTCGAAGGGGAAGAGCCCGACGATATGGACGAGAACGATTATTATATCGATAACGATGGAGATAACGACGAGACCGGCAACAACGACGAGACGGGGAATAACGACGAGACCGGTAACAACGACGAGACCGGTAACAACGACGAGACCGGAAATAACGACGAGACCGGAAATAACGACGAGACCGGCAACGACGACGAGTATCCGGAGGCGACGGCGAGTTGTGTTGAGGAGTCGCAGGTTGAAGAGACGTGCAGCGCTGCCGCCGATTGCCCGGAGCTTATATGCGTATGTGAGGATGATGATATCTCCGCCGGTCAGGGCTGTGGTGGTCCCAATGGCTCATATTGTATGCGGCCCTCCAATTGTAATGGCTTCTGTGGCAATTACGGCGGTTGGACCGGCGAGTGTTATGCCGCGGAATGAGCGATGAGATTGCTCTGTGGTCCCTGACTTCCTCGATGGCTGGGTCGAGCGTGGCCGAGGAAGTCAGGGAGCGTTGCCGGGGAGGCTGAAGCGCAGGCCAATTTTTGCATTCCAGATGAGGGCATCGTCGGTGTCCAATTGCTGACGGGACTCGCCGGCAGAGCCTTCGAAGAAGAGGTTTAACGGTCGGTCGTTGATGGCGAGCACCGTCCATTCGGCTCGGGCGTCGGCGGTGCAGCGGCGCTGCCAGCTCAGCTCTCGATTCAGGAGGGCAGCCTCGGCGGCGCATTGAATTCGGGTGTCGGCGGCGAGTCGGCCGGTGGCGCTCTGCCATCCGTAGATGAGTCGGCCGCCCGTGACGGGGACGAAGGAGTGAATCCAGCCGTCGTCGTCGAGGTCGTGACGCCACATGCCGTAGCCCATAGCGGGACCGACGGCGAATCGGTGGCGGAATTGCGGGTCGCGAAGAAAATCCAATAAAAACGCAAATTGAGCGACGTCGATGGTGGAGAAGCTGGTGGCATCGAGGTCGAAGTCCACGTCGAGGAACGAGTATTCGAAGGCGATGTCAAAGGGGGCGGGGAAGCGCAGGTGGTCGGCTCCGGGGACGACGACGAAGGCGCTCTTGTCGTGGCGTAGATAGGAGCCCTCGAGCAGAGTCGTACCCAGGACGTAACTCTCACCAGCGCGACTAGCCACGGCAGAAAACCAGCGGTGTCGAAAGCGCCACCAGATCTCCTCATCTGGGTAGTCCAGGCCAAAGCTATGTTCCAGGGTCAGGCGCATTCCGGCGCGGACCGGGCTCGGTGATGTGCCGCGATGGGTCGAGCCGGCGACAAAGCCGTCGATGGCCAGGCGATCGTGCAGGGGAAAGACCACTCGCATCGGTCGGCCCCGCTCGTCGACGATATAACTCTCGTCGTCGACCTGCGGGTCAGCGTCGGCCAAGGCCGGGGAAGTGAAGACCACCAGGACCAGCCCCCCCCAGACCAGGGCGGTGATGGTCTTTATGATGGTCTTTATGGAGATAGGATATCTCACTGGTCTTTCTCCAACTTGGCGCCACGGGGCGGTACGAATAGGCTTAGCCGGGCACCGGCCATGAGGCGAAGGTCAACGCCGTGAACGTCGGCGAAGGGGAGATCGCTGTAGCGCACCTCGGGAGCCGCAAAGAGGGAGATTGGCTGGTCGTTGATGGCGATCATGATTCGCTCGGCAAATAAACGAGCGGTGCCCATCTTCCAATGAGAGCCCGAATCCAGATCCCAGGCCCACTTCATCCGGCCGTCGAATCCCAATTGGGTCAGCCCGTTGTCGCCGACCGTCCAGGCCGCGTGCAGTCCCAATTCGGGAAAGGCATACATATCGGTTCTCCCCGTGCCCTCCAGATGCTGTAGACCAACCCCTGCACCGGTGCTCACGTACAGATAGTTCTCCAGATTTTCTCCCTGGTAGAACTCCCAGTTGATATGGGCTTCTCCCAGATCGAGTAACATCAGGTCGCCAATATCGGTGCGCCCGTAGTGGAGTCGGCCCACGGAATAGCCGGCGCCGAGAGTGATGGGTATGTCAAAGCGGCGCGGTTCGCCGACGAAGGTGGTCAGCCAGATGGGAGCGTCCTCGGCGGAGCGGCTAAAATCATAGCCATAGAGCAGGGCATCGATCTCGAAGGGCGCCAGCATCAGCCGCCCCTGAGCAAAGCGATGGCGGTGTCGGTGGCCCTCTATAACATCGTAGCTCTCGTGAATACCGGCGGCGTCGATGAGCAGGGAGTGCCGCGGCCATCCAAGGCCGTTGCTC
>SLJM01000462.1 GCA_007135085.1 Myxococcales bacterium
GAGTGGGCCCGTTCCACGCCGGCGATCAGGTGGCGGTGGGTCTTCGACAGGAGCACGCCTCCGCCGTAGGCTCCGTCGACGTGGAGCCACAGATCGTGCTCCTCGCAGATGTCGGCGATGGCCTCGATGGGGTCATAGGCGGCGGCCACGGTGGTGCCCGCCGTGGCGCAGACGAAGAAGGGTTTGCGGCCGTCGCGGCGGGCCGCTTCGATCTGCTCGCGAAGTGATTCGGGGCGCATTCTGGCCTGTTCGTCGATGTCGACCCCGTAGACCGCGCCCACTCCCAGGCCCAGGATGTTGGCGGCCCGCTTGAGCGAATAATGGGCCTCTGTAGAGGTGAAGATAGCCGGCGGCGCTTTGCCCACCATGCCGTCGACGCGGGCGTCGGGATAAGCCCTGTCTCGGGCGGCCATGACGGCCATCAGATTCGAAATGCTCCCGCCGGGTGTAAAGATCCCCTCGCCGCCCTCAAAGCCGGCCAGATCGCACATCTTGGCGATCAGATCGCGCTCCATCACGGTCGCCACGGGGGCCATCTCGTAGGTGGCCATCGTGGTGTCGAGCAGGGCCGTGACCCATTCGCCGATCATGCCGGTGAGATCAGAGCCCACGAAGAGCTGGTTGGCAAATCGAGGATGGGTGGTGCGCACGCTGGCGTCGAGGACCTCTCGAAGCTCATCGAGGAGTTCCCCAAATGAGCGTCCCTCGCAAGGGGGAGCGATGGAGATCTTCTGGCGAATCTCGTCGGGGGTCAGGGGCTTTCGCACGGGAACGGCGCCGGACTCACTATCGGCCAGATATTCGGCGGCCAGATCGGCGACGGCGCCGAGTAAAGAGGCGATTTCCTCGCCGCGATCGGGGACTTTAAGAAGTGGCTTCATCGAATGTCGGGGGCTGTCTTGCGGAAATGATGGCTCGCTATGTCTGAGAGATTCTTAATGGCTTGTGGCGCCTGTGGCAATGCTCACCGAAGGGTTGGAGTAAAAACTGGAATCCAAACTGCCACTTATGGCATGGTGCTCAGCGAATGAGTGATGTGCCTTTATTGAAGTAGTGAGCAGTACGATGAAGGATGAAAAGTCGTTGAGCCGTCGGCAATTCTTAAAGGGCGCCGGGGCGATGAGCCTGTTGGGCGTCGTCGGTGCCTGTGGCGGCTCGGTTTTGGAAGAGCTCGATCCCTGCGACCGGGACTTGATCGACGGCGGAGCGCGCCAGATCTTTTGTCCTCAAGGGGTCATGGAGACCGCCGAGGGACTACAGGCCGTCGTCGGCGCCGATCATATCTGCGTGACTGAAGGGGGCGTGGAGAGATGTTTTCCCGAAATAATGCGCTTCGGCTACGGCACGGATCTGCACTATGCCGAGCGGGCCAGCGACAATCCTGCCTATCCCTATGGAAAGCAAAAATTGCGGGACGCCATCGAGCATTGGAATGGCGCCGATCTGGATTTCGTGGTCATGGGCGGAGATTATCTCGATCCCGATCTGGGCAGAGACCGCCAGGAATCATTGGCCGATCTCGAGGAGATAGAGGCGGTCTTCGACGAACTCGACGTGCCTCGCCACTACGTGATGGGAAATCACGATCTCGATTGTATCTCCAAGGCAGATTTTGTGGCCCACTCGGCCATGGACGAGCTCTATTATAGCTTCGACAGCAAGGGCGTTCATTTTGTCGTCCTCGACGCCAATTACGAAGAGCCCAGCGACGCCGCTCATTACGATAGCGGCAAATTCCATCACCACGATATCTGGATTAACCCCTCTCAACTTGCCTGGCTGGGCCGCGATCTGCAGCAAAACGAGCTTCCCACGGTCCTCTTCTGCCATCAGCGATTGGCCATGGAATCGGGGGGCTCCGTCAACAACGCCGCCGACGTGCGGGCCATCCTGGAGAGCAGCGACCAACCGCTGGTGGCCTTTACGGCCCACGACCACCGCAACGCCAACCTCGTCGTCGAGGGGATTCACTATGTGGCCATGGACGCCATGGTCAGCGATGATCCCGACCGCAACGCCTACGCCGTGGTCCACGTCTACGAGGGAAATTATATCTTCGTCGAGGGCTTCGGGGGGCAGGCATCCTATGTGCGGTCCATCGAGCGGGGTTAAGATGCAGCGTCACTCGATATCTGCAGAAAAGACGCCGCTGGCATCACTCCCCATATAGCCCGCCCAGGTTCTGCGCTCCGGTGTGTCGGCGTCGAGCTCCAGTCGCAGCAGGCGCCAGCTCACGGATTCCGGGCTGGGCCGTTGACCGGGTTCCATACGACTGCCGGGGACGACGAGCTCCATTTTGCCGCGACCGTCGAGGTCGGCCAGGATCGGGGTAGCCAGAATTGACAGGCTCTGCTCGTGGGTCGACAGCTCGAACTCAGGGGTACGAAGGACGTGGATTCTGGTCATGGCCCGTCTGAACATATTGGCGCCGCTGAAAAATAAAATCTCGTCGATGCCGTCTCCGGTCAGATCCACGGCCAGCGGGGCGCCCACAGGCGACAGCTCGTCTTCATGGCTCCACAGGACCTCGCCGTCGGAAGCGCGAAGCAAATAATGGGAGGTGCCCGTATAGGCGGGGAAGATACCGGTGCCGTTGCTCACGAGGAGGCCCAATTCGCCGTCGTCGAGCACGGCCAGGGCCGGGCCGTGATAGGATTCC
>SLJM01000357.1 GCA_007135085.1 Myxococcales bacterium
AGGGCCGCTGAGCGCTGAGCGTGCCCACCACGTCGGTTCGCAATTTGATGGGCACACAGATAAACGACATCTCCCCTTCGCGAAACTCCTCGCGAGTCTTCTTGCGAAAGAGATATTTCGGGGCCTCCGAGATCTTGGGCACCACCGCCGGCTCCCCGGTCTTGACTACACTTCCCGTGACCCCCTCGCCGATGCGATATCGTCCCCGTTCTTTCTCCGACTCCGAGTATCCCGAGGCACTCTTGGTGATGATCTGGCGCTGCTTGCGATGCAACAGCGACACCGAGGCCCGTCGCATCTCGGTGCGC
Source organism: Myxococcales bacterium (assembly GCA_007135085.1). Lineage (GTDB taxonomy): Bacteria > Myxococcota_A > Bradymonadia > Bradymonadales > Bradymonadaceae > SLJM01. The sequence continues at coordinate 309 of SLJM01000357.1, forward strand.
TCCACCAGGGCCCGCACCACGGGCTCGAGAAGTTGTTTGAGGTTGACCGTCTCGTCCAGCGCCTGGCCGATGTCGTAGAGCAACGACAGATAGTCCTGGACTCGCGCCGGCGTCGGCTGTGGCACTTCAGATGATGATCGCGATTTTTGCATCTTCCTATCTCGCAGTCTCGATGGAAACACCCCGGGGGACGGGTCGGCGACATCAGCGGTTTCCAAATCTCACCGGCCTCCCGGCTCGGGCACTGAACATAGCACGCCGCAGTGGGATGGCCATGGAGCGCGGACTGCCAGTCCGCATTGCGGCCAAGCTGGCCGCGCTCCAATGACCCCTTACCGTTCACCGGCCGCAGGCTAAAATACAGAGTCCACTATCCACAACATCCGCCGGGGCGGTTGGTTTGCCACCGGGGGGTTCAGAGCCGGCGAGCCCATCGTTTTTTCGAGGCGCCCGTACATCAACGCCAGGGAACAATCGACAGGCCTGGCCACATCTATGCAACTTCGGAGTGATTTCGCTGCAATTACACGGAGTTAGCATTGAGAAATATCGCGCGCACGCACCAATTTGAGGCATTGGAAGTAGAGGGTGAGATTCCCGAAGTCTTGAGGGGCACCCTCTTTCGTACCGGTCCGGGGGTTTTCGAGCGATTCGGGACCACCGTTCATCATCCCTTCGAGGCCGACGGTGTGGTCTCGGCGGTGCGATTTGATACCGCAGGCGCCCGGGGGGCGGCCCGTGTAGTGGAGTCGCAGGGATACCTCGAAGAGGAGGAGGCGGGGCGCTATTTGTATAACTCGTCGGCCAGCCTTCTGGACTACCTGAGGTCCCATAAAAGCGGGGAGATGAAGACTACCGGCAATACGACCACCTTTTATTGGCAGGACCGACTCTTCGCCCTCATGGAGGCAGGCAAGCCCCAGGAGATGGACCCCGAGACCCTGGACACTCTCGATCACGTCGATCTGGGGGGCGTCATCAAAGGCGCCTTCTCCGCCCATCCCCACTATGTGAGCGCTCTGGACACCTACTTCAACTTCGGACTTCGCTACGGGCGCACGATGGAAGTCGACCTCTACGCCCTGCCTGCAGAAGGGGCGGCAAGCCATCTGGGCTCCTTCGAGGCGCCCTGGAATACGATTGTCCACGACTTCGCGGCCACGGACAAACACCTGGTCTTCATCTTTGCCCCGGCCCGGCTGGTGATCTGGCGCGCCCTTACCCGCATCGGCGGGATGTCCAAGCTCTTTCGATGGACTCCGCGCATGGGCTGCCAGATCGTGCGCATTCCTTTGGACGACCCGGAGCGCATCGAGCGCTTCGAGCTCGACGCCTTCTGGTTATGGCATACGGTCAACGCCTTTGAGACCGCATCGGCGACGGTGGTCGATATCTGTGCTTACCCACGACTGGAGATGGACTTTCTGACCGTCGATCGAGACGACGCGCCGAAGCCTCATCTGGAACGTCTTATTTTGTCGGGAGACCGGGTGGAACGACAAAGGCTGTGGGACGTGGCCTGTGAATTCCCGATTGTACCGGACCAACTACAGGGACAGGCCTACGACCGCTCCTTTTTCCACCTTCAGCGCGACGCCCACTTCGAGCTGGGAGCCTATACCCTGTCGACGGGCTGCGAGCGCAGCTGGCCCTGCCCCGACGGACATGAGCCCTCGGAGCCCATCTTCGTTCCCCGACGGGACGCGCCTCTTCAGGGGTGGCTCTTATCGCTGGTGGCAGATACGAAGCAGTCCCGCTCTTATCTTGCCATTCTGGACACGGAGCGCCTCGATGACGGCCCTATCGCAAAGGTATGGTTCGATCATCAGATCCCCACCACCTTCCACGGCTGCTGGGTGCCCGAGTCGGAACTGGCCGTCACTGCCCCGGCGGCCGCGGAGTGAGGTTGGTATCCATCGGCCAACCCGAACCGGCAAATTTTGCGCACCACGCCGCAACACCCGGCAAATATTGCGCAACGGATCGCTAACTAAGAATGACCAAGGGACCGCAAAACAAGATGGCGCCTCAACTTCACCAAACTGGCCCGACTTTTGCTTTAGAATATCGATACCAAAATTTCTCGGCCCTGGAGTTCACTCGATGTCTTGTCCTACTTGTCCTGCCCGGTCGCTTTTTCGCTCCTTCGGCCTGAACGCTGATTCATCTACCTGCACCACCGACAACTGCCGAGGAGGCGATACTCCTCCCTGCCAACAGTCAGAGGACGATTCCTGGGTTGGTGAGGTTCTTGACAGACGATATGTCCTCTGCCGCCGCCTCCATGACGGTGAGCGAGGTCATATCTATGAAGCGCAATCTCTCTCTTCTCCGAAGCGTTTCGCCATCAAGATCATTGATGAGGCCGTGGACACCTATCATTGGGGCACAGTGCGCAGTAGGAATCCCCATCTGGTACAGATCATCGATATCCTGCGCCTGGAGAGCGGAGAAACAGCTCTGGTCTTACCCCTGATCACGGGCGTCCCCCTCTCTGTCTACATCCGCGACGAAGGGCCCCTTGAATCAGACCAGGCTCTGAAACTGGGACATCAACTCGCTTCCGCGCTGCTCTCACTCCACCTCGAAGATCATCTTCACGGCGACGTCCACCCTGCTAACGTGCTGATCGAGACCCTGCCATCGGGTGAACTTTTTGCCCATCTGCTCAACGCGAGCTGGGGACGCACTATGGGCACGGGTCCTATGAAATGCGATGCCGACCCACTCCTGTACACCCCTCCCGAGGAGTTATTGGGTCAATCTCCAGACGAAGAGGCTGATATCTACAGTCTGGGAGCCGTGCTTCACTTCATGCTCACAGGTACGAGTCCCTTTGCTCCCGGGCAGCGTGAGGTGGTGACCCAGACGATTCTCAACGGAATGGCTTTACCCAAGAGTCCCCAAGATTCCCTGACCTGGTGGTTGGCAACCCTGATGGCTCGTGACGGCCGTCATCGACCGAAATCGATGAGACAAGTCATTTCCCGACTGAGCGAACTTCGCCAATCACTGGACTGCAATCGCCTCTCTGGTCCACCGCTGGCGCGGGGCCTCGATCTCCGGACGGCAGCCAGGTAGCACAGCGCCCGACCGGATTTCGTCCTGGCCATCGATTGTCCCGATCATTTTCGGCGTGCCGGTGGCGCCATCCACTGATATTCAAAGGGAGTGACCAAATCTCCGTGCTGGTCTACCAACCCCCACAGACCGTCGCGCCGTACCGGCCAGACCCCACCACCAAAGCTCTTGGCATCATCAAAGGAAAAGTCGACCAGCACCCGTCCTTTCAGATCGATGAGTCCCCATCGGGAGTCTCTCTTGGCTGCCACCAGCCCAGTGGCTGACGAAATCAGGCTGTCGTACTCGAAAGGAAGCACCTCAGCAGCACTCGAGGTAAGAACGCCGCAGCGACCTTCCCGCTTCAGCCACAATAGTCCGTGCCGAAAGGCGCCACGCTCGTAGATTACATCGACGACAGGCTGGCCCTTGCGATCGATGAATCCATAGCGCCGCTCCTGTGGGGTGGGCGCCTCCATTACCATGGCGATACCGTCGCAATAGGCGAAGGTCCAATCCCATCCATAGCCGATGGCTAGATCGCCGTCGCGGTTGATGTACCCGAATTGTCCGTAGCCGGCGTTTGTATGGGTGTCCGGATCGGAGACCGGCGCCAGTCCCTCAGAGAAGTCCTCGGCCCACTTATAGGTCAATTCAATGGCTACCTCACCTGTGGGAGTGAGGAATCCGTAACGATGGCCATCTCCCGCTTGAACCAGGCCCTCTTTCGGAGCGGCGAGGTATGAATAGACCGGTTCTACTGCCATTCCTCCAAATCGGTCGACAAGCCCCCAGCCCTTCTCGGTCTCGATTACGATATGATTCTCCCCGGAAAGGCGCACTCGCTTATAGGCAAAATCCAATACTGGCCTGCCGTGGCGGTCGATGCATCCCATCTTGCCTCCCCGGATCGCCGCTGCCAGCCCACCGCAAAAACTCAGCTCCGAGAGGCTCAACATCGCTGAATGCTCGTACTCCAAGGGAATGACGAGCTCGCCGGTTTCGTCGATCCAGCCGATGCGGCCGTCCTTCTTCACGGCCGCAAGACCTTCCGAAAAATGCGTGGCCTGCTCAAACTCAAAGGCAATCTCCGTTCCTTCGTAAACGTTGACATAACCCCATTTCCCATCACGTTGTGCGAGCAAATGCATAGACCTGGCTCCCTGGCGGCGAACACGTCGGAAAAAAGCAATCGGCCTACTCAATCCAGACGACTGGACAGCAAGTCTAGTATAAAGCAAGGGATGTCCACGCACACCCCGCACCGCAGATTCTCCGGCTCTTTGGTTCCCTGGGGTCTTCAATATCCCCATCGATACCTCCGGTTTGCCCGACGATCCGCTGACCATCGACGAGGAGTTTCGATGGCCCCTCAGAGACCGCGCCTCTTTACGAATGCCGACGGCCTCATCACCACAATATCCAGGGAATTACGCACCTCCAAAAAGTCCGAATCATTGGTGATCAAGATAATACCGCAGGCATGGGCCAGGGCCGCAAATTTGCGGTCACTCTCATCATCGATGACCCCAAAATTCTCAGGTGACGTCGACTCCGAATAATATCCCTCGTCGCGAAAGAGAGATTCCACAAACTCCTCGTCCAGCGGCGGGATCTGGTCGACGACGGCGATGGTTTCTCGCCGAGTCTGCTCGTTCCAGACCTGAAGCAACCGCCCCTGGTCGAGGGCTTCGATAATGCGACGCGACGAGCTGTCTCGGTTGAAGCCGGAGGCTACGAAAATATTGGTATCGGCGATGATCGGCGGGATGAACATTTTTGCTTCCTCGGCGCAGACGCAGACGGCATGGTATCTTGCGCAGGTGATCGCGCAAATCGATCCCCAGGCTCGGCGCAAACGGCGCGCCACGACGTGATGCGGTACCGAACCAACGAGGTGTTTGGGGTAGTGATTCTAACCACCCAGGTGGTGCGGGCGCGAGAAGATTCAACCACCTCGATGGCCCGGTCGCTCAATACGCAGTTGCGCGCGTCTTGCAGTCTACGCGCAGGGCGCGCAGTCGAGCGACCCTTTGTAGCCCGGTGCGACCAACGGGAGCGCCGGGATCGGCACAATTCCAAATTCTCGGATGATGAATTACTCCGCAGAGTTTTGGGCGCCTCGGCAGTATGAGCCCGCCCGGGTTTTCCGTCGCCAGGGATTGATTTAGCGCCATTTGGCGTTATGATATATGACAGGTGGCGCAAACTCGGTGGAGAGCGAGTACGGAGGACGTGATGACGGCGGCGGTGGATTTTCAGTTTTTAATCGGCGGATCCGACGAAAGGTCGCCGTCGGAGCGCATCGAACGGCTCCGCCGGGGGCTTCCCTATAGCGCGGTGGAGCGATTGCGCGAGGAGCTCGAGTTGAGCCTCGACGAGTTGGCCAAAGCCGTGGGGATATCGACGCGGACTCTGTCGCGGCGTCGCAAGGAAAAGCATCTAAACCTCGAGGAGTCGGACCGGCTCTTTCGGATCGCCCGAATCTACGGCCATGCCCTGGAGGTCTTCGGCGATTCCGAAAAGGCGGCGCGGTGGTTCAAGCGCTCCCATCCAGTGCTCGACGGAATGACGCCCATCGAGGTCTTCGACACTGATCTGGGCGCCCAGCTCGTCGACGATCTGCTCACCCGAGTGGAGTACGGGGTCTACAGTTGAAAATCTGGAGGATCTGTAAGGAAAAATTTCTGGATTCGGCCTTCCAGGGAATCGGTGCAAAGAAGGTGGGCGGCCGTTGGAACTCCCGGGGCACAGCCCTGGTCTATGCCTCGGAGCATCTCTCACTAGCAGCGCTGGAACTCCTGGTTCACCTGGGCATCGACGAAGAGCCCCCGGATCTGGTCGCCCTCTGGGCAGAGGTCGACGAAGACGCGATTGGCAAGACCTATGGGGTCTTGGAACTTCCCGACGACTGGCAGAGCGTGACCGGCAATAAGACCCTCCGAACTTTGGGCGACACCTGGCAAAAATCGGCCCAATCAGTCGCGCTGGCCGTCCCGTCGGTGGTCATTCCAGAAGAACAAAATATATTACTCAACCCGGAGCATCCAGATTTTGAAAAATCCGTCGAGATCGGTGAAGCCCGGCCCTTTAGCTTCGATGGGCGCTTATTCGTTGCTTAGTCGATGCTCTAGTCTCGCAATTTGACGACCTCTTCGCGAATTCGGTGGGTAGCATATTCCTGCGAACCAGCCTTCGACCCGGACCTCATCGAGTGGCTCGCCAACGGCAGCGACCTCATCTTCCATGAATGCACCTTCGGCGCCGCCCACACCCAGCTCTTCGACCTTCAGAAGTTGGACGAATCGATCCGTAAAAAGCTCATCCTCGTGCACTACTCCGACCAGATGATCGGCATGGACACCGGCGACTTGCAGATGGCCCGCCAGGGCCAGGTGTTCGCCTGTCCCGGGCCTGTATGACGACCATCGACGGGGTGTTTCGATGGCCCTTCAGAGACCGCGCCCTTTTACGAATGCCGACGGCCTCATCACCACAATATCCAGGGAGCGGCGCACCTCCAAAAAGTCCGAATCATTGGTGATCAAGATAATACCGCAGGCTACGAAAATATTGGTATCGGCGATGATCGGCGGGATGAACATTTTTGCTTCCTCGGCGCAGACGCAGACGACACGTTATCTTGCGCAGGTGATCGCGCAAATCGATCCCCAGGCTCGGCGCAAACGGCGCGCCATCGCCTGAGGCTACATAGGGCCCGCAAATGCGCAGACGACGCGCAAAACGTCGGCGGTCCTGCGCGTAGACGACAAACACGCGCCACGACGTCATGCGGTGCCGAATCAACGAGGTGTTTGGGGTGGTGATTCGAACCACCTAAGATGGTGCGGGCGCGAGAAGATTCAACCACCTCGATGGCGCGGTCGCTCAATACGCAGTTGCGCGCGTCTTGCAGTCTACGCGCAGGGCGCGCAGTCCAGCGACCCTCTGTAGCCCGGTGCGACCAACGGGAGCGGCGGGATCGATGGTGGCACCATCTCGATAACTCGATAACCCACCTACAAGTCGATCAGTCAGAACTCTCCGGCGTTTTAACCTTTTCAAAGGCTTCAAAGAATCGCGCCACTTGCAGTCCATCCACCAGCGAATGATGTGCCGTGACCTGCAGGGTTGTCTCCCACCGGCCCTGGTCTGTCTCGACGATCTTTCCCCAGGCGATTCGTGGCGCGCAGTCGTTTTCGTCGCCGATGATGGGATGAGTGATCGCCTGAAAATCGAGCCAGGGCATGCAGGTCACGTAGATAAGCTCCAGCCGATGATCCTCGGAGAGGTTGATATCGGGCCGATTGCGATTCTCCTCGGCGGCCTGCCGCACCCGCTCGGTGAAGACGTCCAGGTCGTCGTCGTACAGAGCGGTGGCATAGTTGAAGGTCTCGTCATCTCCGAGCACCGTAAACGACGGCTGGCATTGCTCCACCTCGAAGACCCGTTCGCCGCGAAAGCGATAGCGCAAGTTCTGCGTGGCCGTCGCCGCCTTCGTCACCCGCTGGAGCATCGTGGCGAAGAGGCTCTTGTCCTCACGGCGAACGAATTCCACCATCTCCGTCAGGTCCACTCTGGCTGCCACGTCGAAGAAGGGCATCTGAAAGGTGCGGAAAAACTCGTAATGGGGCCGACGGGACCAGGTGCTGAGATCGATTTCTTTCATAAGTTGCTCTACTGGGCTCGGAACGAAGATATAAGAAGACATTATCTGGCAAGTCCGATATCCCTGCCGAAATATGGAATCATTCAGCGAAGAGCTGATATCCGAAAGATGCCCAATCCCTCATTGGTCCACACCGACAACTTTCACCGCTTCTGCCTCAAAGGTCATGCCGAAGCTAAAGGCATCGGGCTCACCGTCACCGGTGGTGTCGACATCGGCCGCGCTGTCGAAACTGGCGAAAACTTCACACAACTCGCCGAGGGTATGGCACGAAAAATCGCCCTGGGCGTTCAGGTAATCCTGGATATCACAGTTATCGTCGTAGTCGAGAATACAGCTATAACCACCGACACCGTCGGCTTCGAAGGCGCCGCCGCTCCCGCCGTCCAGACAAGCGCAGGACGGGGACTTGGCGGTGGTATTGAGGTGCTCAATAATCTCCTGAAAGCCAATCACACCGCTCAACTCTCCCTGTTGCAAGATCACACCGTCCTCGACCATCGCGCTCGATCCGACAACCCGTGCCTCGAGGCGGACCTGTTCGAGAAGCGTCGGTTCACCGACGTCGACGCCGAATACCAAGTACTTGCTGAACACCTCGGGCATAAGGAGGCGTCCCTTCTCAGCGTACAACACCAACTCGCCGCCGACCTCCTCGATCCTCGCTTCGGAGAATAGCGAGAGGGGATGAGCCCCGTCGTCGAAACTCGCCAGATCCACCTCCACGTCGCCATCGTCGATGTCGGCGCCGTGGAGGAGGGAGATCCAGAACTCACCATCCTCTGCGAGTTCGTAGAGCCCCTCATATTCGAAGATCAGGTCAAACTCACCTGCAGAAATGGCGGAGTCCATGCCGTCGTTAAATCGGGCCCTCAATTCATATAATCCCAGGATATCGAGGGCATCGAAATACTCGGCCAGCGCATTGTCTGACTCCCCGTCGTCGGTGAGGTCGGAACAACATTGGTCAGCTTCGGCCAACACCAATTCGCTTAGCATCGAGGCGGGACCGTATTTGAATTCAACGGGGTCGACGTCGCACCGACCAGGTCTGGGCGCAGCGTCACAGGTCGGCGGTGGATATTCGGCCCACAGCTCAAAGCCCCTTTCGGGCCAACAGACACCTTCCCGGGTCCAGCAATACTCGCCGTCATCGCAATCTTCTTGATGAGAACATGGGGCGGCGCAGATTTCCTCTCCCTCATACTCGACGATCACCTCCTGGGCTTCGCAGGGCGACAACGGCGTCATGATGACCGAGATTTCCGTGACCTCCCCGGCGTGAATTTCAACTTCATCCTCCCTGGCTTCGAAATCGTCCTGCTCCACCTCGACGATGTAGCTTCCGGGATCGACGTCGGAGAACGAGAACACACCGTCACCGTCGGTATACTCGACCCGACCGTCGAATATGACTCGCGCCCCTTCGATTGATTCGTCCTCCTCGGTGAGCACCTCTCCCTGGAGCGACCCCTGAGTTGGTCCCTCGTTAGTGGGTCCCTCAGAATCCTCCGGCGAACCGCAGCCCATCCACCCAAAAACAACAAAAAAGATTGTGATGTTCATCGCTATGAATTTCTTCATAAAAACTTCCCTCTCAGTGAAAAAAAAATAGCTCGCGGTACGCCACGGTACAACATCTTCAAAGCAGACTCAAAAAGCTAACTTCCCAGTCTCTCGGGGATCCAAATCTGGCCCCATGGAGTGACGGAATGATGCCTGGCCCAGGTTGTCCGGATCAAATAGATCATTATTGTGCGGGAGGCACGGCCGAACCGGCCCTTCTGACGCCACCGACAGCGCAGTGGCGGGACGTGTCGTGGGACAACTGGAGTGCGATACCATCTGGCAGAGCTGCCTCTCTCTACACCGCAACCGTATCGGGCGTCCGAAACGCCGGTTACGCGGTGGCCTCCCCTGGCAGCCACTTCTCCATGTTCGGGGGAAGACGGGACAGTGGGGCTCTGCAAGATCGAGTGATTGAATTGATGGTACCTGGCTGATGGTAACTGGTGAGCGATCCGGTCTAACCCCGACAGACAAGCATCAACTACAGGTGATAGCCATGTCTTTTCTCGAACAGATCACGTTGCGCAGGGCCACGGAAAGCGATCTTCGCGCCGTATTGGACATAGTGCACGAACTCCTCGCCACCCACGTGGAAGCCTCCGGCGGCGATTTGGAAACTCTGACCGTGGACTTTTTGCGCGCAACGATGGAGGACTCCACCATGCTCGTCTCCGAACTAAACGGCGAGCCAATTGGCTACCTTCAGTACCAGATCGTTCCGCCTGCGCTCGTGGTCAATGGAGCGGCTGTCCGGTCTGCCTACCAACGGCAGGGAATTGCCACTCATCTCTTCCGGCATGCCGTCGACGACGCCGCCGAGCGAGGATGTGACGCTGTTCACATCTCCGTCCAGCCGACCAATGTAGAGGTGTGGGAGACCTATCTGCGCCACGGCTTCCATGAAATGGAAGGAGAGAGCCACTGGAACCTCCCCCTGGTCCATGAGCTGTCGGCGGTGCAGA
>SLJM01000255.1 GCA_007135085.1 Myxococcales bacterium
TTCATCTGCTTTTCGATCTCGTCGAGGATATCCCTGGTGCGCATCAGATTCTGCTCGGTGCGATCCAATTTCCTGGCCGCCCGTTTTCGCTGGTCTTTATAGCGGGTAATCCCGCTGGCCTCTTCGATGATCAGCCGCCGCTCCGAGGGCCGGGCGTTGACGATGAACCCGATCTGCCCCTGCTCGATAATTGAATAGCCCTGCTTGCCCAGGCCGGTGCCGGCCAGCAGGTTCTGGATATCCCGCAACCGGCACGAGGTCTTGTTGATCAGATATTCGCTCTCCCCGGAGCGATGAAGACGCCGGGTAATGGCGATCTCCGTGAGTTCTTGAAATTCTCGGGGGATACTGTCGCCCATCGCCCAATCTTGTTCGTCTTGTTCGTCCTCTTCCCCTTTCTCTGCATCCAGGGCTTCATCTTCGTGACCATCGCCCCCTTCGTCGCCACCTTCTGGCGCCCCTTCCTCGGCGAGGCCGTCCAGGCTGGTCTGACCGGCCAGCTCATTCTCAAAGGTCAGCGTCACCTCCGCCATCCCCGAGGGCTTGCGCTTTTCCGTCCCCGCAAAGATGACGTCACTCATCGCTGCGCCGCGAAGGCTCTTGGGCGACATATCGCCCATGGCCCACTTGATGGCGTCCACGACGTTGCTCTTGCCGCAGCCGTTGGGCCCGACGATACAGGTCATCCCGTCGCTCAGGTCGACCGAGACCTTGTCGCGAAAGGACTTAAACCCCACAATCTCGATATTTCGAAGTTTCATCGCCGCCAATACCTAATGGATCACCTTAAGAATACCCATACCATCACATGATGGTTTCAGGCAAAGCGATCGGCCTTTATCCCCAAAGAAGTTGGCCTCATCCATCTCGCAACCAGATTTGATGGGGCGTCATTGGTATCGTTCGTACTGAGAATCAGGGGGGAGACCATGAGCGATTTTCTGGCATGGCTGTCGCTCTGTCCCGTGCCCGACGCGGTTTACCGCCGATGGAATTGGCCCGGCGAGGCCCGACTAGGCACGCGGCACCGGGCATATATGCCGCTGGGAGTGTATTCTGACGAGCGATCGCTGCTGGTCATGGTGGGCTGGAATCGCGGCACTCGCAGCGAGGAGCGTCCGCTCGGGCAAGCCCTCCTGGCAAGCCGGCTCGAAAAGGAGTTCGCCGTCATGGGCCCCGAGGCGCTCGACCAATTCCTGGGACCATTTGCCGGCGTCCACATTGACCATGCCACCCAATCGACGACTGTGTGGCGCGATCGCTTCGGGCGAATTCCCATCCAGATGGTGAGCCTCGATCAGGGCTGGGCGGTCACCACCTGCCCCGAGACGGCACAGCGACTCGCCGGCCATCAGCCCAACCGGGATCACCTACTGGCATTTCTGGCCGACGATCGAAGCACAGACGATGTGGATGCTCTGGCCGGGCTTCACCGGATTCGCCCCGCCGAGGTAGTGCGCTTTGACAAACACCACGAGATCTCCGGCCGACACCACTGGTGGCACCCCGCCCCAAGAGAAATTGACAGCGGCGACGCCGACCAGCAGATGACCAATCGCCTCCAGCAATTGGGCGCTCATTTTGGCCAGAAGCCACATATCCTGGCCTTGAGCGCCGGCCTGGACTCGGCCGCCCTGGCCGCGGTGGCCACCTCCCGCCACCCCGGAAGTGAGGCGATCACCTTCGTCGACCCCGGCTCGCCACGCGACGAAGGGCCACAGGCCCAGGCCCTGGCCAATCATCTGGGCCTTCGCTGGGCGCCGTTTCGCATCGATCGTCATTGTCCGCTGACCCGCCTCGATGATCACCGATTCCCGAAGGCATGGGGACCGGCGGGTCATCCCGACATGGCATGGAAACTTCCCTGCCACCGCTGGCTGGAGATGCGCCGCCCAAACCTGCCCATCCTCTACGGCAACGGCGCCGACGACGTATTGTGGGTCCCCACCTACTTATGGCTTCGCGATCGCTGGCGCCATGTCGACCTGCCGTCGCTCTTTGACGCCCTGCCCCACCTGTCGGCCATGGAATTGATCCGTCCCGGGCTGGGTCACGCCGTCGATCGTTTGAACCTGCGAGGCTGGCGTGAGCGATTGCCCAGCGCCGGCCCCCCGGACATGGTCTGGGAACAGACCAGCCGCTGGATCGACGAACCGCTCCCCTCCCAAAAGCCCCCGTCCTGGCCGGCGAAGCAGCGGCTCTATCACCTGAGATTATGGCGGCTTCAGACCTGGCGATGGGAGCGCGCCATGCGCTCTCTGGCCCTGGAGAGCCGGCTGACGGAACGTCCTATTTTCACTCCCTTCCTTGATGCCACCTTCTGGGAATTAAGTTTATCTCTAAGCCCTGGGCATCTCGTTGAGGGGGGACGCCAAAAAGCGATCCTTCGCCGTGCAGTCGGCGATCTCCTCCCGGCGGGCTGCCGACGGCGCCCCAAGGTCGGCGGGTTCGATCCGGTCGTGGAGAGGGGATTGGCCGACATGGCCAGTCGCCGCGTCTACGCCCTCTTCGCCCGCCCCCGACTGGCCGACCAGATCGCCTTTGAGGCCCCGGCCTTTCTGGAGGCATACGATGCCTATCGACGCTCTCCTGGCTGCGGCCAGGCGGCAACTTATCGGGGCTCCTGGGCGATCTGGAAGACCGTGGCCGCCGAATTGTGGCTCCACCAATGAGGGCCCCTCTCACCGTCCCCGGGCCAACGGTGCGTCCACCTCCGATGGCTGAAGCACCCCATCCTGGTTTTCATCACGAAGCAACAGCGCCGTCGACTCCAACCGACCTATGAACTCAGCGAATATCTCAGGGTTGTCGTCGCTGTTGATATAAATCATTTCGTCCCCCTCTGCCTCATTCAGTTCCTCTTCCAGCAACCACTGATTGACCGCAAAGGCAACGAAGAGCTTCTCTCGCCCGGCCATCAATTCAAATGCCCCCTCGAGCACCAGAGCCTCCCCTGAGCCAGTCGAAAGTTCGAAATGCTTTCCATCGGAGCGCTGGCCGCGAATCAAGATCGTCAGATCAGCCAATTCCGATGGTGCTTGCCGCGGCAAGTCATCGATCTCAAATGACTCGATATGCAGATTTACCTGACAATAACTACCGGGCTCGATGAGGGAGAGGTCATAGCCGGGATATTGAGCTCCCGAGATAAAATCGACCACATTCACCCCTGCAAACTCGGTCTCTGCCTCTTCATCGCAGTCGGCGCCCCCCTTTATCTCTATTTCCTCAAAGACAAACCAGGCCTCCCTCAACTCGATTCCACTGGCCAGTGTCAACGCCGTCGATGAACTGGCCACCACGCCTTGAAACTCCAATGACACCTCAGCGTCCTGGGGATTTCCCACCTCAGTCCCCACGCAGCTAAGTGCGATGGCGAGCAAACCTGTCGCCGCCGTCAACCGACCTCTCTGGTACCTCACCATCTAGCCTTCTCCATCTGCATCAGTTGGTAGTTCGCTAAGGGGAAAGAGCTGTGTATTGAACTGATAAACCACCTGCGCCTCTTCGTCTCGCTCGCAGAACTCGAAGAGAAGTTCCCTGAACGCATGGACCCGTGTCTTGAGTTCGCCGACCGTGTCCAGCGAGACGCAGACCGTCATCGCCCCAAGATCTCGGTATTCTCTCGGCACCTTCCGGATGGATTCACCAGCTCTCTCCAACATCTGACGATGGTAGTTGGCGATGGCCAACGAACGGACCTCATGCTCGGTGGTCACGCTGGATTCGCCGCGCACCAGCCGTCCCTCTTTTTCATCGCGCGTGAGCAGACCCAACTCCAGTAGCACATCCAGCGCCTGTGCCGCCGACTCCGGATCTATCGCAGGAAGTAACTCGGCGGCAATCCACGCCGGATCTTCTCGAAAATCCTCACGGGCAGCCATCTCTCGAATCGCAGGATAGTACCAATGTGATAAATATTCGAACATCCCTTCATTAATCCGGCGCGCTGTACGGAATCGACGCCGGGCCGCCAACTTTTCGTAGGCCTCATTGGCCTCGCTGTCGGTGTCGGCCTGATCGAATTCCACCATCAATTCAAAATAGCGGGCCTCTTCCTCATCCAGGCCAAGCCCCTGGGCGAAATTGTCGACCGTGGCGCCGATATTACGCTCTCCCAGGATCACCAGGCGCAGAAAACTCGGTGAGGAAAGACCAGCTCGACGGGCAAAATAGCGATAGGAAAAGGCGGAGACATTCTCTTTAGCCGCCTTGTAATATGCCTGGAGGTAGGCCCTGTAGTCCAAGAATTCGAAAATATTTGGTTTCCAGTCCGACATGGGATGCCTTGGTCTCCGGAGGTGATATCGGACCTTATGAAAAGGAGCCATCACGTTTCAATTAGCGCCGAGCTTCTTCGTACACAGCCAGTATACGCTCATTTCCTCCGTCGCAGGCATCCCCTTCTCCGATACGCTATGGTGATCTTCGGCTGCCAATGCGCAGCATCGAGATACGAGCCGTTTATACCGACTGGAGCGAATACCATGAACTCTCGATTCGCGTTCATAATCTTTGTGATAGCCACTTTACTACTGGTCTTGAGTTGTGGGCCCGCAGTGGATTCCACCGTAGGTGCTGCCTGCGAGGACGACCGGGACTGCGACGAAGAATGTATCACCGGTTGGCCCGGAGGATTTTGTACGATCTCATGTCAGGATCACGCCGACTGTCCACCGGATACACTGTGTACCGATACTGAGAGTGGGGTCTGTCTCTTCGCCTGCGACCACCACGATGATTGCAAGGCCCTCCTCGGCGAGGAATTCAAATGTGAAGACGAAACCGATTTTGAAAGCCGCGAAGTTTGGGTCTGCACCGACTAGCTGAGAGCCCTATTTGCTGAGGCCAATCACCGATTTCCGACCCCGATTGAGCTCTTCAATCGCCCCTATAAACCATGAGTCTTTCCATGACATTTACAAATTTTCTGCGCGCTATCGTCCTCTCATTATTCATCGTGACCGTCACCGCCGCCTGTGGCCCCGACGATGACAGGGATCCCACAGATCCCACGGACGTCACCCTCGGTGAGACCACCTTTGTGGTCGTCGTCAATCCCACCATCAATGACATCAACGAAGCCCCCATGCCCGAGCCTGGTCCTGATCGCTCGGGAGTCGATGTCGAGAGTTCGACGTCCTCAGCTCAGACCGCCGAGGAGGGCATCGCCGTGCTCAGCCCGGTGGAACCAGGACAGGTCGAACTGGGCTTCCGCAGTGATGATATCGACGCCACACTCAACCAATCCATAGCTGACCGCGATCTCGTCGAAGTAGCGGTCGCTGTAGAGGACGAAGAGGCCCAACAAATGGTCCGCGTCGTCTACGCCTTCGGCGATACTGTCGTTGAGATCAGCGCCGATGATCCCATTGACGTCGTCGAAGACGCCCTCAGCGCCAGTGACCAGATCGTTCTCCTTTCAGAAGGCACCTACACAGGAGACCTGGATCTAAGCGGCAGCAACGTCACCCTCTTTGGTGCGGGCCTGACCGGTGGTCGGGTCGTCATCGACGGCGATATCACTATTTCCGGCAGTGATAATCGCATCCGAGGCGCCCATATCAAAGGAAATCTAGAGGTGGGAGGAAGCTCGACGGGTATTTCTTTTTCCCGAATTGATGGTGATGCAGAGCTGTCGGGCAGCGACAACGTGCTTCTTCAAAACCAGTTCTGTAGCTCTATCACCATTAGCGGTGGAGATACTGTGGCACTTGGCAACCGCGGGCTCGAACCACTCAGCGCCGACTGCGATTGACCAGTCGATAGGGATTTTACGTTTCTTTCTCCACCGCCCCGTCACTTTTCGACGGGGCGGTGGCGTTTTTAGAATGACTTTTTTTCACTCCTTTCCTTGATGCGACCTTCTGGGAATTAAGTTTATCTCTAAGCCCTGGGCACCTCGTGGAGGGGGGACGTCAAGAAGCGCTCCTTGGCCGTGTAGTCGGCGCTCTCCTTCCAGATGGTTCGGACCCTCAGGCTGTCATCTAGAGAAGGAGTATGACCATGACCAAATCCACAGGCAGTAACAAGCTCGAGACCAGACCGTCGCGACAAAAACGCCCGATTCCCGCTCAGCGGCTTCGCTGGCGACCGGAGACCATTCGTCCCTACCGACCGCCGCGCCTGGTCTTCCATGGTGAGTTGGGCTCCCTGATCCGAGGCGCCTCCTATAAGGGTGTCGATTCCATCGGTGAGCTCGATCCTCACGAAAACTATCCTCGCTGATTTGCCTCTGGCCCAAAAATCGAATCAGGGCCCTGCTCCCACAGCGTCGTCCAGGACCGACGATCCGGGACCAGAAGGCAATGAAAACTCGAGATTGCTTGTCCACCCTTGCCTGAAACGAGGGGTTTTCACTATCCTATGGGGCGCGACCGAATCGCCCATACAACCAAGCCTTTTATTTCACCGTCTCCCCGGTGCCACTGATTATGGTCAAGACCGACCAGGCGAAACTAAAAACTGGTACGACGCTCGGGGGACGGTACCAACTGGACGAACTCATCGGTGAAGGCGGGTTCGGCAAGATCTTCCGTGGCCGCCAACTCAATATGGAGCGCGACGTGGCCATCAAGGTCTTGCCCCCGCGCTTTGCCACGGTGAACAATATCGTCGAGCGCTTCCGCCGCGAAGCTCGGCTGGCAAGCAAGCTTCGCCACCCCAATACGATCACCCTCCACGACTACGGCCAGCAGGAAGATTTCTTTTATATCGTCATGGAATATCTTCAGGGCGAAGATCTGGCCGATCGTTTGATGCGCGAACAGACCCTCGATCTTGGGGTGGCAGTGCGCATCGCCCGCCAGACCCTGGAGAGTCTTCAGGAAGCTCACGAATTTGGCATCGTCCACCGCGATCTAAAACCGGAAAATATCTTCCTTACCCGAATGGGCATCGACGAAAATTTCGTCAAAGTCCTGGACTTCGGCATCGCCAAGCTGGCAAAGAGCACCTCCGAATCGGTCGACGATAAGGGCCGCCAACTCACGGTACAGGGCAATACGGTCGGCACCCCGGCCTATATGTCGCCCGAACAAGCCGCCGGCGAGCCCGTCTCTGCCACCTCCGATCTATATACGCTGGGCTTGATCCTCTACGAAATGGTCAACGGCAGTCCGCCTTTTATCGGTGACAGCCCGATCCGCACCATGCGAGCCCACCTCTTCGATCCGGTCCCGGCCTTCTCCAACGAGGAATTGCGCAATACCAATTTTGAATCCATCGTTCGCAAAGCCCTGGCAAAAGAGGCGGATCAGCGCTTTGAATCGGCCTCCGAATTCGCCGAAGCCCTGGCTCAAACCGACCTGAGAGCACGAAGTTTTGGTTTTCACCGCCTTCGCCGACAACCAGGTCAGGGTTCACCATCGGAAGATTCAGTCCCCGAACATGCTTTCAATACTCCCATGGGCATTCGTCAGACGCCCCCTGCAGAAGCGACGGGCGTGGACGTGAGCGACGGCGACTCCGAGGCCGCACTGACCGACGAAGTGCCCTTCGAGGCCATGTCTGACGGCAAGCCTCGGGCCCAGGCTGACTCACCTCCGGCCGGCTTTTCGGCTCAGGGTTCTGTGACCTCGTCGATCATCACCGTCTTAGAGCCCAACGAAGAGGAAGTCATCGTCCTCACAAAGAAAAAGCCCAGAGAGCAACCCCTGCCTGAAGATACGGCTCAACTCCAATCGCCGCCGGTGGACGACGACGTTTCGACCCAGAATCAAGGTGATTGGAAGTGGAGTGACGAGATGCCCGCCGCCGACGCCTCGGGCTCTCAGATCCTCACCGACTTCCACGGTCACGGCCGCCGACGGCGGATCTTCATGACCCTGGGCCTCATCATCATCGCCCTATTCTTCGTGGCTTTTGTGAGCGGTCTGCTCACATTCTAGCTGCCGCCGTTCATTCGAAAGAGCCGAGCCTTGATGTCGGAGACCACCATGGCGATGGCGATATCGTTTTTGCCGCCCCGGGGGATGATCACATCGGCGTAGCGCTTGCTCGGCTCCACGAAGCTATAATGCATGGGCCGAACGGTGCTCGTATATTGCTCGATCACCGAGGTCAGAGATCGCTCCCGCTCAGCCACGTCGCGCTGAAGGCGACGGATGAAGCGAATATCGTCGTCGGCGTCGACAAAGATCTTGGCGTTGAGAAGCTGTCGCACCGCCGGGTCGGCGAGCACGAGAATTCCCTCCACCAAAATGATGGGCGCCGGTTCGATGCAGATCGTCTCTCCCGTACGCACCGATTCGGCGAAGCTATAGACCGGCTTTTCTACGGCTTCGCCGCTGGCCAGCTGCTTCAGATGGGCGGTGAACAACTCGACGTCGAAGGCGTCGGGATGGTCGAAGTTGACGTTGCGCCTCTCCTCTCTTTCGAGGTGGCTCAAGTCACAATAATAGGAATCCATGTCGAGGCAGATGACGTGCTCGTCAAAGGCCCCCAGAATACGTCTGGCCACGGTGGTCTTTCCCGAACCGGTGCCGCCGGCAATGCCGACCAGAATAGGACCTTTCATCACATCAACCCTCGTACGGCGACCGACGTCGGGGCTTCACACGCCCTTCATCGGTCTTGACGGTTATTGGGTCGTCACTTCCAGATGGTAGGGCTCACACAATGAGCCCGAAGACGCCCTGACGGCGACATAGTAGAGGCCGTGGGGCAAGTCAATATTCAACACTTCGTCGCTGCCCGGCCCGGCGCGGTTGACGTGAGCCACACGGCCTCCCTCATCGTCGAGGATTTCGAAGCCCAGGTTGAGCCTATTGGCCTCCAGATGGACGCGCACATTCTCGGTCTCCGGCGCCTCCCAGCCAAGAGAGGCCACAGGGGCGCTCGGTCGGGAGGGCTCGCCATCAGCCTCGTCGTCCGATTCATCGACGCCGATCTCTACGGGTTCGTCGGGACCGACGATGAATGCGTAGACGTCGACATCGCCCTCGGTGGCGATAAAGCCCGAGCGCCGCTCTCCCATAGGCAGCCTGTCGGCCTGCTCCGGAGTGTCGTTGGGCTCCACCTCGATACCGGGCATCTCGGCGACGTTGATGAGCTCCAGTTCGTAGTCGAAAGTGCGCGGTCGAAATGCCTCCGTGGTCTCCAGGGAGCTGACCTCGATATGAAATTCGCCGTCGTCGACCACCTTATTGCAGATCACCAACTCCTGTTCGGCGTTGTCCGCCTCCAGGCGCCGGGGGCGGAGCCCGCTCCCCTCATCGGGGATCCAGCGCAGGCCAAAGCGATGAGCCTCTCCAAGGGGCCGCAATCGAGCCTGAACAACATAAGAGTGGGGATCTTTTTCGGGCACCATCTCCCAGGGATCGATTATCGAGGGCTCATCGCCCGGCTCCTCATCTGACTCTACCAACGGGTCGAGCTCATCGGCCAGCCGGCGACGCTCCTCTTCCTGGCGTGTTTGCTCATCGGACTCCTCGTCCCCTTCCCGTCGTGGCTGACCGATGACGAATCGAAATCGATCGACGTCATTGGGAGTATGGATATAGCCGCGCACCCGGTCGCCCAGGTTGATTCGTTGGGCCGTCCCGGCCGAATCGTTGGGCTCGCGCTCCAGGACGTAATCACCGGCCGGGGGATGTTCGATCACCCGAAGGCGGTAGCCTCGATCCCGATCATAGCCCTCGCCGGCGGTGAGCACGAAATACAGCCCTCCCCCGGCGTCAGCCCCCAGAGATAGGTTGGGGATCACCGCCGGCTCCCGACCGGAGACGCTGATCTCCATCAACCTGGTCTCCAAGTCCTGGTCGCCGTAGATGCGCAGAGTCTGAGGCAAATCGGGTATGGCGCTCAGCTCCAGACTATAGACCCCGGCCTGCAGATATTCGGCGGGGACGAAGAAGATATCCCGATCGTGGGGCCGGTCATAAAAGCCCTGAATCTCACCGGGAAGCTCCAGGTGCTGTGCCAGATGGGGGTAGTCGTTGGGCGCCACCGCCACCGACGCCGCCGACAACCTTCGGCGCACGTCGATGCGATACTCGCCAGTGCCGCCGTCGACGCCGGTGACGAAGAAACGCCGCCCCTGATCTGCGGGCACTCCCAGCATGGGAATTTGCTCGGCCTCTCCCGGGCCAGCCACATCATATAACAACGGCGCCTCATCTCCCGAACCGGGTATCTCGAGATAGATGGCGATATCGAGGTCTTCGTCCTCGGGCTCCACCGTTAATTCGACGAGCCAATCCTCCCCATCCTTCACATCTAATTTGAACCAATCCACGTCCTCTGCCGGATCGATGGCGCCGTACATGGGACGAAGTTCACTGCGCAGGGGAATCGACGTGGCTTGATCGGCCGTATCATTGGGCTCCACCTCGCGCATTCGTGAGGTGGGTTCGCCGTCCTCGGTCACCCCCTGGGAGACGGAGCGATCCCTGTCGCTTCCGTAAAATAAGTTCTGGATCCGGTCTTTGCAGTCGCAGCCTCCCAGAAGGCCTGCCGCCGCGGCGACGAGGATTACTTTCCAATATCCGCCGTTCATGCCCGTCTTCCTCGGAAGGGAGGTAGCGTCGCTCATAGTCCTCAGTTGGCGTTGAACCGCCTGATCAA
>SLJM01000291.1 GCA_007135085.1 Myxococcales bacterium
CGATTTTTTCATGGAAGTCGGTGAGGTTCATCCGCGCCGCGCAGCGGGTACCCAGTACCCGAGACGGCCACTGCTCACCGGCGAGTAGGGCTGCGACCGAGTCGGGATCGGCGTCGATCTCCTCTCGGTCGATAAGAGTGGCTGTGTGGTTGCAGATATAGGTGAATCGGCTCTGCACATAATCGTCGCGCTCCGATTGGTAGCCGTCACCGCCGGTGGGAAGGGCCTCGGCGATGGTCACCAGACCGGCCACGCCGGCGACGTCGACGATATTGGTGGCCGTGGCCCATCGGCGCGGCCCCTTGTGGTATTCTACCGCCTCGATGAGCACCGAGGGGGCTTCTTGGCCGAGGACGTCGCGGATGACGTTGATGGCGATCTGGAAAAATTCATCATCTACCTGGTCGTCGACGATCACCTCCTGGAGGTAGGGGACGATGGCCTCGCTCTCGGCTTCGTTGACGGACTTTCGAAGCTCCATGGACAGCTCCGGGTGCTCGGCGCGGGCTCGCTCCACGACGGCAGCGTCGATGACCAGGTGAGCTTCGTCGGAGGCTCGTCGTCGCAGATCCGAGACCAGCTGGTAGGGGTCGTAGGTGTCGACGATCCAATCGGAGAGCTTCTCGATCGCTCCCTCGCCGGCGTGGGGCAGCAGCAGGGGGATCGACGTATTGGCAAGCTGAGTGCGAAGCTCCTGGTCGCGGCTCATCCACTCCTGAAGGATCTCTTCGGAGCGCTCCTTGGCGTCTCCCGTCAGATGGGGGGCCAGGCGATACAGAGAATCCACGGCGCGGGTCGTCTTATAGTCCTGAATCTCCAGACGGGCTCCTCCCTCGCGCATCTCGTCGGTCAACTCCGGCACGTCCTGCGCCTGCCACAGAGCTTCGACGGCGGGCATGGCCTCGTTGGCCAGGGTGGCCCGCACCTCATCGTCTTCCAGATCGTCGAAGACGGCTGGGAGGCGGTCGAAGAAGCCCTCTTCGACCAGGATCTGAACGGCGCGAATCCGAACCGGCATGGGCTCGCTCTCCGACTTAGCCCAGTCCACCAATTGACCGTGGGAGGTTCTAAAATCCTCCAGATCTTGCGGGCTGCGTTCGCACCCCACGCTGAAGGTCAGCGCGGTGATAAGGACGGCGATGAGGAGGTGAAGAGGGGATTTTCTGCTCATGATCTCAATTTCCCTGAAGTCTGGTTATTTCAAGTTAGCGCTCATACAAAACGATATAGGCGGGCCGTCGAACTGTCCACAGGTCAGGAGTCGATCTGCACTGTCTTGGCCGCGGCGTCGCAGGTGGGCAGCATCAGCTCGGCCTGGCTGTCATGTGCGGAGCAGACCAGGAGCACGTAATAAGGTCCGCCGTCATAGACATAAAAGACCTGCCGAAGGGGTATATGGAAGACGTCATGGGTGAACTCCAGGCGTCTCCCCTCCACGCCGGAGGCGGTCGTCAGGGGAGCGGGGTCGTCGATAATATCGACCCCCAGTTCGTCGATGAGTTCCCGATAGCTGACTCGAGTATATTCTTCGAGGTCGAGCTCTGAGTCTTCTTTGACGACGACCAGGTTGCTCCTGAATCCGTCGTGCTCGGGGGCGAAGGTGGCCAGGTATTCCGAGCCCGGCGCCTCGTCGGCCACCCAGCCCTCGGGCACTTCATAGCTGACGAGTTCGGGGATTTTGAAACGGCCCTCATCAGTGATGAAGCCCCGTCGGCTGGCGTCGGGAGCCGGCCCGGCGTCGCCGGCGCGAAAGCTTTTGGCCGCGTTGTCGCAGCGGGGAAAGAAGACGTCTTTGTCGTGATGGACGGAGTGGATGGTGCAGGTCATCAGGTAGTACATATTATCGGCAGCGGCGAAAAAATACATGCGCTGGCGATAGGTCTGGCCGAATTGTAAGTGGCGAAATTCGAGCCAGGGGCTGACCTCCCCGGTGTCGGTGGTGATCGACCCTCGGTGATCGAGCTCGAATTCTTGGAGCATCACCTCGATGCTGTTGAGGCTGGCCTCCACATAGTCGTCGATGGGGCCCGGATATCGCTCTTCGACGACGTTGATATTGGCCGTTTCACCGTTGATCTCGGGGCCCATGGCCAATTTATATCGCATCCCCGGCATGGTCTCGATATTCCAACCTTCAGGGGGAATATAGGAGAAGGCTCCGGGCTCGACATGTCGGCCGTCATCGATCTGTGCGGCGCCCTCTCTTAAGACTGAACCCGGTTCGCCAAAAGCGTTGGAGTCCTCTCCGGCAGTCGGCTCATTGGCTTCGGCCGACTCCCCGGGCGTGACCGACTCCTTCGTGTCGTTGCCGTCGCTACTTTGATCGGCGCCATCACAGGCCGTCAGACCTGGTAAGACGAGTAAGAAGACGAAGACAATGAAGAGTCGATACATGGCAGCTCCTGTCCAGATACGGGATATCCAGCAATTCCAATAGCGGCGAATGGCCCCATCTTTTCAGCGACCCTCCCTGTTTGCAACGCCAATCATGGGGCGCTCTTTGCGATCTGGCACCTCTTCCACTAATCTTATGCTGATTTACAAATACCCTCGGTGAGTCGTCGCCGCGACGGCCACTGTCGACGAGATGATTCTTCAAGGATACGAGGAGTGACGATGACCGGATTGAGCCCCTGCAGGTCGAGCCTTTCTCCCATTTTACTCGTCGCCGTGATTTGTTTGTTCCTGGCGGCCTGTTCCTTTGAACCTGAGGAACCCCATCTCAACGCCGGGGAGAATCAGTGGGAATTTGGCGACGAATACGATGCCGAAGGGGACGCCGTCGAAGAAACCGACGTCGATAATACCGATCCCGATCCGGACAATCAGACCGATCCCGATCCGGATAACCAGACCGATCCGGACCCGGATAACCAGACCGATCCGGACCCGGATAACCAGACCGATCCGGACCCGGATAACCAGACCGAACCGGACCCGGACAACCAGACCGAACCGGATCCCGATCCCGTCGAGACCTGCGACGGCCAAGAAGTAGACACGTCGACGAGCCCCAACCACTGCGGTGGATGTGGAAACTCCTGCGATGGCGAATTCGGTTTCTGCGACCAGGGCGTCTGCGCCTGTCCCAGCGGCTTTGAGGCCTGCGGGGGCGATAACCGCTGCGAATATGTCTTAGAAGAGCCCAGCCACTGCGGCGAGTGCGGAAATGAGTGTGGGCCGGGCATGGCCTGCCAGAACGGCGAATGCGTCTGCCGCTCGGGCTTTACCATGTGCGATGGAGAATGCGTGGACACCAGCCGCAATCCCAACCACTGTGGTGGATGCGATTCGGATTGTGGTTTTGGAAAATGCCAGGACGGTCAGTGTTCGGCCGGCGGCTGCGATTGGAGCCACGCCACCTGCGAACCCGACGACGCCTCAGGACTGGCCTGTATCCCTCGACAGGGTGGCTCCAATTCCCTCTATTGCCGCGTCGATTTCGGCGATGTCTGCGGCGTGGTCTGTGGCGGCAACCAGCTCTGTCAGGCCTTGCAGGGATGCGTCGACTATCGCTCCGCTCGCGGCTGCGATAGCTGTCCCTGCGACGATTGCACCGACGACGAAGAATGCATGGATGATATCCCCAGCGTGGACGGCGTCTATTGCGTGGCTGCCGAGAGCTGGTGGTAGACCCGAGCCCTGGAGCGCGGACTGCCAGTCCGCGGTGCGGCCAGGCTGGCAGCGCGCTAATGGGGACTGTGGATAGAAGTTTCCCAAATTTGACAAGGGGTTGTGGCCTGCTAGACTGTCGTGCTGGTTCTCGCCGCCGGTCGCTTTGAGCGCATGGTGCGGCACGAACGATTCTGATTGAGCGGTAGTCTATGGGTTTGATTCCTCAATCCGTCATCGAAGATGTCCTGGCACATACGGATATCCTCGAGGTGGTGCGCCAATATGTGGCGATGAAAAAGGCGGGGAGCAATCATAAGGGTTTATGCCCTTTCCACGACGAGAATACGCCGAGCTTTAACGTCCATACCGGGATGGGCATCTATAAATGTTTCGGCTGCGGGGAAGGGGGCAACGTCATCGGCTTTTTGATGGCTATGGAGGGGTGGAGTTTTCCCGAGACCGTGCGCCATCTGGCCGAGCGATGCGGGGTGGAGATCCCCGAGGAGAGCCCGGAGGAAGTGGCCAAGGACAAGAAGCGGCGAGAGGGCAAAAAGCTCTATCGCCAGATCATGGCCGACGCCCATAGTTTTTTTGAGGCCAACCTGTGGAGCGACAAAGGCCGGGCAGCTCAGATGTATCTCAAAGAGCGAGGCATCAGCGAGCCCACGGCCAAAGCCTTCGGGCTCGGTTATGCTCCCGATGGCTGGGAAAACCTTCTCAACCATATGAAGGGCAAGGGACATAAACCGGCGCTGCTGGAGAGGGCAGGACTTGCCATCGCCAACGATCGGGGAGGCCATTACGACAGGTTTCGCCATCGCATCCTCTTTCCCGTGGTCGACGTGTGGGGACATACTTTGGCCTTCGGCGGACGAACTCTGGCGGCCGACTCCAAGGGGGCGAAATATATCAACTCCCCGGAGACCAAATTCTACACCAAGGGACGCCAACTCTACGGGTTGGACGTGGCCAAGCGGGCGATTCAAAAAAAAGAATATGCCCTTTTGGTGGAGGGAAATTTCGACGTCATCGCTCTCCACGAATCTGGGATCGATACGGCGGTGGCGCCGATGGGCACGGCGTTGACCGAGGAACAGGCGCGGTTGATCAAGCGGTTTGCCCGACGGGCGGTGGTGGCCTTCGACGGCGACAGCGCCGGTGAAGAGGCCACCCTTCGATGCTTCGGGGCTCTGGAGGCGGCGGGCCTGGAGGCCCGGGTGGTGCGATTTGGCGAAGGCGACGATCCGGACACCTTCGTGCGCCGCGAGGGGGCCGAGGCCCTTCAAAAAAGAATCGACCAGGCGCCGCCTCTGGTTGCCTGGGCGCTCGACGAGATTATTCATCCCGTAGAGGGCGCGGCCATCGAGGTGCGCATCAACGCTCTGGAGGAAGTGGGTCAGCTCCTCGACGAGGTTCGCGACGAGACGGTGACCCGCCATTATGCCGAAGAAGCGGCGCGCCGTCTCGACATCGAGCCCGGCCGGGTAGCCCGGTTTGTGCAGCGCTCCGAGCCCAGGCGCCAGGCCATGGTCGAGCAGCTTCGACAGGTCCATAAGTCGGCCAATTGGAGCAGCGCCGAGTACGGCGTCCTCGTCGTTTTATTGGATCGGCCTCAGTGGCTCGATGATTTTTTTCGTGAAGAACTTGACAAATTGCTTACCAGTCATGACCTTGCGAGGTTGCTGAACCTTGCCCGAGAGCATTACGCGGCCCACCAAGAGATCAACGGGTCCCTATTTTTGGAGTCCATCGAGGAAGCGCCGTTGCGCGAAATGGTCAGTCAAGCACTGGCTGAAGGCTCGCGCGGGGAGCTCTATCCCTCGGAACAGGGCCTGCGGTGGTATCGCGATTGTGTGTGGACTCTCAAACGCCAATGGGCTCAACGCATGGCCGATCATCTTCAGCAGGAGTTGGAGCGCGTCGACTTTAGCGCCGATCGGCAAAAATTCGTGTCCTTGAGTCGTCAACTCGAAGAGGTCCGGCAGTTTAAGCGGGCCCTCGATCTCGACGGCGGTCAGGCCGATTCCCTCGAGGATCGGGCAGGGTGAGTAGAGAGGAGGAAAGTTTGACCACGTAGCTAAGTTCCCGTACCAGTGGAATAATCTCAGATCAGTACCAGTTTGTCGTCCCGACCCTCGTGGGGGTTTCACAAAGAAATACAAGAGGATGCGGGGACGACGGCCTGCCGCAGGTCGACACCGCGGCAGCAGTGGCACGAAGCAAGGAGAAAGCTTGATGTTGACAGCCCAATCAAACGCACGAGCAACCAGCCTGGAAGTCCGTAAGCTCATCGACATGGGCAAGGAGCGGGGGTACCTGACCTATGATGAGGTCAACGATTCGCTACCCCAGGGGATGTTGTCGAGCGAACAGATCGACGACGTGATGATGCTCTTCGTAGAATTGGGCATCCAGATGGTCGACAAGCCCGACCAGTACAAGCCGCCGGCCGAGCCCGACGAAGATATCCAGCGCACCAAAAAGCAGAAGAAGAAGGTCAAAAAGGGCAGCGACAAATTCGTCAAGGGCAACGACCCGGTGCGAATGTATCTGCGCAAGATGGGCCAGGTGCCGCTGTTGACCCGTGAGGGTGAGGTGGAGATCGCCAAGCGCATCGAGGCCGGTGAGAAGACCATCTTGACCGTGGTGTTGAGCACCACCGTGGGCGTGCGCGAGATGATCCGCATGGCCAACCGGGTGGGACGCAGCAAGGTCAAGCTCACCAGTGTGTTGCAGGCTCCCGATCCGGCTGACTTGCCCCGCGATGAAGAGGGCAACGTCATCGAGATGACTCATGACGAGCGCAAGCGCTGGTTCCTCAACCAGATCGACCGGGTGCGAAAGCTCCACGAGGAAAACCGTATCCTCGGTGAGAAGTTGATCACCCAGCCGGGCATCCCCCTGGTGGATCGCAAAAAGCTGCGCGAGCAGATCAAGTCCAACCGCCGCGAGATGTTCGCGTTGATGAAAAACGTGCGGCTGACCAAGAAGCATACGGACAAGATCGTCGCCAAATTCAAAAACCTGATCAACCGCATCGACAAGGCCGAGGCCGATCTGTCGAAGATGGAGCGGCTCACGCGGATCACCTTTCCCGAGGCCCGCAAAATGGCCCTGGCTCTGCCCAAAGAAGAGGAATGGGCGACCAAAGAGCTGGAACGGCGCCGCATGACGGCCCAGCGGTTTATGGAGATCTTCGAGAAGATGCGCGGTATCCGTCGCCGGATGCGGGCCGTCGAGATCGAGGCCGGTCAGCCGGTCAATGCCCTGCGCATTACTCACCAGGCCGTATTGGCCGGAGAGAAGACGGCAGAACGAGCCAAGAGCGAACTCGTGGAGGCCAACCTTCGACTGGTGGTGTCGATCGCCAAAAAATATACCAACCGTGGCCTTCAATTTCTGGATCTCATCCAGGAGGGCAATATCGGTTTGATGAAGGCCGTCGATAAATTCGAATATCAGCGGGGCTATAAATTCTCGACCTACGCCACCTGGTGGATTCGCCAGGCCATCACCCGGGCCATCGCCGACCAGGCGCGCACGATTCGTATCCCCGTGCATATGATCGAGACCATCAACAAGCTGGCTCGCACCGAGCGCTATCTGGTGCAGTCGCTGGGTCGTCCTCCCCGCCCCGAAGAGATCGCCGAGCGCATGGAGATGCCCGTCGAGAAGGTGCGAAAGGTGCTCAAGATCGCCAAAGAGCCGATCAGCCTGGAGACCCCCATCGGCGAAGAGCAGGACTCCTCGCTTGGAGATTTCATCGCCGACGAGGAGGCCATCAATCCCTCCGATGCAGTGGTGGACTCCAACCTGGCCGATCAGACCCGCAAGGTGCTCTCCACCCTGACTCCTCGCGAGGAGAAGGTGTTGCGTATGCGCTTTGGGATCGGCGGAAAGTCGGACCACACCCTCGAAGAGGTGGGGCAGGACTTCAACGTCACCCGCGAGCGGATTCGTCAGATCGAGGCCAAAGCCCTCAAGAAGCTGCGCCACCCCAGCCGGGCCAAGCAGCTCGAGAGCTTCGTCGAGTTCTTAAAATGAGCTCGTAGAAAAAATTGAGGAACTGATCAATGAGCCCCCCGGTCCGTCGATGACGAGCCGGGGGGCTTTTTTTTATTCGGCAGGCGTGGCCTGGATCTGCAATTCGACCTCTACTTTTTCGCCGACGAGAACGCCGCCGGCCTCCAGGGCCTGGTTCCAGGTCAATCCGAAGTCCTTGCGGTTGATGGTGGTGGTGGCCGTAAAGCCGATCCGATCATTTCCCCAGGGATCGACGGCCTTGCCGTGGTATTCCACGTCGAGCTCCACCGGTTTGGTGGTGCCCCGGATGGTCAGGTCCCCGAATATTTTCAACGTGGCGGGGTCGATCTTCTCCGTACTCTTGCTCTCGAAGTGGATCGAGGGGTGGTTTTCGGCGTCGAAGAAATCGCCGGAGCGAAGGTGTCCGTCGCGGTCGTCGTTTCTGGTGTTGATTGAGGCCGTATCGATGTCGGCGGTGACCTTCGTATCGGCCGGGTTATCCGGGTCGAATTCAAAGTCGCCAGACCATTCTTCAAAGAGCCCCGAGACTTTGGAAAACATCATGTGGCGAACTTTGAAGCCAACTTCGGAGTGAGCAGAATCGAAATTCCAGGTTTGTCGAGCCATGGTACATCTCCTTACGCTGTCCGCCGCTCATTTCTAGGAGAGAGCGGCAAATCGGTTGAATTGAAGGTGAAGCAAAAGGCGAACCAAAAGGTGAAGCACGTGATGACAGGTATGAAGATTGTGCACCCTGGACTATTTGTTAAATGAAATAGTTGTTATTGATGTATGCATGAAATTAATAAGAGAGGCTCATCGATGAACCTCAACGCCATCGACGTCAACCTATTGGTCACCCTCGACGTATTGCTGCGCGAGGAGAGCGTCACCAAAGCAGCTAAGGTGCTCGGCCTGAGTCAGTCGGCGGTCAGCCACGCACTGGGTCGGCTCCGGGAGTTATTCGAAGACCAGTTATTGGTGCGGTCGGGACGGGCCATGGTGCGCACCGGCCGCGGCGAGGCGCTGATGGTGCCCCTTCGCCAGGCTCTGGGTCAGTTGGAGGCGGTGGTCAGCGCCGGCGGTGAGTTCGATCCCTGCGAAAGCGAAGCAGAATTTCGAATCGCCGCCAACGATTATGGCCAATTCGTATTGCTCCCCCCCCTCATCGAAGCCGTGCAGGCCCAGGCGCCGGGGATAAATTTGCGAGTTCGAGAGTTGGGAAGCGAGCCGCCGACGCGACGCCTGGCCCACGGCGATCTCGACGTGGCGCTGACTCTGGGGCTGCCCGAGCACGTACCTCCCTCGCTCTATCGGCGAGATCTATTCAAGATCGATCTGGTGACCCTGGTCCGCGAGGACCACCCACAGGTGGGCGATGAGATGCCCCTCGATTGCTATTGCCACCTGTCCCATATTCTGGTCTCTCCCCTGGGCGATGACGAAGGGGTAGTGGACAGCACACTCCGGCGAATGGGCCGAAGTCGACGGGTGGCCCTGGTGGTGCCCCACTTCATGATCGCTCCTCACCTGGTGGCGAGTACCGATATGGTGCTGACCACGGCCCGCTCAGTGGCCGAGAGTTACGCCAAATTCTTGCCGATTCGCCTCCTCGACCCGCCGCTGGAATTGGAGCGAGGCACGTTGTCGATGGTCTGGCATCCGCGAAGTCACGGCGATGAGGGACATCGCTGGCTGCGACGACGCATTCGAGAGGTGGTCAGTGAAGCAAATATTATGAGCGGATCCGCGGCAGGGGACTAAAGACCTGCCGGGCCAGATATTCTCCCAGGTGCGCAGCCGTTGCTGAATCCATGGGAGGGATATGGATGAAGAGAGCGTCCGCAAATTGGCCGTGGGCACGAGCTTTCTCGCAGGCTCTCAAGGAGTGGTAGAGCAAGGCGTTGCACACAAAATTTCCACAATCCTCGCTGAGTCGAGCCGGGGGAAGTTCGACCGGTTTTTCGCCCGTCTCGTATCGCTGGACCAACTCGTCGAAGTCGAGGCGGCTAAATCGATGCTGGCGGTTCTCCGAGTGCAGGGGCTGGCGGGAGGGGAGGCGTGAGCAGTGGGCTTGCTCAAGCTTGTCCGGGGTGTCGTCGCGCTCGTTGGCGGCGCGGCGCTCAAAGCACAATAATTCCCGTCTGGCGGCCAGACCGAGGTGGACGAAGAGCATGGGCTTCGGAGAGTTGGCCCGCAGGTGGGCCACCGCAAATTGAGAGGCAGAATTAAAGGTCACCGACAGCAGGTGAGCGTCCACCTCGAGGGACTCGCCAAGAGCGCGGGCGGCGTCCCAGGAGGGGTTGTACTCATGGTCGCCGAAAGGCCCAAAGCCGGTGACGACGAGACGTGCGTCCAGGTTCGATGCGTTCATGACTGCCTTTGAGCTGCTGTGGGGGGGGCCGGTTAAGTCGTACACATACCTTCGACGCATTGTTGACCATCGCTGCAGGGATCATTGCAATCGCCGCAGTGATTGAAATCGGTGTCAGTGTCCACGCATTGGTTGCCGCATTGGGTCAGCCCCTCGTTGCAGGTGAAGTCACACTGACCCTCGTCACAGATGGGGGTGCCGTGCTCGGGGGCGAAACAATCGTCGGCGTCGGTGCAGAGCTCTACGTCGACTTCGGGATCGCAGCTCTGGGGGTGGAATTGAAGATCTTCATCGACGAGCACTCCCTGTTCGGGAAGGCCCACGTCGTCGAAGCACCACAGGACGGTGGGGCTCGATTGGGGATCGCCGTTCTCGTCGAAATTAAGAGGGCCCGAGGCGCCACGGAAATTGATGGGGTCTCCGCTGGCTAGAATGCTCATTGCCTGCTGGGCGTCCGTGGGACGGGGGTCGAATTGGTTGGCGCTCTGATCGCTGATCTGCCCCATCCCCTCGGCAATGCCCGGCCCCTCGAAGCC
>SLJM01000182.1 GCA_007135085.1 Myxococcales bacterium
ACGTGGCCCGTCAGGCCCTCGATGCGCTGGCCGCGGCCCCAGGGGGCCTGGATGATGAGCGGTACGTGTAAGGGCCGGGTATAGACCGAGAAGTCGTGATGCTGGCGGGGGTGGTTGTCGTCGAAGGCCTCGCCATGGTCGGAGGTAAATACCACCACGTATTCGTGGGGCTCCCAGACCTCTTCGATGGTCTCGAAGAGACGGCGCCAGTTGCCGTCGGCGAAGTGGAGCTCGCTGTCGAAGCGGTCCTGATTGGATTGGCCGTCGCCAAAGCGCTTTGCCCCCTCCGGGATTTCGTAGGGGCCGTGGTGGTCGAAATAATGAATCCAAAGATGGAGGGGCCGATCGTCGTCGTGGTAGGTGATGATATCCACCGCCGCGTCTGTGAGCTCCGGTGAGGTGTGGAGCTCGTCGGCGGCGCTTCGATAGGGTTCGAGTAAGACCTCGTCGTAGCCGTTCCAATAGCCGCCCCAGCGCTCGAAATATTTGTCGCCCGGGATGTGGACCGTGCGATAACCGGCGTCGTTGAGGATGGTGCCCAGCGTCTCCTCGTCATCGGCGTAGGGATAGGGGTGGCGCCTGGCGTCCTCCAACTTCATCTGGCTATTCATCTTGCTCGCCAGCAGGCCCGGGAGGGCCAGTCGGGTGGAGGTGGAGTTGGAGAAGGCCGTCTCGAAGACGGTGGCCCCCTCGGCCCAGGCCGCCAGATTGGGCGTCACGTCTCGCTTATAGCCCCCCACCGTGGTGTGGGGATGGGAGAGGGCGTCCGTGGTGACCAGGATGACGTGCGGTTTGTCGGCGATGCCCTCGGGGCGCTCCACGTGGATCGGGCCGCCGTGAAATTCGTCGAGGTCCACCGTCAGGTCCGAGCCCGAGCAATTCCAGTCGATGCCGTCGTTGGGGATCTCCGTGGCGTGGGGGCCGCGGTCGGGATCGAAGGGGGCGCAGTCGCCGCCGGCGAAGAAGAAGAGATTTCCGTCGCCGTCGAAGTCCAGAATCGGGTGGATCGCTCCCTTCCACTGGCTGGCCAGGTTGTCGCGGTCCACGAAGGATTGGCGGGCGCCTTCCAAGCTCATCGGCAAGAAGAGGGCGAAGATCGCCAAAACGGCCAGGGCGGCCACCAGGCCGCGGTTGACCCGGTCCAGCTTCTCCGGGATTCGGCGCAGCAGAAAGTAGGCAGCGATTCCGGCAGCGACGGCGCTGGCCGGGCCGACCACATAGGCCCAGGGGAGGATCCGGAAGGTATCGGCGGCGACGACGAAGCCCGCGACGATCGCCAGGAGCACACCCAGCGCGGCTGCACCAAACCAGGTCATCGGATGGGCCAGCCAGCCCAATCTGGGGCGTTCTGCCACCCACACCAGCCCCCGCTCGAGCCAGGTGGCGGCCAGGCCGGAACAGAAGGCGAGGACCACCAGCAGCAGCACCCCCACCAGGGCCGTCGCCGCCGCGGCCAGGCTGGGGGTGGCCATAGAAATGGAGAAGCGCTCGGCCGTCGCCGCCACTCCCAGCGTCCAGGCCACCAGCAGGGCGCCTGCTGTGAGCAGCCAGGCGCTGATCCGCGCTGCCGGCCAGGGTTCACTAAATTGCCTGCGCCACCCGTCGACTCCGTGAGCGCCAACCCAGGCGCCGAGCAGGGCCAGCGGGCCGCCCACTCCCAGGTGGATCGGCACCATCCACAGGCTGGCCTGCGGCTCGGCGATCGCCGTATAGATCGCCTCTCCCGCGAAGAGTCCGATGGCGGCGATGAAGAAAGTGGCGAGCAGATGTGGTCGAAAATTATCGTTCATAGATACGTGAGATAAGGGGAATCCCATTTGTTTCGGAGCGAATCATAGCAATGAATAGGTTGCCCGACGAGGCGTCAAAGGTCACACTGGCGTGGGAAGCGGTAATCGATGGCTGGAGGAAGCAGTGAATCTACAGTGGCGAGTATTGGCGGCGTGCTTTGCGGCACTTCTGGTGGGCACCTGGAGCTTCGAGGCCCAGGCTCAGCGTAATACGGCTCAGATACCCGTGCAGGTCGGCGTCGGCCCCTCGGGCAGTCTCTTCGCCGGGCCCACATTTTCCGAGGACAGCGTGGGCTGGGGCGGGCGTCTGGCCGAAGATCGGGTCCTTCATACCGGCCTTCGTCTGAGTTTGACCGCCGTGATCCAGGCGGAGCTGGTGCGGCGCCACCCCGGATTGGTGCCCCGCCAATACCGCCAGCAGGTCATCAACTCCGGCGAAGTTCGATATGCGCCGGGCATCGTCGCCCTCATCCCGGATACGATTTATATCTCGCCGCCCATCCCCGGCGTCGATGGCTGGGATTCCCAGGCCTACGGCGCCACCTGGTCACTGATGGCGCTGGGCCTGCCATTTATTACCAATCCCTTCCGGGTAAGCGCCAGAGGGGCGCTCATCGCCTCGGCGATCTATATCAACTCCGAAACCGTGGGCGGCCATTATTTCTTTCTTCGCCCCGGGGCAGAGCTCAAATTGGAGGTGGAGATACCCTTGACCAACGAATTGCTCGTCAGCTTTGGCTGGGCCTCCATGTTCCACGTCCCCCAATCATTGGACGAGAGCTTCGTTTCCCCCGCGGGATTTGACGAAAATTCCCTGTGGCATATCGGCCAATTCTTCTTCCA
>SLJM01000173.1 GCA_007135085.1 Myxococcales bacterium
CCGGCGGCGATGATCTCATCAATGAATTCGCCGACGTCTTCACCTCCATCATCGCCGTCATCGGTGAGGCCAGCGACTACCAGTGCGAATGTGCACCGGAGATGATGGGCTTTGAATCCTCCGAAGAATGTAAGGAAGCCACCGGCGACGACGGCGAAGGACTGGACGAATTCCGCGAGTGCGTCGTGACCGCCATGAACTCCGTCGACACCGAGCCCCCGGCTTCGGCCAAAGACAACCTCGAATGCGCCCGCGGAGCGGTCTCCGATGTCGAGGGATGCTTTGAAAGTTTCAAGGCCGACCACGACGATCTGTGCACCGAAGAAGCAGCCGGCGCCTTTGCCGCCTGTGGCGAGCAAATGGAAACCGCTTTTGACGCATGTGAAGAGCCCGACGAAGATGACGAGTGGATGAACGCCGTCGACGACCAGCTCGACGAGTGCATGGCCGTGGCCATGGGCTTCTGATCCAGACTCTTCTGGAAAGACCAACGGGCTCCCCGGCGCCAGGACGGCGCCGGGGAGCCCGTTGTCTTTTCCCCACCCATAAGAGATAACCATGGGGTTACCACCGTTTCCGTTTCTCCGATAAGGAATGAGAAAAATGAACCGATTGATCATATCCCTTCTGGCTCTGTCGCTGAGCCTGGTCGTCCTCCCCGCCTGTGACGGCGATGACACGGAGGCCGACGATGAGGCCCCTGCAGAAGAAGCGGCTGACGAAGAAGTCGCGGAGGAAGCACAGGCCCAGGAAGCAGCCGGCGACGATGAGCTCATCGATGGTTTCGCCGACGTCTTCACCTCGATCATCACCGCCTTCCGTGAAGCCAGCAACTATCAATGCGAATGTGCGCCGGAGATGATGGGCTTTAACTCCACTGAAGAATGCATGGATGCCATCGATGACGAAGGCGCTGGACTGGCCGAATTCCGCGAGTGCGTGGTCACCGCCATGAAATCCATCGACGGTGAGCCCTCGGCTTCGACCAGGCAAGAGCTCGAATGTGCCCGCGGAGCGGTCGCCGAGATCGACGGATGCTATGAGAGCCTGCGAGCCGACCACGACGATCTTTGCACCGAGGAGGCAGCCGCCGCTTTCGCCGCTTGCAGTGAGCAGATAGAGAAGGCGTTCAGCGCCTGTGAAGCTGAAAGCGACGACCAAGATGATCCCTGGATGGACGCCCTCGACGAAGGACTCCAGGAGTGTATGGCCCAGGCCATGGGCTTCTGATCCAGTCCGTATCCCATAATAAAGGAAAGAGAAAATGAACCGATTACTCATAGCTCTTCTGGCTCTATCGCTGAGCCTGATCGTCCTCCCCGCCTGTGATGGCGACGAACCGGAGGCCGATGACGAAGCCACTGAAGAAGAGACCGAAGAAGAAGAAACTGCCCAGGAGAGTCAGGCACAGCGCGCAGACGGCGACGCCGTGGCCGGCGAATTCGCCGACGTGCTCACTCAGATCATGGGATTTATCGGCAAAGCCACCAACTTCCAATGTGAATGCGCCTCGGAAATGATGGGCTTTGAAACGGCGGAAGAATGTTTGGCCGCCACAGGCGCCGGACAGGAAGAGGGAATGGAAGAATTCCGCGACTGTACCGCCCAGGCTTTGGCCAGCGGCGACGCGCCCCCGGCCGGGATTGAGGATACCATTGCCTGTGCTCGAAATACGGCTGACCAGGTCGACGAATGCTTCGCCAACGTCCGCAGCGAACACGAAGATATCTGCTCCGAAGAAGGAACCACCGCCTTCCAGGGCTGCTTCGAACTCGTCGAGAGCGGTCTCGACGGATGTATGGACGAAGACGACGAAGAAATCGAAGCCTGGATGGATTCGGTAGACAGTGAAATGGACCTCTGCATGGCCAAAATGATGGGAATGTAAGGCATTTAACTGCGCCACGGCGCAGTCGTATCACAACGTCGACGGGCCTTCCGGCGCCAACCTGGCACTGGAGGGCCCGTTTTCGTTTCTCCTCCCCTTGCCAAACGGCCCCGTTTTTGGTCTCACTGTGGCGATCCGGCCCCCCAATGGCTGAACTGGTTTCGATAATTTTTCACACAGAGTCGACCACCATGTCTAATTTCTACGTCACCACCCCCATCTACTACGTCAACGGCGCGCCCCATATCGGGCATGCCTATACCACGATCATCGCCGACGCCATGGCCCGATACCATCGTCTGCGCGGCGATGAGGTCTACTTTTTGACCGGCACCGACGAGCACGGTCTCAAGATC
This sequence comes from Myxococcales bacterium, assembly GCA_007135085.1. Lineage (GTDB taxonomy): Bacteria > Myxococcota_A > Bradymonadia > Bradymonadales > Bradymonadaceae > SLJM01. The sequence continues at coordinate 2,245 of SLJM01000173.1, forward strand.
CAACGCGCCGCCGAGGCCCGGGGGATCTCTCCACAGGAGATGGTCGACGAGAACTCCGCCAAATTCCGCGAGCTCTTTGAGCGCCTGGAACTGACCCATGATCGGTTCATTCGCACCACCGACGCCGACCATAAAAAGGTGGTGGAGATCATGGTCCAGCGCCTCAAAGAGGCCGGCGATATCTACCTCGGCGAATACGAGGGGTGGTATTCGGCCTCCGACGAGGCCTATTACGACGAATCGGAGATCGAAGACGGTAAGGCCATCGCCAGCGGCTCCGAGGTGGAGTGGGTCGAGGAGAAGAGCTACTTCTTCAAGCTGAGCAAATACGAAGAGCCCCTGCTAAAATATTACGACGAACACCCCGACTTCATCGCCCCGAAGGCGCGGCGAAACGAAGTGCGCTCTTTCGTCGAGGGTGGGCTGCGCGACCTGTCGATCAGCCGCACCACCTTCTCCTGGGGCATCCCTATGCCCGACGATCCGGAGCACGTGCTCTACGTCTGGGTCGACGCCCTGACCAACTATATCACCGCCGTCGGCGCCTTTGAGGATGAGGAGCGCTTCCAAAAATTCTGGCCCGCCGACATCCACCTCATCGGCAAAGATATCCTGCGCTTTCACGCCGTCTATTGGCCGGCGTTTTTGATGAGCGCCGAGCTGCCCCTGCCCAAACAGGTCTACGCCCACGGCTGGTGGACCGTCGAGGGCGAGAAGATGAGCAAGAGCAAGGGCAACTTCGTCGACGCCTTTGAGCTCGCCCAGGAGTACGACCTGGACGTACTTCGCTACTTCATGATGCGTGAGATGCCCCTTGGCAATGACGGAAACTTCAGCAAGGCCCGCATCGTCGAGCGCAACAACGCCGAGCTCGCCGACAACCTGGGCAACCTGGTCAACCGCGCCCTGTCGATGACTAAGAAATTCATCGGCGGCGTCGTGCCCGCCGTCGCCGGCGACCTCTCTGAGGAGGCCGATATCGCCCTGCGAAATCGATCCATCGAGACCCGGCAGGCCGTCGACGCCGCCATGGATAATCGCGAGATTCATCGCGCTCTTGAGCAGATCCTCGCCCTCTCCGGGGAGACCAATAATTATATCCAGACCGTCCAACCCTGGGCGCTCAACAAAGAGGGCAAGCAAGACCGCCTGGAGGAGACGCTCTACAACAGCCTGGAGGCCATTCGCTTCGTGGCCGTTTTGCTCTCTCCCTTCGTGCCCGACGCTACAAAAGCCATCCTCGACGGACTCGGCCTGGACGATGAGCACCGCACACTTGCAAGCCTCGAAAAATGGGGCGGACTTCCCGCCGGCGCCACGCTGACCAGGCCGGACGTCCTCTTCACCAAGCTCGATCCTCCCTCCGAAGAGGAGGACGAAGAAGTGGACTCCAAAGACGGCGCCAAAGATAAGAAAAAGGACGATAAAATGAGCAAAGAAGACAAGAGCGCCACCAACCTCATCGCCTTCGATCAATTCCTGAAGGTGGAGATGAAGGTGGCCCGCATCGTCGACGCCGAGAACGTCGAGGGAGCAGATAAGCTGCTCAAAGTTCAAGTCGACGTCGGTGAAGAGTCGCCGCGCACCGTGGTCGCCGGTATCGCCAAGACCTTTGCGCCCGACGATCTCATCGGCCGACGCGTCGCCGCCGTGACCAATCTGGAGCCGGCGAAGCTCTTCGGCATCGAGAGCCAGGCCATGCTCCTGGCCGCCAAACGTGACGACGGCACCTTCGCCCTGCCGAGTTTCCCCGAGGACGTCCCGCCGGGCACCTCGATCAGTTGAATCGGGCAATAGTTCAGGAATCGCGGCGACTCGCCGGCTGTTAGTGCACTGCGAAAGCGATTCTCTGTATCTCCCGAAACGAGACGTATCAGTGGTCCAGATCTTAAACGAAATACCGAACTCCCGGGCGCGACGGGCGGAGTTGCAATATCGCCTCGACCGCCTGGAGCGCCACGAACGTATTCAGCTTCTCTGCCTGGCCTTAGACGACCCCTACCCGCCCCTTCGCCACGACGTGGCCGAGGCGCTGCAGGTCGAACTTCGCGCTCGCTACAGCGAGCCCGACCAATTGGACGAGAAGCTGGTCCAATTTCTCCATCAATTGGTGTTGGGCCAGCAGCCGGCTCCGGAGCTGCTGGACGCGTTGCATCTGCCCGCCGAATTGGTCCCCGCCGACTCCCGGCGAGCCCGCATGGCTGCCTGTGTGGCCCTGGAAGCATCGCCCTGGCCATCGAAGACCGCCGAGCTGCTCCAGCCGGTGCTGCGCGACCAGGAGGCCGACCTTCGCTACCAGGCGGTCATCGCCGTCCACCGACTGGTGCCGAGCTCCCAGGAGCTCCATGACGTGGTCGTCGAGGCCCTTCGAGACGAAGATCCGGAGATCGTCGTCGTCGCCACCCAGATCGCCGTCAAGGAGAGCTGGGATGACCTGTTGCCCGAATTTCTCCACGCCCGGGCCAGGCTGCGCGGCGAAGACCGGCTCCAGATCACCTTCTCCGTGGGCTCTCTGATCGACAACTCGACGCTCACCCCCGGCGATCTTCCCCCGGAAGCTCGCGGTGATATGATCGTCGAATGCGTCGACTCCCTGCGCCACGAACCCCATACGGCCTCGGCCATCAAGACTCTGGGCTACCTGGCGGCCCGGGAGGCCGCCGAAGAGCTGGTCATCGTCACCAAGCGCTGGTTCGCCCACCCGATCCTCAAGGTCGAAGCCGCGGCGGCCCTGGTCGACCTTGGCCACCCTCGTGGCGAAGAATATCTGGAGCGCTCCCTCAAATCGCGGCGCAAAGACGCCCGGGGCTACGCCCTTCGCGTGGTCGGCAAGCGACGGCTGGAGAAATTCTTTCCCGAATTGGTCGACGTGGCCACCGGCAAGGGATATCACGCCGATACGGCCACTCTGGCCCTGGCCGATTACGGCGGCCCACAGGCTCGCCATATCCTCGACGAACTGGCCCGCTCTCACGGCGACGCCGAGGTGCGGCGACTGGCCCATCGCGCCCTTCACCGCATCCCCGAGATCGACCCGGCCTCCTTCGACGCCACTCTCGACCGCTGATTCAAACCGACCCAAAAAGTTAATAAAATGACCTCCGAAGCACCACTCTTCGACACCCACGCCCACCTGGACTTCCCAAAGCTCTACGACCAGCTCGACGACGTCGTCGAACGAGCCCGTCAGGCCGGCGTAGAGCGCATCGTCACCATCGGCGCCAGCCGAGGCCTGGGAAGCAACGAACGGGCCCTCGAGATCGCCCGGCGCTACGATCATATCTACTGCACCGCCGGAATCCACCCCCACGAGGCGGAGATCTGCGACGACGAGATCTTCGCCACCATCGTCGACGAATACGCCTCCCTCCCCGAGGTGGTCGCTATCGGCGAAACGGGCCTGGATTATTATTACGACAACGCCCCCAAAGAGACCCAAAAGGCCGTCTTTCGCCGCTTCTGCAAGCTCGCCATCGAGGTCGACAAGCCGATCATCATCCACAGTCGCGACGCCGACGACGACACGATCGAGATTCTAAGCGACGAGGGCTGCACAAAGGGGATTATTCACTGCTTTACCGGTTCGGCGAAGATGGCCCAGCAGGCCGTCGAGCTCGGCTTCCACATCTCCTTTTCCGGCATCGCCACCTTCAAGAGCGCTCAGGAATTACGGGATATCGCCGCCGACCTCCCCGCCGACCGAATCCTCGTCGAGACCGACTCCCCCTACCTTGCCCCCTCCCCCCACCGGGGCTCCACCAACGAACCGGCCCACGTCCAACACACCGCCGCCGCCATCGCCGAAGCCCGCGGCGACGACCTGGCCACCTTCCGCCGCCAGACCTACCAAAACGGCTGCCACCTCTACGGCATCTCGTAGGTACGGAGCGCGGGTTTTTCCAGTCCTACCGCTGATCTGTTACACTCCGTCGGAACCTGTTGACGAGATTCATGCAAGAAGGCACTCCGATGGTACGGATTCCCCACCAGTTCAAAATTCTAGGGCTTATCTGCATAGCCTTCTCGGTCACCCATTTTGGATGCGGTGATCCAGAACGCCCCTCCGCTCATGGCGAGACGGGCCGGCTCGTCGGAGAGGTCATCGATGGCGAAGGACAACCGGCGATGGGCACAGTCCTGAGCCTTGATGGATCTACCCAAATTGCGGGCTCATCCGGTTCCTTTACCTTTAATCGTGTCTCCGTTGGAACCCACACCTTGACTGCCACAAACGACGAAACTGGCGAGTATACGAAGGAAGTGGAGATTCAACTCAATGAGACTACTGAAGTGACCATCGAATTCGGCCCCTGCGGCCCCGATGGTACGCTGGTAAATCTGGGGGGCGAAGAGACGTGCCTCGACAACTGCGAATCCGAAGATGACTGCAACGACCATCACTACTGCCACACCACATACTTCATCTGTGTCCCCGAACAGATCTGAGCCACTGCGGAAGAAGACGAAGAAGGCACAATACGGAAAACCCACATCCTCGCGGAGGAGCGGAGGAGCTGAACGCAGATAAGCGGAAACGCTGAACACGGATTAGCGAAAGATTCAAACGGATTTCAGCGGAGGAGCGGATCGTCCTGTCATCGAGTGGTTGCGGACCGCTCGAAATTACCGTCCCATCACTCGCGTAGGTTCGAGAATTAAAAACGAACCACCACTTCGCTTATTCGCTCTCATCCGTTTGAATCTTTCGCTCCTCCGCGCTCAGATCCTCCGCTTTCAGCTCCTCCGCTATTCTGAAACCTTGAATTTGCGTACCGCTGCGTGAAAGGATGTCATCAATCATCTAGGGCAATCTGTCGGGATCCATAAGGCCGCGTAAGGCGATGAAATGTCATATATCGACGCCATAGACCATCGGATCATCGGCCTGGCCACTCTCTTGCTCACCTTCACGACTATCGCCGTATCGGCACAGGCAGAGCAGCCTGAATTAGACTGCGACGGCACAGGCCCGGGTTTTACCAAAGATGTATTGACCCGTCATACCAGTTATGGAGGCGGTCTTGCCGGTACCTCTTGCGATCTCGAGCAATGCCCGTCAGGTCGACGATACAGTGCTGGCTCGTGCAGGAGCGTAGGTACTTTTACCGGTGTCGTTGCCATCCCTGAGGGCTTTGAATCCATTCAATCGGATTTTTTCAAGTCCATGCTCGAGACCTGTGCAACACTGGAAATGAGGGACAAGCCAGACCCCTCGTTCCAGTGGTGGCTAGATGCTTACCAAGAATTTCATAAGTCCGAGAAAGTCGACGGCCACGCAGAATACAAATGGGAGATACCACTTCGTTTTCACGAGGGCCCCCCTGAATATCCAGAACACCATTCCATTCACGTCACTGGAGAAATCGCGACCAGTTTCCAAGAACCTTCTGACTGGTGCGGATATCCTGGGGAAACCGATATCGATGCCGACTTGGGAATTTGGCTAAATTATTTCGGTCTAGCCCATCGACGACACGACCAGCCGGCCGAGTTCCAAGTCCTATCCACCGCCGATACGGATAAATTGCTCGGGACCCGGCACGGCGTCGTTCTTCAGCGCGAGGATCGCTATGCCTGGATCTTTGTATCCGATCTCTTATGGGGTGGACCGAGCAAACTCCGTTTTCAATCGATCCTCGACGCAGGATTCATCGACGAGGAGTGGATTTGGATTGCACAGAGTGACCCGCTTTTCCGGCGGAACTCCTCCATATGGATTGTTCACCTCAAGACAGGACGTACGACTCGACTGCCCTTGAACACCCTGGAATGGTCGGCCGGCGACAGAGACTCATCCGACGAAGACCCAATTTCGCTCCCCAATCCTCCTGCCAAAATTGAACTTCAGTGGAGCGATGACACTCTTCACATCGCCATAGAAGGCGAAGAAGGCACAATACGGAAAACCCACATTCTTGCTGAGGAGCTGAGGAGCTGAGGAGCTGAGGAGCTGAGGAGCTGAGGAGCTGAACGCAGATAAGCGGAAACGCTGAACACGGATTAGCGAAAGATTCAAACGGATTTCAGCGAAGGAGCGGATCGTCCTGTCATCGAGTGGTTGCCTACCGCTAGAAATTACCGTCCCATCACTCGCGAAGGTTCGCTAATTAAAAACGAACCACAACTTCGCTTATTCGCTCTCATCCGTTTGAATCTTTCGCTCCTCCGCGCTCAGATCCTCCGCTTTTTGCTCCTTCGCTTTCAGCTTTTCGCTCCCCCCTCACGCTTTGACTTCCTCCGGATCGAGCCGATGCAATGTGCCGTCGCCGGTTTCATAGGCGGTCACGTTGGCCAGTGTTGTTTCGGCGATATTGGTCAGCGCTTCGCGGGTAAAGAAGCCCTGATGGCCCGTGATCAAGACGTTGGGGAAGGTCAACAGGCGGGCGAAGATATCGTCCTGGATCACCCGGTCCGACAGGTCTTCGAAGAATAAGTCTGCTTCTTCTTCGTAGACGTCCAATCCAAGGTGGCCGATCTTCTCCGACTTGAGCCCCTCGATGACGGCCCGGGTGTCGATGATGGCGCCCCGGCTGGTGTTGACGATCATCACCCCTTTCTTCATTCGTTCAATGGCGACGTCGTCGATCATATGGTGAGTCTCAGGAGTGAGCGGGCAGTGGAGGCTGATGATATGAGAGCGCTCGAAGAGCTCACCACGGTCCACAAACTCGACGCCCAATTCTCGGCATTCTTCGTTCGGATAAGGGTCGGAGGCCAGCAACTCACAGCCGAACCCCGACATCAATCCGGCGAAGACCGTTCCGATCTGACCGGTGCCGATGATCCCCACCGTCTTGCCGTGCAGATCGAATCCGAGCAACCCGTCGAGGGCGAAGTTGCGCTCCCTCACTCGATTATAGGCCCGGTGAGTCTGGCGATTGAGGCCGAGGATCAACGCCAGCGTATGCTCCGCGACTGCATGTGGTGAGTAGGCGGGCACCCGCGCGACGGTGATCCCCAGCGATTGGGCGGCCTGTAGATCGACGTGATTGAACCCTGCCGAGCGCAGAGCCACGAGCTCTACTCCTCGCTCGGACAACGTCTCGAGCACCTCCCGGTCCACCTGGTCGTTGACGAAGGCGCAGACCGCCTCAAACCCCTCCACCAGAGACGACGTCTCCGGCGTGAGCCGACTCTCGAAATATTTGATCTCGTGGCCCGCCTCCTCATTGACGGCGTCGAAAAACGTGCGGTCATAGCCCTTGGTGCTAAACATCGCGATCTTCACCTAGTTCCTCCTCATATCCAGATAAAAGCCAATATTCCTCCCAGCGCCACATACAATAAACACGCTCCCAGGGTTCGCTGTAAGACCTCGCCCTCCCGGCCGGCAATTCCCACGGTGGCACAGCCGGCGATCACGTTGTGGGGACAGATGATATTACCCACAGCGGCGCCAAAACCCTGGGCGCCAATAAGCCGAAGCTCATCCATATTCAGTCGCTCTGCCGAGGCGACCTGAAAATCGGTGAAAAGAATATTCGACGCCGTCGCCGACCCGGTCACGAACGTCCCCAACACACCCACCACAGGCGCCACCAGGGGCCACATATCGCCCGTAGTGGCCGCCGCCTCGGCCAGGACGTCGATCATGGCGCCATGGACCATAAGACGAGAGATGGCGAGCATCGCCACCAGCGCCACCGTCACGGGAGCGAGCATCTTCAGCGCCGCTTTGAGCGCCTCACTGAAGACCTTCTTGGAGGCCCCCTGAATCAAACCTCCCGCCACGGCGCCCAACACCAGGATCGTCCCCGGATGATACAGAGGCTGAAAACTTCCCTCAAAGAGGCCGAAGAGTGTCCATTGAAACTCCACAGACTGGAGCGCCACCTGTACGGGCTCGATAAGACGGGAGACCAATATCAGGGCGATGACCACCATATAGGGGGACGCCGCTCGCCATAGCGACATATTCTCCTCTTCCTCTCGCCCGCCGCCCTCCCCACCTTGCCCCTGCCCGCCACCAAAACGCCGCGCGATCTGCAGACCGACGATAAACACCGATCCGCCGATAATGGCGCCCCCCATGGTCGGTAATTCGGGCCCTACCCAGCGAGAGATGGCCCACATGGGCACCAGAAACGACACCGCCGCCAGGGCGAACCAACGCCCCACGGGCACCAGCTCGGCGTCGTCTTCGCGGGCCTGACGGGTCACCAGGACCAGCACGGCGGCGAGCATCACCGCTCCCAACAGGGCATGATATTCGCCGGTCACCCGCGCGATCTCGGGCCC
>SLJM01000049.1 GCA_007135085.1 Myxococcales bacterium
AACTACCAACCACCGTGAGCATAGCGAACGTAGTACCGAGGTGATGCATATGGGAAGAGTAGATCGAGAACTGCGATATAAGCCCATCGAGGATTACGGGGCGATCGGCAATCTACGCACCATCGCTCTGGTGGGCACCGATGGGGCCATCGACTGGTGTTGTCTACCCCACCTGGACAGTCCCTCTGTGTTCGGGGCGATCTTGGACGCCGACCGGGGCGGAACGTTCCGAATCAGTCCCGACCAGCCCCACTACGAATCAAAGCAGCGCTATTTTGAACGTACCAACGTATTGATCACGGAGATGCGCACCGCGTCGGGGGCCTTCGAGATCATCGACTGCATGCCCGTCGAGGGCGATCTCGACGGCTGCGGCTACTCCATGGCTCGCCCCGAAATATTGCGCTTTATTCGCGGTATCGACGGGCAGGTCGACGCCAAGGTGATCTGGGAGCCGCGCATGAATTACGGGCGCACCCGTCCCGACTTTAAGCGGGTCACCGGCGGCGTCTTGGCCCGCGGAGGCCGGGGTGTGCTCTCGTTGACCGGAGTCCCGGGCCAGATCGAGGTATACGAGACCGAATTCGGTCCGACCCTGCGCTCTCGCTTCTCCGTGAGCGCCGGCGACGAATTCTGTCTGGTCACCCGATGGGGCTCCAACCAATCGCGGGCCCACCTGGAGCGCTGCCGCTCGCGCATCAACGCCACCGTCGACGCCTGGCGCCGCTGGATCCATAAGCCCAGCGCCACGGGAGATCGCGACTGGGCCGGCCCCTACAAAGAGCTGGTCGTGCGCTCCGAATTGGCCCTAAAATTAATGTCTCAGGCCGATACGGGCGCCCTGGCCGCCGCGGCCACCACCTCCTTGCCGGAGACCATCGGCGGGGTGCGAAATTGGGATTATCGCTACGCCTGGATCCGCGACGCTGCCCAGATCGCCCGCGCCTTCTATGCCCTGGGCCACACGGACGAGCTCGATTATTTTATCGAATGGGCCGAACACGCCTCCTTTTTGCACGGTCACAACCAGGACGACGTGACGATCATGTATCCCTTGAGGCCCGATACGGATCTGGAGGAAGAGGAGTTGAGCCACCTCGAGGGCTACCGCGGCTCATCGCCGGTACGCATCGGCAACAAAGCCTCGGAGCAGCTCCAGCTCGATATCTACGGCGAGCTCGTCGGGGCGGTGCATGAGCGGTTTCGGCTCGAGGAGCGGTTCGACTATGATGTGGGGCCCTTCCTGGAGCGCGTCGTCGACCGGGCCTGCCAGCGCTGGCGAGAGCCCGACTCCAGCATCTGGGAGCCTCGAAACGGACCGGATCAATTCGTCTACTCCAAGCTCATGGTCTGGGTCGCCCTGGACCGGGCGCTCGATCTCAACCGCATCGGCCTCCTCCACGGTGACGCCGCTCACTGGAGCGATATCGGCGCCGACATTCGCCAGTGGATCTTGCGCGAGGGCTACGACGAAGAGCTCCAATCCTTCGTCCAGATCGCCGGCAAAAAACACCTGGACGCCGCAAGTCTGCTGATCCCCATCCAGGGTTTCTTGCCCGCCAACGACCGGCGGGTCCAGAATACGATCGACCGCGTCTTAGAAGAACTGACCGTGGACGACCTGGTCTATCGCTACCACGCCCCCGACGGCCTCCCGGGACAAGAGGGGGCCTTCGTGCTGTGTACCTTCTGGCTCGTCGACGCCCTGACCCTGTCGGGCCGCCTCGACGAGGCCTACCGCATTTTCGACAATCTCATGGACCGCACCAACCACCTGGGATTATTGGCCGAACAGATCGACCCCTCCACGGGAGCCTTTCTGGGCAACTTCCCACAGGCATATTCCCACGTGGGGATCATCAACTCCGCCCTCTACCTGGCCGAAGCCGAGGGCCGAAGCTGCCCGGTGGGTCTGGGCCAGGAATTGTCGAACCCCCTGTCCGTGGTTTGACCAAAATTTTGGGGTATACTATCTCCGTAGCGCCCCGAACCACTGACGTTCTATGTCCTGTCTCCTCAGAAAATCTGCGTTTGGTCCCTGGTTTCGATCGGCTCTGCTGATCTCTGTGCTCATCGGCACCGTCGACTGGGCGCTGGCCATCTCGTCGAGCACCGGCGTCGGCGCTGTGGGCGCCAGCGCGGGCTGGGTGGTCATCGTGTCACTGTGGATTTTATTGGGAAGCCTCTGGGCCGCCGCCACGGGCGCCGCCCTCTGGGCGGCCACGGGCGCGCCATCGACGACGCCCATCATGGACCGCCTGGTCGCCACCTCTCGACGCTGGTGGAGCGAGCGTCACGATCCGAGCGACGCCGTCCGCCTGGCCACCACCATCGCCACCGGCGCAGGCCTGGCCGCCTTCGGCGCCGGCAGCATCGCCGCCACGGCATTTATCATCGAGGGCCGAAACGTCCCCTGGCTCATCGCCACGGCCGCCCTGATCGCCCAGGTGGGTCTTGCCACGGCTGTCTTGATAGCCGCCCTGGCCCTTCGGCGATTGCTCAGAGCAGCCTTTGCGGCCTTGAAACGAAGGGAATTGCTTCCCTGGTTGAACACTCCCGTCGTCCTGGCCGCAGCAGCACTTCTGGCGATCCTGGCAGCAGTGACGGCCCCCGTTCTCAA
>SLJM01000387.1 GCA_007135085.1 Myxococcales bacterium
AATGATGCGCGGATATAAGCGCCCAGTGGGGTGACCTTGGAGCGCGGACTGCCAGTCCGCAATGCGGCCAAGCTGGCCGCGCGCCAATGACTGATTGGAGCGCGGACTGCCAGTCCGCAATGCGGCCAAGCTGGCCGCGCTCCAATGTTCAGTACTGGAAGGTCATACTCATCTGGAAGCGTGTGGGCAGGTCCTGGCTTGTCTGAGGGAAGGCCCAGTGGCGCGCTTTGTCGACGAAGCAGTCCTCGGCTTCCGTGGAGTGGAGTGAGGAGTCGGCGATCTTGACCATGGCCACCCGGCCTTCGGGGTGGACGGCGAAGTCGAATTCGACGGCCCCCGACAGGCTTCGATCATGGGCCAGGGCCGTGCCGTAGCAGCGCAACAGCTCGGTCTGGTGATCTCGGAAGACCCGTTGGATCTGCTGGTTCGACAATCGGGAGGGGAGCTCGGAGTTGGCCTGTGAAGTGGCGGGACCGCCCATGTCGAGCTCGGCCACGTCCGGGTCGAAGCCCTCTTCGATATAGGCGCTGGTCGGCCCCTCGTAGACCGGCCGCTCCGGTTCTTCGGCGTCGATATCCATGCCGTGATCGCCGTCGAGGGCGTCCACGGCGGAGCCCGTCGATTGAGAGGATTGAGCCCCTCGCAGCAGCCGGTCTTTGGCGTCGTCAGGGACCAGGACGATCGTCGTGGCGACAAGGGCGATCACGCCCAGGCCGGCGGGGATGGCGAGTTTGATATAATTTTTGGTAAGCATCGGGGGGCTCCCACGCAATTTGAGCAAGGTGGACTCAATCTAGCAGGTTCAGACTCCGGGGGCCAAGGTTTTTGAGCGGATTAATTGACCGCAGGGGGGCCCGATAAGGTAGGATGGAGGGGAAGTAATCCTGCAACCATAAGAAGTCCCGACGGAGTTTTGTCGAAATGCCCCGATTTCATGTCCTATTGGCGATCATCGCAATCCTTTTGACCTCCTGGGCCTGTGGCAGCGACGAGGTGGGCGGGGACTTTTCGCATCTCTGTCCCGACGAGGAGTGCGTCAGCTGCGACGGCCAGTCCGACTGCGATGGCGAGACCTATTGTCATGAAGAGGGGATCTGCGCCGTCTGGGAGTGCGAGCCCTATTCGACGGAGTGTGAAGACGGTGTGGTGACCCGCTGTGCCGCCGACGGCAGCGGATTCGACGAGCCCACTGAATGTGAATCCGGGGTCTGCCATTCCGACGGTGGCTGCGCCTGTGTGACCGGGGAAGAGTGTGCAGACGACGAGTATTGTAGAGCTGGGAAATGCACCCACGAGTCTGAAATCGAATGTGCGATCGGGGGAATCGCCTGTCCCGATGGAGAAGTCTGTGTGGCGTCCGAGGTCTGTGACGACGAAGGAGAGTGCGAGGAGTTTCGTGAATGCCGCATCGATTGTGATGGCGAGGTCTGCGGATTCGAGAGCGAGCTATGCTGCACCGGCGATCTGCCCGTCTGCGGTCCCCTCGGCGAATGCGCCCCCGATTGCTCCGACGGCGGGGGGCTTTGCGGCGAAAATTTCGACGAATGCTGCGCCTTTGGCGAGGCCTGTATCTTCGGTGAATGCCGGACGATGGGTGAGGAATGCGATCACTTCGCCGACTGTCCCATCGGCCAATATTGCGACGAGGGCCTGGGGGTGTGCATGCCCGACGAATTTCCCGACGATCTGATCTGTGAAGACGAGTATGATTTCGCCGAGATCGATCCCCAGGTGCTCTGGCGCTGGGAAGGGGTCGAGATCGACGGCGACGATTATAAGCAGGTCATGATGACCCCTCTCGTAGCAGACATGACCGGCGACGGCATTCCCGACGTCATCGTCAACGCCTACGCCGGCTCGGGAGGAAACTCCTATCCGGTGGTGATCAACGGCGCTACCGGCGAGACGTCCCATTATTACGACCATCGCTTCACCAACTTCGGCGCCCAACTGGCGGCGGTGGATATCACGGGCAATGGCATCCCCGAGATCGTGGCCGTCGACCATCAGGATGGCGGCATCGGCGTGATCGAAAATTACGTCGATTGCCCGGATCCTCAGGATCACGACGAGGGCTGCTATCTGTGGTGGAACGATACGGACGTAGATACTAATCAGGGGGCGCCCGTGGTGGCCGACCTCAACGCCGACGGAAACGCCGAGATCATCTTGCGCGACGCCATCCTGGACGGGATGACCGGCGACCTCATCGCCCGTCTCGACGCCGGGGGCTACGACTATACGGTGGCCGTCGACGTCACCGGTGACGGCAAATTGGAGATCCTGGGAGCGGGCTGTCTATACTCCCTGGATGCCGAACAAGAGCTGAGCGAGCTGTGGTGTACGGACGTCGATATCGCGCCCGTGGGCCGACGATTCGCCGCCGCCGGCGACGTGATGAGCGCCGACGGCCGCGCCGGCCTGCCCGAATTTGTGCTCACCGGCGACGGCAACGTCTACGTCATCGCCGCCGATACGGGCACCGTCCTCCACACCTTCGATCTCCCCGGCGGGGGCGACGGCGGCTCGCCGATCATCGCCGACTTCGACGGCGACGGCTCCGCCGAAATCGGCGTGGCCTCGGCGGTGTGCTACACCGTTTTCGATCTCGACTG
>SLJM01000206.1 GCA_007135085.1 Myxococcales bacterium
GCATCAAATTGACCAGCGTCGATCGCTCCCTGACCGTGACGTGGCGACGGGAGGCGACCTCCACGTCTTCGACGGGTCCCGGCAACAGGCGTTCGTCGCCGCCGTCGCCCATGAGCGAGCTCTCCAGCCCCCGCAGATAGACCCGATCTTCGTACTGAGTTTTACCTCGCTCCAGCGCGGTCCGCCGTTCGGAGAGCACGGCTCCTCGCTCGGTGAGTTCCCGCAACAGAGGCGCCACCTCGTTGCCGAAGACGTCGAGCAGATCCGCCACCTCCGTCCAATGCTGGGTGAGCTCCCCCGTGAGATGGCGTCGCGTCAAATACCCGGAAGGGGGTCGAAGGAAGGGCCGCGGAAGATTATCCAAGAGGCTCGCCATCATCGTATCGTCATCGCCCTCGGCGACGAGCCGCTTCTCCGCGTCGTCGACGACCATGATCAGGGCGATGGGCTCGATCTCCTCGGAGCCCTCCTCCCCTTCATCAGCCTCCTCGACCTCGCTATCGAGATCGGCCTCCTCGTCGGGAAGCTCCTCGTCGGGAAGAGGAGTGAATTTCGAAGTAAACCGGGCGCCCCCTCGACCCAGGCGCGCCACCTCGCGGTCCACCGCCGTGGCGTGGCCGTCGAAGAAGATGACCGCTGCCTCCAGCGGATCGTCTACGTAGGCTTGCGGTTCGTTGCGCATGGGCAAGACCGAACGCCCGAGGAATCGCCGCTCGTCACCGCAGGTGCGGTAATGCCAGGGCACGGCCAAAGTCTCGCAGGCATCAATAACGTCCAGCGTAGACAGCCGTTTCTCACCGACGAAATCGGTGAGGTCGTAGATGAGCTGACGTCGTGTGCGTCCATCACAGGTCTGGATCTGCTCTGCTGCCTGGGCCGGCGCCTCCTCATTGAGGCCTCCTTCGACGTTGCGACGCGCTCGGCGGGCGCGCTCCACACGGCGGGTCTGATGCTGGGAAGCAAATCGCCGCGGCACGGCATCGACGCCGCTCAAAGATCGGGCCCAGGCCGGCAGATCGCCCATGGTTTCGCCGGCGAGCAATAAGAAGAGCGGCGCCTGCTCCTCGCCGAGCTCCTCGACGCGCCGAAGGTGACGAAGACGAAGCTCGAGACGGCGCATCGCCAGCTGGGCGTGGACCTCGACGGGACCGCATAGGGTTTCCAGATCTTCGACGACGATCAATCCAAGGTTGGCCAAAAAGGGCTGATAGGTGTCGACATTAGCCAGAAGATCCGTAACCAGACGCTGCAGATCGCAGATCAGCACGTCCGGGATAATCCCCGCTGCCAGATCCTCGATCAGATCGCCGCCCACGCGGCGCACCCGCAGATTCCACCGCAACGTCGAGGGCCCGACCAGCGCTCTTAAGTGTCCGGCAAGTCGTCGAGATTGTTCCTCGTTTCGCACCACGATCAGCGTCGACGCCGCGTGAATAAGAGCCGTATTGAACGCCGCCAGCACTCCCAATGTCGTCTTTCCCGACCCTTCGGGGGCGATCACCAATTGATGGCCCGTGGCCAACATATCGTCGTCTTCCCCGCCTCTGGCGCCGAGCTCGAGCGTGCGGGAATCCGACGGCGGCTCGAGGTGGACGTAGGAATGACGTGAGAGGTTCTTCAGCACGTCGTATTGCATGGCCGTGAGCCGATTGGGCTCGGGCAGCAAGGCGCCGAGCAATGGCGAGATAAGCGGCGTTGAATCGATGGCGTTTTCACTAAACGCCAGGGGCTCCACGTCGCGCGGCGGCGCCACTGGACGAGGTGTGCGCAACCCCTGCGTATCCCGCAATTCGACGAGCACGTCATGCCATCCGGCGGCGTGTAATTCCTCAGCCTGCGCGCGGTGATCCATCGATAATTCGGCCGGACGGTAGGCGCCGGAAAGCCGCAGATGGAGCACCCATGAAATCCAGGCTACGAACGCCACAGAAAATACGGACAACCCCACCCGATAGGGTTCGCCGCCCATTGAGAAAAAGGAGATCACGAACAGGGGAACCGCCACCAGGGGCAACCACCGCGCCCAATTATCATAGGAGCGATCCCGTTGGGCCAGGTCAGTCACCCCGAAATGAGTTCGCCACGACGACAGCGTCTGCGGATCATCGGCGCCATCGATGAGATTGACGCCCATAAATTCCCAGTGAAAGAGGCGCACGATCCGGGCGATAGTCCACCAGATGATGAGCCAGAATCCGCCGACGACGACCACCCCCAGATAGGGCCTGGCGTCGAGGGGAAGAAAAGGTCCGAGCTCGGGGCGGTGGCCCATCAATAGATATTGCCAGGTCGGAAAATGACCGGGCGCTCCGACCTGCCATCGGATCAGCGGTTCGACGAGCAATGCCAGAATAGCCAGACCGATCGTGATCAACGCCGCCCATAGATAACTCGGTCCCAGTGAGGGCACGAGGACGGGATCTTTTGGCGGCGGCTCCTGGTCTTCCTCGTCATCATCGGAGCGCAATAGGGCCAGCAGGATTCGCCCCGGAATGTTTAGAAGGCCGACAAACCATCGATAGATTGCACCCACCAGGGAGTAGCGGACCTCCAGAAATAGGGGATTGATCTGGGCCTTCGGATCTTCTTCGAGCTTTTTGTTGAGATGACGCTGCATCCCCGTGGCGCTGGCCACGAAAAAACCCACTACCAAGAGCAAAAGTCCCGCCGCCTGGATCGCCGAGACCCCGGCCAGCAGATCGAGAAATCCCGCAAACGCCCGCCACGCTCCCTCGATCAAGGCAGCGATAAACTGCCGAATACCTGTGAGCAACCCGACGGTGATCATGATGGATCCTCCGAGCCGTCGGTCTCCACGGTTCGGATCTGCTCCGCCCTCTGCTCGACGTCATCTTCCGACTGCCGACGTCGGCCGACGAGGGTGATCGGCCCGCCGTGCCAGGGGGTGGCCGGGTCGGGAAGCTCCAGTCGGTCGAAGAACGTCTCATGGCGACGCAGGTTCTGAATGCTCCGGGCGTTGATCCCCTGCACCAGCGACAGAATAAACGCCGTATTGGGCAAGATCTTGGCCTCGATGACGTCCATGGTCTCCGTCGTGGCCGGCGCCTCCGCCGCGCGGCGCGCCTTTTCGAAGGTCGGGCGAAGTTCGGGATGGATGACCAGCGCAGCCTCGGCCAGCCGCCGTAATCCGTCGGCGTCAAACCCCTCATAGCCCACGAATCGGGCGCCGAAGCCCACGTTTGAAAAGTGGCGAGAGACGAATTGCGTCAAGTTCTGCCCCACGTCGTCCTCGAAGGCCGAGCGTGCGCCGACGGGAGTGGTGACCAGGTCCGAAAACTCTCGTCGGCCGAACTCCAATAGAGCCTCCGTATCGGAGAGGCAGGCTTCCTGTCGCCATCGCTCGAATCCACCGGCCAATTCGAGGAATTTTGGCAGGACCGCGTCGACCTCCTGCAGCGACGGAAACCGATGAAGATAATATTCGACAAGCCGTTCTGGCGGCAGAAGTGAGAGGTTGTCGCGGTCGTGCTCGGCGCTAAAGATGGCGCTGACGTCGTCGTCAACCCGCTCGCCATCGTCGATGGCGCTCGTCGGCCGAACGCCCAGAGCCTCCGCCCTGTGGACCAGTCGCTGATGCTGGACCTCCAGGCTCTGAAAGAGCCGATAGGCCAGGCGGTTATCCGTCGATATCTGGTCGTGGATTCGATCGGCAAAATTACGCCCCGCCACGGCGGCCGTCATCTGCAGACGGGCTGCAAAGAAGGATCGAATCGAGGGCGACCCTCCGAAGAGATTGCCCTGCTGGCCTTCGACGACGTCACGAACAGCATCGGCCAGCCCGGCGATGGCGTCGCGTAGCCGATTGACGGCCTCGCGCATATGGCGTTTCAACAAGAAATAGACCGGCAAGAATAGCGCCAATCCACCGACCAACCATCCCAGGGGCCCGAGCACAAATTCCACGGGCCCCGTGGCCAGGTGAAGATCGAAGGCCCGGGCCACCGAATGAGCCAGCGGCGCCCCGAGAGCGGGGACCATGGCCGCCCACAGGACGAGGCCCACAATCATGGGCCGCTTATCGGGCTTGGCGTCGGCCGCCTCCAACACGTCGCCGCGCACCCTCTCGATAGGAGACGGGTCGGGTAAGTCATGGCGCAAACAGAGATCCTGGGAGCGCCGACGGTCGGCCTCGGACTGGTCGAGGAGCGTCCTCGATTCGTCGCGAAGCCGTCGAAACCCGGCCCGCGCCGTCTTGAGGCCACCCCGTCCGGCCTGCTCTTCGATAAGCCGATCCGCATGGCTGCGGCTATTGCTCAATGTCTCTATCAGGTGGGCCGTGGTCTCCCGCCGCAATTGGTCGACCATATCGTCCATGGCCCCTCGATTGCGGGTCAACTCCATCCAGGAGTCGTGCACCCGGTCGAAGAGATGCTGCTCAAACTCGTCGTCGAAACGGCGGTGGACCTCGCCGGCGGTGGTCCAGGCGTCGACGACGAGGCGGTCCTCCACCTCCGCGGACAGGCGACGGGCCGTGCCGGAGGTGATCTGACTCAGCCGCTTGCGCGGCGGCTCCAGCAACTCCTCCGGCGGCGGCACAATAGACTCCATCGGCTGTTCGGAGCGCGACGCCTCGGTCTTGCGCCCCGGTTGCCGAAGCCGGGTCAGCGCCTCCCGGCTGAACCGATTGGATAGATATTCCCTGGCTCGCTCGGCGGGAAAGTCGATCTCGATGCAGGTAAAAGTCGAGAAAAGATCGTCGTGGGAATAGCCCACGGCCGTCTCGCGCAGCCAGGAATCGCGGGACAGGTCGTTTCTCATCTGGAAGGTCAAAAAATCGCGGGTCTGATCGGCGGCATCTTCGATGCCGAGCACCCCTGTGTCGGTGACCCGGCTATTGACGAAGATCTGCGGGATGCAGCGCCGCGACGCGGGCACGGCCTCCACCCAACGTCGCAGATCGTGGAGGCTCTCCAGGATAGAAGCTTCTTCGATTCGATTGGCCTCGGGATGGTCGCCGCCGAAGGCGTCGGCCGGATGGGGCGTCCACACTATGGGGACGATGGACAGCGGTTTGTCAAAACCCTCGCGACTGGTATCGAAGAGCGGCCCGTAGGCCCGCATCAACTCCTGATGCAGCCCGCGCAACACGGGGCGCAGCGCACGGCGCGAAAAGGGCTCACGAACATCGGCGACGACGTAGATGGTCAGCCGCGGCGGTCGTCGTGAGGGACGGTGTCGGTAGTCCTTGAGGTGATCGAAGCTGACCAGATGGCGCGTCTCTTCGTTGACGGCCCGCCGCAATTCGATGAGCCGCGCCTCCTCTTCCAGACCTCCCGGCTCGACGACCAGATCCCTGAATAGCGGGCGTTGACCGAGCTCGGCTTTATCGAAATGAAGGCCCAGTGCAGAGAGTCGTTCCAGCAGATGGCGCTCAGGCATGGCCTCTGAGGTGGCGCGATCGACGATGGTCTCCCGCAGCCGCGACGAGGGCTCGCCGGCCAGCTCCGGTCCGTCGACCCAGCTATCGGTGCGGGCCCCGGGACGATCCGTGACGGGATGATCGCCCTCCAAAAACGGTTTGACCACAAGCCCCGCCAGAACCTCCAGGCATTGGGCGATGCAATCTTCCGAGCCCGCCCGACGCCGTCCGCCCAGATCGGTGCGGTGAGATTCCTCGCGCTCTTTTTGCAGGTCGAGCCAGATCCGCAACAGCCCGCGGTGGACCTGCTCACCCAACTCGCGCAGCCCCTCCTCCAGCGGCCCGTTGTCGATATTTTTCGATCCGTCGTGATCGAAAAAACCGAGGCGAAATAGGCTGGCCTCCACAGGCCTAAATTCGACGGAATGGGCGTTGTCCAACTCCTCGGCGACCCACCCGGATGTCTCCCAATCGACGCGCAGCAAACGCCGAGGCGACAGGGGCGTGGCGAGGTCGCGAGCGGTGGGCACGAAGGGAGAGGGGAGTTGGAGGGGGTTCTTTGTCAGGTCGCCGGCGTCGTAGTCGATGACCGGCAACTCGGCCTGCGCGCTTCCTCGCACCGAGTCGGCGTCCACCGCTCGAGGCCGATCGGGAAGCGGCAGCGGCACCACCCCGTCGAGCACGCCAGCCCGATCATCATCGGTGAGCCATGAGTCCTGTGGCTCGACGACGACCTGTGATTCTCGGCGCGCCCCCTCGGCCTCGGCTTGCTCCAGGGCATCTCTGATCCAGGACCAGGGCGACGGATCGCGGCCCTGTGAAAAAGCCCGCCAGCGGGAGATTAAATGAAGCAAAAGCCGCGGACTCTGTCCGTGAAATACGCGCTCCACGATGGGCGTGACGAAGAGATCGATCTCCGGATTGTCAGCGCACATCCGTTGAAGTCGCTCTACCGCCCGGAGGGGATCGCCGGCCAGGGTGCGCCACTCGAAGAAGCGACGCCGTCGGGTGGTCTGGTGATCGGCGGTCTCGACAATCCCCGCGTCTTTGGGCAGGCCGAATTGAAAGCTGCCGTGGCGATAGCGAATCAGCCCCAACGCCCGAAGAATGGCAAAATGAACGGCCAACGTGGGCAGATCGTCTTCGCCGGCGGCGCGGGCCACGCGGGCCAGCTCATATTCGGGGCGAAGCCATCGCTTATCGTCGACGTCGGCGTCGGGTCGTACCGACATCAGACGCAGATTCTTCAACGAGGCGTCGTCGCCGGCCGATGTCGACAACCATCGCCAATCAGAGCCCAACCGCTCCAACAGGGAGAGCCCAAACCGCCCCAGGCCGACGACGATCGTCGGCTCCGGGTATAGCGGTATTTCATTGGAATCGTCGGTCATGGCAGCTCGTTACTGCTCGTCGAACTCGCCAGTTGGCGATGGCGGTACTACTTTCTTGGCCTTCTTGACCTTTTTGGCCTTCTTCGGCGGCGCCGACCGGCGTCCATCATCGACCGCACCGTGCCGAAGCTGATCGAGGGTCGACTGCAGCTCGTCTTCGGCCAGGGGCCGAAAGAGAGACCTGAAGGTGGGGGGCACGGACGTGGATGCTTCCGGATCTTCCATGGCCTGCCAGCTCTCCTGAAATCGCCGCAAAATCTCAACGCTCTGGCGAAGATTCTGTGTGGCTTCTTCCGGAGACAATCCGGCGGCGTTCTTCGACGAGTCGCCGCCCAGGGTCAGCCGCTCGGTCTCGATATTGCGAAGGCGCTCCAACAACCCCTGCAATGCCTCGACGAGGC
Source organism: Myxococcales bacterium (assembly GCA_007135085.1). GTDB lineage: Bacteria > Myxococcota_A > Bradymonadia > Bradymonadales > Bradymonadaceae > SLJM01. The sequence continues at coordinate 7,173 of SLJM01000206.1, forward strand.
GCTGAAATCCCTCGCTGAAATCCCGCAACTTCAGTTGCTGAACTGCCGTGGGGCTGCTGCCGTATTGGGTGCGAAGTTCGTCTCTATTTTGACGCCATTTGAAGGGAAGTTTCACCACCCGACTGAGCACGGACGGCGCCATTCCCTCGCGCACGGCGGCCAATAGCTGGTGATAGGGAAGGTATTTGACCCTCTCCTCATCGAGCACCTCCGGCAGGCGCTCGATGGCACGGGCCAGGGAATCGCCAAGGCAAGTCAGGTGAGACTCTTCATCGCCCACGCCGGCGGCCTCCATCACTCCCGACACGCCGGGATCGCGCAGGAAATACTCTCCGTCGCGCAGCACGATATAGCCTCGATTGCTCGCCGGGTCGCGAATGGTCCATAGCGCCGCGAAGTTGACGATATGAGCGCGCATCTTCTGCTGACGATGTTTCTCCTGAGCGTCGTCGGGATCCAGATCGGGGAGGCTGTCCTCCCAATTTTTGTCGATATGGAGCACCTTCGAGCGCTGGGACAGATTCTTGAACCGATAATAATAGTCCTTCATCTCGTCCATACGCCCGAAGACGTAGAGCGGCACGTTGAGCACGGCCCGATAGAAGACGATCTTTTGCGGATCGTGCCAGCCCTCTTTGACCCATTTGAGACCGGCCAGGTTTGCCCCCTCCAGGGCCTGCTCCACCGTGGTATCTCGGAAGGAGGCGTCGATGGCGGCCAGAAAGACCTGATTGGGGCGCACTCCGCCGTGCTGGTCGCGAGATTCATCGTAGCTCACCAACAGGTCGGCCCGCTCGGAGACGACGCGACGTACCTTGTCGCGCAGATAATCCTGGTGAAGGGGCTCGGCCAGATCGATCTGATCTTCTTGTTGGCGGGCGTTATAGGACGCCAAAATCTCACGAATCGCCCCGTCGCCGCGCTCCTGAATATCCTCGAGGTTGCTCATATAGAGCGCCCGATAGACGACCTCCATCTCCAGGGCGTCGGCCAGGGTGAGCCCGGCGCGCCGCTCCGCCTCCTGAGCTCGCGGGTCGCCGCCGAGCTGGATATCGAGAATCCCGGTGGCGTAGCCTCGAAGCGAATCGTAGAGACGGGTCAGGTTGGCCGTCGTCGAGCCCCCGCCGCGCAAGCTCAGGGCGCGCACGGTGCCGCTCAACCTGGCCTGGATTTCGGGATTGCTCATGCGCAATTCGTCCATCTCGGCCACCCGGTCGTGGTAGAAGAAATCCCACATCCGGCGGCCGTTCTCGATCTGAAACGCCTCGGCGTCGAGGACATATTTGTTGGCCGTCTCGCAGCCCTGCTCGCGTATTCGCTCGATCTGACGCTGCTGATCCCGGGCGAATTGCTCGAAATTCTGGTCCAGGGTGCGCATGATCCGCACTGACTCGGACAGGCTATCGCGCAATTGGGCGCGCATGGCGATAAATTCCTGGACGATCTCTCGCTGGGCCTGAGCAATCGCCTGATCCATGAGTTGGCGAATGAGGCCGGGAGCGTCTCTTTCGCGGACCCGATCGTCGTCGTCGAAATCTTCTAATTCGAACCCTCCGAAGGGCTCGGGATCGCGCATCTCCGTGCGCAATTCATCGCGCAGCGCCAGGATCGCATAGCGCTTTGCTGCCAGGCTGGCCTCGGCGCTGTCGTCGGTGAGAAATTTCAGCTCCAGCAATTCCTCCATGCCGGGGTAGGAGATTCCTCGGGCCTGATATCCCTCGCGGACCACGCGAAGTCCGCGACGTTTGAGTTGGTTGAGCCAGTGGGTGGCGCGGCCGATCCAGTCGCGGACCATCTCCCGGTCTTCAACAAAGACCTCGTTCTCCAATGCCTCGCTCGCCGTCTGAATCGCCCGGTCGGCGGCGCCCAACAATCCCGGTTTTTGATCCGGTCGCGGCCCGCATACGGCCTCGAGCAACAGGGCGCCGATGGAGAAATTCATCCCCCGATCGGCGAGCTGCTCTCGGTCCTGGCCCATTCGATCTCGCTCAAAGCGCGAGCCCCCGTCCTCGGCGGGAAATTCGCCCAGTCGATGGCCGTGCCTGAAGATCGCCAGAAATCGTCCCGCCTCGCCACCGTCGAATTCGCATCTCGCCAACAGGCCCACGCGCTTCTGAAACAGCCGGTCTCGCAGGCGGTTTTCAATGCCCTCTTCTCGCGACGAGAAATCGGAGAGGTGGACCGGCCTGGCGTCCTCTTCGTCGCGCTCGGTGACCTCGAAGAAGGGCTCCGAATTTTCGCGCAACGAGCGATAGATCGGATCGCCGGGGATAGCCCCCAAAAAGCTCTGGCGCATCACCGACAGCGACGCCGCCCGCGAGCAATAATCGACCAGCCCTTCCACGGGCACGATCAACACCGCCGAGCCATAGGATCCGTAGAAGGACGTAAAGCCCACGATCCCCTTGCCCTCGAAGTCATGGGGCACCAAAAACCGCTGGTGCTGAGTATAATTGTCGTAATCGCCGGCCTGCTCGGCAAAGAGGGGCGAGAAAAATTGCAGATACAGGCCGTCGGCGGCGGCGTCGACGACTCGAGACACGGAAAAGCGCTCGGGCTTGTCGACGAGATACATAAACTCGAAGGGGCGCTGGCGCACCACGCGCTTGGACTGATCCGACGAGTCATAATGAAATTCGATCCCATCCGTGGGGTAGAAAGCCGACTCCGGGGAGCCGAGCTTCATCAGATGTTCCACCTCTTTAAGGGCGGCATAGCTGTTGGCAAAGGTGCCGTCCTTATTGGCGCCGGTCTTGTCCTCGAAGACCGCCGGCAAGACGCAGACGCCGATCATGGTCGGTTTGCCCAGGGCGCTGGCCTGATCGCGCAGCGTATAGGCCAGCGGAAGAAACGATCCCGAACCGGTACCGCCGGCCACGGAATAGCACATGATGATGCGAATCTCCGTGGTATCCAGCCGTCGATGCCCGTGCTCATGACTCTTGAGCTCTTCTAAGAGTCGCCGAAACCGAGGCACCATGGTGCCGTGCTTCTGCTGATAAAAAGATCCCAGTCGGGACTCGATGCGAATCTGACCAGCCCCGGCCGTATCACCGGCCCGGAATCGATAGTCCTGTGGCACCCACTGAGTGAAATATTCGTCGGCCTCCAAAAAGAGCTTGCCGCTGGCCAGGTTGGCGTAGGCTTCCTTTTCGAAGTCGCTGATGAGAAACGACTCGTCCGCCGTATCTCGATAGCGCTCCAGGTCATTGATATTGGTGTCGACCATGGCGAATTTGACCAGATCTTTATAGCGCTCGCCATAATCGGGGCGCTGCTGCAGGTGACGAGCCACGCGGGCGATCATCTGGCACCCACATCCACCGAGCCCAACGAATAGTGTGGGCGACACCGAGCTGGGACGGGTCAACATTTCGTCGACGACGAGCTTTTCATTATTGGACATGATCGTTCCTCGTAAAATGACGCTGCGCGAGACAAGCCTCGTGGAGGCAATGGCCGATACGACGCACCTACTGCGGGAGCTTTCCCCAAATAACGTGTCATCCGTGACTTCAATTTGAGTACCCCGCATCTTTTATGATCGATGGACCAGATACAAGTCGCAATTACGTCTCATCAGTTGCCTTGACGACCACCGGGTCACTGGCCTGAACGAGTCGGAAAGTCTAAGTAGGGATGAAACCGCTTGCTTCATTCGTTTCCACGGTGAACGCGGTGAACGCCAAATTTATCGAGTCCTACCCGAGTCCAGGCATCTTCATGAAACCGAGATTCGACAATACCTACGCTGCCCTTCCAGAGCGCTTCTACTCTCGCCAGAAGCCTGAGCCCGTCTCCTCGCCGTCGACGATCGTGGTCAACGAGCCGCTGGCCAGGCGGCTGGGCTTCGATCCGCAATGGCTCAAAACCGAGGAGGGCGCCGAATTTGGGGTGGGAAATCGCCTGCTCGAGGGCTCCGATCCGATCGCCATGGTCTACGCGGGCCATCAATTCGGCAATTGGGTCCCCAGACTCGGCGACGGGCGGGCGCTGCTGCTCGGCGAGGTCGTCGACGAGGAGGGTGAGCGCTTCGATATCCAGCTCAAGGGGTCGGGGCGAACGCCCTATTCGCGGCGCGGCGACGGCCGGGCGCCGCTGGGCCCCGTCGTGCGTGAATACCTGATCAGCGAGGCCATGGCGGCCATGGGCGTGCCCACCACCAGAGCGCTTATGGCGGCGACCACCGGTGAGTCCGTCTTTCGAGAGACCAGACTCCCTGGCGGGGTCCTGGTCCGCGTCGCCAGCAGTCATATTCGCATCGGCACCTTCGAATATTTCGCCTCCCAGCGCGACACGGAAGCGCTGCAGCTCCTCATCGACTACGTCATCGATCGCCACTACCCCGATCTGGCCGGCGCAACACCGATCGATCTGCTTCGACGGGTGGCCGAACAACAGGCCGAGCTGGTCGCCCAATGGCAGCTATTGGGCTTTATCCACGGCGTGATGAATACGGATAATATGCTTCTGTCGGGAGAGACCATCGACTACGGCCCCTGCGCCTTTATGAACGAATACGACCCGGCCACGGTCTACAGCTCCATCGACCGTCAGGGCCGCTACGCCTTCGGCAACCAGCCCTTCATCACCCAGTGGAATATCTCACGTTTGGCCCACGCCTTTTTGGCCCTCCCCGACGGCGAAGAACTCCTCGATGATGCTCAGAAGGTGGTCGACGACGTGCGCGATCTCTTCCGCGACGCATACGGGCGCGGCATGGCCAAAAAGTTGGGCATCGCCGAATTTCAGGAGTCCGACTGGCCCCTCATCGAAGACCTGCTGGAGCTGATGTACGAGACGGGCTCCGATTATACGCTGACCTTCCGCGGGCTGACCCGGCTGGCAACCAGTGACGACAGCGACAGTGACGGCAGTGATCCGGAGGCCAGCGATGATGACCTGGCAAAATTGACGACACTCCCCGACGAATTCGATCCCTGGATCGAGCGCTGGCAGGCCCGCCAGACCGAAGAGCCCGCCAATAATCCCCTCTTCATCCCCAGAAACCACCTCGTCGAAGCGGCCATCGACGACGCCGTCGAACGCGAAGACTTCTCCACCTTCTTCGACCTCCTCGATGTGGTCAAAACTCCCTACGACGAACGCAGCGATTGGGCCGACTTTGCTCGCCCGCCGAAGCCAGACGAACGAGTCCAGGCCACTTTCTGCGGGACTTAAAACACGCTGAGAAGCGGAGAGCGGAGAGCGGAATAGATGAGAAGCGGAAAATCTGAGAAGCGGAGAGCGGAACAGCTGAGAAGCTGAGAGCGGAAGATTCAAACGGATGAAAGCGAAGAAGCGGATCTATGAGTCTTCGAGAAAATGCGGCGATTATAACTTTCCCAACTTCGCTGTCCGGTACTGCAAAGCGGATCTATGAGTCTTCGAGAAAATGCGGTGATTATAACTTTCCCAACTTCGCTGCCCGGTACTGCAACAACCCCATGCTCCGTACGATAACCCTCGATGACACAAAAGCTCCGCTTATCAGATAAAATCCGCTCGAATCTTCCGCTCTCCGCTTCTCAGCTCCTACGCTTCTCAGGTCCTCCGCTTCTTCCCTTTTTCGCGGAAACAGAAATTTATGGATTTATACGAACCGATCGACATACCAAAGCCTGTGGCTGATGATGTCTGGATCGTCGATGGTCCTATCGTGAAGATGGATATGGTGGTCACGAAGATGCCATTTCCCACTCGGATGACCGTCGTTCGCCTGCAGAATGGCGAGCTCTTTTTGCACTCCCCAACGGAGTTTAACGAAGAGCTGAGCCGCCGAATTGACGAACTGGGCCCGGTGGCCCATCTGGTCTCACCAAATAAGATCCACTACGCCCACATAAAGACCTGGAAAGATCACTATCCCAACGCCACGGCCTGGGCGTCGCCAGGAGTGCGTGAGCGAGCGGCATCCCAGGACATCGAGGTTCGTTTCGATAGGGATCTGGGCGACGAGGCCGAGCCACAATGGGCCGATGATCTAGACCAACTGGTCTTTCGAGGAAGTCGCTATATGGAGGAGATCGTCTTCTTTCATCGAAAGACCAAGACCCTCATCCTGACCGACCTGATCGAGAATTTTGAGCCTGACCGCACGCCGAAAAAGTACAGGTGGTTGCTGAAATTGGCGGGGATCACCGATCCCGACGGTTCCACTCCCCGCGACTTTCGAATGACCTTCTGGGGCAACAAAGCGGAAGCTCACAGGTCGGCCCAGGCCCTCATCGACCTGAATCCGGAGCGGGTCATCGTCGCCCACGGCCGATGGTACGAGACCAACGGCACCGATGAGCTGCGCCGAGCCTTGCGATGGGCTCTAACTTGACGCCCTGGTAGAAGTACTAAGATTCAAGCAGCTACTAAATTCTACTGACCTGAACCTTTGGAGTATTTCAAATGGCTCAAAGCGGCGACGACGAAGACGGATTGAATCTCGAAGAGGGGATTTCTCTCTCACGACTCGAAGAGGGCAAACCGCTGGGCGGCAACGTCGGCGACGACAAGGTGGTCGTCGTCAAACAAGGAGACCAGATTTTCGCCATCGGCGCTCGCTGTACTCACTATAGCGGCCCCCTCGAGAAGGGCCTGGTCGTGGGCAAGACGATTCGATGTCCCTTGCATCACGCCGTCTTCGATCTCGAGACGAGCCGACCCGTGGGAGCGCCGGCTTTCAAGCCCACTGGTTGCTATCCCGTCGAGGTCGAGGGCGATCGGTTTCGGGTGCTACCGAAGGCCGAGCCCGAGTCTGTAACGGAGCCCCAGGAGAGCCCGGAATCGGTGCTCATCATCGGCGCCGGCGCCGCTGCCGCTGCCGCCGCGGAGATGCTTCGCCAGGAGGGTTATGAGGGCCCGATCACCATGATCGGCGTCGAGAAAAGCGGCCCCGTCGATCGCCCCAACCTCTCCAAGGATTATCTGGCCGGCGAAGCCCAGGAGGATTGGATTCCCCTGGGAGGCGACGAGCATTGGCGCGATCTCGGCGTGGAGCTCGTCACCGGCGAGGAGGTCGTCGAGATCGACCGAGATAACAAGAGGGTTCGCACCGGTGGCGGCGCGACCTATGACTACGACGTACTTCTGTACGCCACGGGCGCCGAGCCGATGGTGCCGCCCATCGATGGGATTGAGTCCACCAACTGCTTCACCTTGCGCTCCTTCGACGATAGCCAGACCATCGCTAATGCGGCCGACGACAGCGACCACGCACTTATCGTGGGCGCCAGTTTCATCGGCCTCGAGGTCGCCGCATCCCTTCGAAATCGCGGCGTCGACGTCACGGTCGTCGCCCCGGAGACGTTGCCCCTGGCCAGAGCCTTCGGCGACGAGATTGGTCAACTCGTCAAATCACTGCACGAGGAGCATGGCGTGACGTTCCACCTGGAGCAGACGGTGGATCGTTTCGAGACAAACAGGGCTCACTTAAGCGGCGGGGCCAAAGTTCCCTTCGATTTCGTCGTCATGGGAACGGGCGTCAAACCGCGCACCGAGCTGGCCGAAAAAGCAGGGCTCAAGGTCGACGACGGAGTCATCGTCGACGGCCAGATGAGAACCAGCGATCCCTCGATCTATGCCGCCGGCGACGTGGCCCGCTATCCCGACCCCACCGGCAACGGCACGGCCCGCATCGAGCATTGGGTGCTCGCCGAGCGCCTCGCTCAGCGGGCGGCCCGCCATATGGTGGGTGCCGCACATCTGGGCCTGAGGGATATCCCCTTCTTCTGGAGTTGGCACTACGATCTGAAGATCAACTACGTGGGCCACGCCACCGACTTCGACGAGATCGTCATCGATGGATCGGTCCCCGACAGGGACGCCACCGTGGGCTACCTCAAAGGGGGACGAGTCCTGGCCGTCGCAACCCTGGGCCGCGCTCTGGCGAGTCTTCGCGCCGAGCAGGCCCTGGCCGACGACGACCAGCGGTCGCTGAGACAAATGCTCAACTGCTGATATTAAATAACTCCACGTCGAAGACTAGCATCCCCGCCGGTGCGCCCGGACGGCCCTGATAGGCCAGGTCTTCGGGAATCCAGAACCGGCGTTTCTCTCCAACCACCATCAACTGCAGCCCCTCGGTCCACCCGGCGATGACCCGATTGAGCGGGAACGACGCCTTCTTGCCCCGGCTGTAGGAGCTGTCGAAGAGCTGCCCGTCCGTGGTCCACCCGGCGTAGTGCACGGTCACCGTATCGGTCGCTCTCGGATGTTGGTCTCCATCGCCTTCTTTTAGCACTTTGCTGGCCAGACCGGAGTCGGTGGTCTCCGCATCGGTCGGCGGCGCCGCCACATCAGCAGGGGTCTTGGTCGGATCGTCCTGGTTGCTCATCATTGGCTCCATCTATCAGAAAAATTGGCGATAACTGGCGCCGATAGTGGTCGACATACCGGGCGATGTCAACGCAGCAATGGAGCGCTCCATGGACCACGCTCAGTCATCGCCCTTGCCGACAGCCGATCATTGATCGACCATTAGGCCATCACGCGCTCCATCTCCTCCCTCGTCAGGTGATCCCTCATGGCCCGCCACCTATTTTTGATCCTTCTCACTAGCTCGGTGATGCTCATAGGCTGCACCGAGCCGTTGACCGACAGTGACAACGAGGACTCCAACGCCGTCGACAACGGGAACGACGACGTTGACGCAGGAAGGGAAGATACAGGAAGGGAAGATACGGGAAGTGCAGATACGGGAAGTGCAGATACGGGAAGTGCAGATACGGGAAGTGCAGATACGGGAAGTGACACCTCGCAAGACGTCGTGACCACGCCACCCGGACCGGGCACACCGATCGGAACCTTCGAGAATACCTATTATTATCTGGCCGAAGAGGGCGCTCACTCCGGACCGGCGGAGGCCACGCTCTACGATTCGTCCTGCGACCCCATCGCCGTCGTGTCCTCCAGCTTTGCCGACGCCGCCTGCATCGAGGGCACTGCCCGCCTCGATGACGGTCGGGTGATAAATTACTACCAGCCCTGCTCCTGCGGCGGCCCCTGCAGCTATTGCTGGTCTGTCATGGATCCCGACCAATTTCCCTGGGGTATGGGCTCTCAGGTAAACCCCTTAGAGCCCCTGCGCTCCTGGGCGGTGGACACGAGCATCATCGACTACGGCACGGTCTTATATGTCGAGGAATGGGACGGCCTGGCCCTGCCCGAGGTCGGCGAATTAGGGGGCCACACCCACGACGGCTGCTTCAGGGCCGACGACGTAGGCGGCGCCATCACGGGTAACCACGTCGACATCTTCGCCGGAAGCCGCGATATGTGGCAGGCACTAGAAGCCATCTTCCCCACCTGGAGCGACTTTGTGGTCTACGTCGACTCCCCGCGATGCGAGCACCTATAGCAGCCCGCTCAATGACACTGACCGCTGTCGAGATGGTGAGCGTGATCGATGATATATTGAAGCTGCTCGTCTCGCTCTAATCCCCGCAGATGGTCGTCATAAAATGACGGCTCGAGCTGTTGGAAATTCTGAGCCGGCGGCTCGCTGTCGGCGAGCTGGGCCAGCGGCGGGTTGTCGTAGCCACCGCCATCGACGTCCAAGAAGACCGGGTTGGTAAAGGCAAAGGGCTCGATCTCGTCATCGGGCAGCACGGGATACATGCCGCTTGTGCCGCGCACGAAGAAGACCACGTAGGAGTCCTCTTCCGGTTCCACTGTGATCTCCACGGTCTTCTCGTAGCGGCGGTGGGCGTTGGCTCCGGCGCCGGCGACGGTGACCAGGTTATTTTGTGCAAATGAAACGGGGAAGGTTTCCGTCGGTTCGATGGGGCTCGTATTATACTCAATCCCGTCAGTGACGGCGTCTTCGGGGTTCATCAGCATCTCGATTCGGTCCACGTGGACCCATTCGGGAATCTGGATGGTGACCTCCAGGGTGACCTCCTGGCCGGCGGTATAGAGGACCTCGCCAATCTGAGCCCGCTCACCGCCGTCACTGACGGCTTCCACGGTCACGAAGGGTCCGTTGGTTCCGATGGCGCGACCTCCGTTGACGGCGCTCACGAAATGAGCTGCATCGAAGGTGGTAGCGCTGTCTTTATCGTCGTCGACGAAGACAAACGTTCTGGGCACGCCGCCCATGACCCGACCGAATCGGGTATGAGTGTCGGTCACGGCCGTGCCCGTCGAGACCTGGCCGCGGCCGATCATGGTCAACCACCACCTGGCCACCCCGTAGAAGCGGCTCATGCTGGGACCATTCATCAACTCCATGGCCGTAAATTCATCGCTCCACAGACCGGTCTCACCCGTGTCGGGATCGTAATCGGGGGTGCGCACACGCATCCTCGACACTTCCCCGTATGAAATACCACGCAGCACGTCGGAGAAGGCCATAAAGCTGGAGTCGGGGTGGTTGATCTGGACCACCTGCTCGTCGGGAAATTCGTTGATCCACTCGAAGATCTCCGCCGGCGTCAGCGCCAGGTCTTCGCCGCCGGCCCAGTCCAGGGTGCCTCCCAGTCGATCTTCTTCGTCTTTGACGATGGGAAAGGCGTTATAGTGGCCAAGGTCGATGGTGGTGATCTCAGTGCCGATCATAGTCACCATATGCTCCTGAGCGCCCACGGCCTCCAGGGCCGGTCCGTAGTCGGCGACCACGTCGTGGTCGGAGCTTATGACCACGTCCACCCCTTCGGTCAAAAAGGTCAGTATTCGATCTTCATGGGGCGTGGTGCTGTCGAGCGAGGATAATGAGTGAACGTGGAAGTCGCCGGAGAGCGCCCCCGACGTATCGAGCACTCGCGCGATCTCGGCGTCGACTACCTCGGTCTGTCCGGCGACGACTTCGATGGGTTCACCGCCAGTTTCAATCCCATCGTGGGGCCAGAGGCTCCACTCCATGCCGCGGCTGACCAGGATCTGATAATTTCCTTCGGGCACGGCGAAGGTGAGCGTCCCGTCGACGCCGACCCACTCGATGGTGGCAAATTCGTCGGGCAAGTCGTCGATGGTCACGTCTCGCTCGTTGGAGGTCGCCTTATGGGGGCATTCGCCATCACATATCACGGATACCCTCGCCGGGGTGGGCTCACCGTCAGGAGTGCTCACGTTGACCTCGATAAAGCCCGTCGCCTGAGTGACCAACTCGTCGACGCTCACCGCCCCTCCCGAGGAGGCATCTGCGACCTGGGGAGTCACCGTAAATTGCTCACCTGAACGGGCGAAGATCTCATAGGTCGCCTCGGGGACGACCATCGAATATTGACCGTCGCCGTCGGTGACGGCCTGGTTCATGGTCCGCCCCTCCGAGTCGACGGCGCTGACCCGTGCGCCCACCACGGGTTGCCCCTGGGCGTCGACCACATGGCCCGTGATCTGCGCCGTATCAAGTTCGAAATTCTCGTAGATAGGGTCGACCACACTGGCCAGTTCTCCGCTGCCCACATAGACCCGATAATCGAGGACTTCGATATGGCCGGGCTCAAATTGCAGGACCCCCTCCATATCTTCCAGCTGGCTGAGGCTGGCCAATAAGGTACCGATAATATTGGTCTGGCCCAGCACGCTGGCCGCCACGTTGAAGATCGTCAGATAAGCGCCGGCAATGGGCAGATCCTCCTCGCCATCTAAGCGCTCGTCCGGTTTCGGCGCATAGGCCACCGACGAGTTATCGGACAACATCGCCAAAAAGGGCAGGCGATCCGGATTCGGATTGGCCAGTCCCCGGTCGACGTAGCCGAAGCCGCCCAGGCTGCTCAGGGGGTTGAAATAATCGCCGTCGGCGCCGTTGACCATCAGATGGGCGGGCACCAGGCTCAGATCCTCGTCGCCGTCATTTCGAATCGCCGTGAGCACCCGCACCCCCGTATCGCCTGCGCGAAGCACATAATATTTGGTGATCCTAAGGGGGAGCAGGTCGTCGGGCTTGAGCTGGAACATATTGGCCATGCCGCTGCCGCCCAATTGATAGATCATGCCCTCCACGTTGAGGTAATCCAAAATTGCCGTCGAGCCCGACACGGCCAGCACGGCAGCGCCCTCACTTCCGTCGTGAATGATCTCGTAGGTCTCGGGCTTGAAGGTCTGGTCGGCGTTTAGGAACATACAGACTTCGCCGAGAATATCGCCGCCGTAATCGTCACTTCGATATTCGGCGTCCACGATATTTCCGCCCCATGGACAGGGGGTCATGGTCCTCACGTCGTCCTGCACGGCGAAGCGAACCAGGTCGTTCTCCAGAATAAAATCACCGACCCGACTGGTCGCCGAATCACCGCCGATGAGATGCCCCGCCTCGGTGGCCTCGTAGACCGAGACCGTGCCGCCCGAGTCGGGGACGTCGGCCATATAGTCGTCCAGTTCCAGCGGCACCCGCGCCGGCGGCGGATCGACCGTAGCATCTTCGTCGACCTCTACGTCGTAGCCCGCGTCCTCATCGACCCCGACGTCTCCCTCGGTCTCATCGGGGTCATCTGAACAGGCGCCCAGAAAAAATGCGAATAACACTGCCGTCACGGCAAGAATAACAAAGGCGGGACGCTTCACGGCAGACCTCGGGCAGTAAAGGCAACAGATATCATCAACGGACCTGATTGTTGTCATTTCACACTATCGACGCAGGATTTCCCAGGCAAGCAGCACCTATCTCCCCCAAAAACTCAAGATGATTCTCCACACAACTTAATATGATTTAACACATATTGAAATTTTTCAAAAAACCTAGACTGAGTCTATCCCGTACTTACTCGTGGGTTCAACTCGCCTCTTAACGAGTTATGCGGTGATAACAAACGTGGTTTTTTTGTTCTTTTCCAAAAATCCACCGTCCTAGTTCTCCTCCGCGTGGGGGGAGACGCAGTTGGGTCGGAATATGTCTCAATACTCTTCTAAAGCTCTCGACGCTGAAGAACTTCGTGACCACCTCCGAGCATTAGAAGCTCAGGTTCTGGCGCTTCGCCGCCAATTCGATGTGGAACGAGAGCCATTGCCCGAGGAACTCTTCGCTGCCCTCGAGATTCGGGTGGGCAACTCTTGGTGCCTGGTCCCGGTGGCTCCCATCGAAAGAGGTGCTGCCCATTGTATGGCCCGAGCCGCTACCGGAGGCTCCTCCCTGGGTGCTCGGATGTGTGGACCTGGGCGGCGAGGTCATCCCCCTTATCGACCTTCGCCACCGTCTGGAAAACGGGGGTTATACGGAACTCGATCTCGATCAGGCGATGGTCGTGACCAAGTCCGAACCTCGTTGCGCCTTCGTCGTCGCCGAATTGGGCGACGTCATTCAGGTCGATCCCAAATCCATCACACCGCCACCACGGGGAATCCCTCAGACACCTTTTCTTAGAGGGGCATTATCCGGCGACGGAAACTCGATGAAATTCTTGCTCTCCGTCAGTCGACTGAGTCGAGAATTTGTCCTCGAGGAGATGGGCGATGGACGGAGGGAGCAATGACCGCTGTCGACATCGAAGAGTCGGTCATCAGCCGCGCCCTGGAGGTGATCCGCCAGCGAACGGGAATCGTCACCCCTCCTCATCGCCGCTACCTGGTTCGCAGCGCCCTGCGGCCGCCTGGAAGTAAAGAGAGCCTGGAAGAGGGATTGAAACGCCTGCTGGAGGACGAGTCTCGGTGGACGGCGATGGTCAGCGCTCTGACCATCGGCGAGACCTATCTCTTTCGCCACTACGGCCACTACGAGACCCTGCGAGAATTGGCGTCGAAGCGTAAACAAAGCGGCCGACCTTGCCGTGTTCTATGCGCCGGCTGTGCCACCGGTGAAGAAGCCTGGTCGTCGGCGGCGATCCTGGCCGATGTATACGGCGCCGACGCGCCCTCTAAAACGCGAGTCATTGGATGGGACCTCGATCGAGAGCGTATCGGCCGGGCTCGTCGCGGACGTTATCGCTCCTGGTCGGTACGCCATGGCCTGAAGGGATATGATGATTATTTCACCGATCTCGATGGCACGGTGGTGGTCAATGAAGCCCTCCGCTCGCTGACCAGCTTCGAGACTGTCAACCTCGCCGCCCCGCCCCTCCCCAAACGGGGTCCTTTCGACGTCATCTTCTTTCGAAACGTCGCCATCTACTGGACCGTAGAGCGTATCGAAACGGCGCTGGCCGAGATGACTCGCCACCTCCTCAAAGACGGTCTGCTCTTCGTCGGGCCCGCCGATCCGGTCAACCTGGGAGCCCATTGGCAAAAAAGTGTCGAGCATGACGCTATCGTATTTTCTTTCAAGCAGATCACTGAGAGCCAACCCAAAGCCCCGTCCAGACCAACTGACCGTAGTGCTCGACCAACGGCTCGCCGCCAGTCCTCAACTCAATCTCGGCCCTCGATTGAGATCACCGACCGATTGAAGCCAACCTCTAAGCCCGGTTCCAAGGGCCGGACTTTTTCGTCGAAAATACCTGCAGCACGGCGCTCCTCTGCCTGGCTTTCGCGCAACCGCTCCGAATCCAAAACTTCGTCGACGGCGAAGAGCGAGAAAAAGACCATTTCTGGCTCCTCCACAGGTTTCGAAAGCCGCCCCGAGCCCCAGACTTCACGAAAAATAGGCCCCGCCGGTGACGACCCCATCGAGCGGGTTCGCGCCCTGGCCGACCGCGGGAAATACCGAGAAGCATTGACCCTACTCGATACTCAACCCGGTCCGCTGCCAGTAACGGTGCGCCTGTTAAAAGGGGTGATCTATCTCAACCTCAAGCAGGCCGGCAAGGCAGTCGACCTATTTCGTCAATGTGTCTTCTTAGAGCCCGAGGAGCGCGCCCACCGCCAGTGGCTGGCCGTGGCCTACGAAGCCCTGGGGTGGCATCGAGAAGCGCAGCGTGAATTGAGAAATCTCGCCGCCCTCTCCGACGGCGATGAGTCGTCAACGGACAAGAAGAAAGCCGAGGTTGTGACATGAACGCCGAGCCCCGTCAGACCAAGATCGAAGAGATCCTCAAAGAGCGAGCCAAAAAGCTTGCCCAGCGCAAGCTTCAGCTCGACCAACGCCAACTCCTCATCGATGTCATCGTCGTCGCTCGCTCCGGTGTCCATCTCGCACTTCCCATGAAGTGCGCCAGAGAAGTGCGGCGCGTGAAGATCACCAAAATCCCGGGGGCTCGATCCCCGGTGGAGGGATTATTCCAGGTGCGCGGCGAGTGCCATAATTTATTCGATCTGCACTCTTTTTTCTTCGGACAATCACAGTCTCTCGATCACGGCGACTCCACCCTGGCGATCATCACCCAGCACAGAGAGCGCACCCTCGGTCTGCGCATCGACGAAGTGATCGGACCGCGCACGGTCTATCGCGATGAATTGCACGATGAGGGAGGCCAGAAGCAATTGCCCTTCGTCTCAGAGGTGACGCGAGACATCCTCAATATCATCGATATCGGCCGACTCTTCGATGAGTTGGACTCCAATGCAGCCTGAATGAACGCCACGAAATACGAGCGCCATGATCCATTCCACAAGCTCAGAAATTAACGAATCGCCTTTTACCAAAGCGGTCTGTCATCGGCTGGAGGTCTGAGGATGAACTCCCGGCTGCCCATGATCTATGTGGCCTCCTTGCTGGCTGTAGCCGGCCTATTTGGCCTTATCGCCGACTGTCAGTATCGAGCCGGCTCAGACGACGTGGTCGCGTCGCTGACCGAGACTAACCTGGCCGTTCTGGATCACCCCTCAGATCTTCACCTGTCCCATCAAGCGCAGAAGTGGAATCTGGAACAGCTGTCCATTGAGCTCGATCAATCCTCACCCTCGATATTGATGGACACCGTTGCGCCGGGATTGCTCAACCCGATGGTCCTGGCGGCAGCGTCGCGTGAAGAACCGCAAAATCACGAGCGATTTCGCCGCCACTTCAACGAACAGAATCAACGGTTCAGTGCCGCCCTTGGCCAACTTCGCCGCGCTGTTGCACAACTCGACGATACTTCCCGGCACTGGGGATCCATCCTGGAGCACCTCGACGAAGTAGAGAATTCTCACACCTCTTTTCGAAGAACCGGTGAGGAACTCTTGGCCCTCCTCCAGGACAGCGAAGGCGACCAATTGGAAGCATATCAGAGCCGACTCAACACAGGTTGGCGAACCCTGGCCGGGCAGCTCGAAGACCTCGACCAGGAGATCTCCGCCGGCCTCGCCGCGTCCATAGCCGACCTGGAACAACACCACCGGCAGGGTAGATTGCCCTATCTGCTGCTGCTCTTCGTGGTGTGCGCCGCCGCTGTGTTCCTCGGCGTCATTGCTCTCCGGCAGCGAGGGGGAACTTTCGAATCGGTGGCCAAAGAGGCCGAATATTTGAGTCAGGAAATATTGGCCGCCGTCCATCAACAGGGAGCGGCCCTCAAGCAGACGTCGGCGTCTGTCACAGAAACGACCACCACTGCCAGCCAGCTCAGCCAGACCTCGCGATCGGCGGCCGATCGCGCCACGGCGGTTGCCGAAGTCGCCGAGCAAAGTCAGATGGCCTCCGAGGAAGCGCTGGCCGCGGTCGCTGCAGGCATTGAAGCCATGGATCGCATCCGGCGGGAGGTCGAAGATATCGCCGACAATATCCTCCATCTAAGCGAGAAGAACGTCGAGATCGGCGAGATCACCACCAGCGTCAGCGCCATCGCCGAACAATCCAACCTGTTGGCCGTCAATGCCTCCATCGAAGCCGCCAAGGCCGGCGACGCCGGCCAGGGCTTTGCCGTCGTTGCCTCGGAGGTCAAAGCATTGTCGGAGCAATCCCAGGAGGCCACCCTTCGCATCCGCAAGATCGTCGGCGAAATTCAAAAGTCGTCGAATACGGCGGTCATGGTCACCGAGCAAGGTGCCAAGCGGGTCGAAGAGGGAGCGGCGCTCATCGAAAGCCTGGGGCAAAAGATCGAGCAACTGGCCGAGGTCATCGACGACAGCGCCCAGGCGGCCATCCAGATCAAACTCACCGGCCAGGAGCAAATGTCGGGTATCAACCAGATCACCCGCGCCATGGCTCATATCGACGAAGCGATCGCTGATAGCGCCTCGGGCATCCGCCAGCTCGAGGAGAACGCCGCTGAGATCAAGGCCTTCAGTCAACGACTCAATGGGGCGGCATCAGACCATAGAGAGAAGATAGCATGACTCTTGATGACGAAATCTTAGCGGTCTTTCACGACGAGGTGGGTGAGCACCTCGAAGCCCTTGCCAGTATGCTCGATCGCGATCCCCAGCAGTGGGATCTGCGCGCCGCCTTTCAGCTCAGTCATAATATGAAGGGTTCGGCCCGGATGGTGGGCGCCAAAGATGTGGCGAGCATCACTCATATCCTCGAAGATCTCTTCTCCTCCTTGCGGGCAGGCCTCCCCCTGAAGGACCCGGTGGTGGCTATGGCCCGCAGGGGATGTCAGCTGCTCGAGACCTGCTTTACCGATGAGGAGATCGACCTCGTCGAGGCCATTGAGACCTTCCAGAAGGGCGTGAGCCAACTCCTGGAGGATGCTCCTGAAGAAGATGCCTCCCCCGAAGAACCCGCCCCCTCGCCGGCGCCGACCTCTCCATCGACGGGGCCCGAGAAGATCGAGGGCCCGGCCGAAGACGAGGACGAAGAGTCGGACGCCGAAGCGACCTCCCTGATATCTGCAGAAGAGAGCGCTGGAAGTCAGGAGTCTCCCGCCAGCCCCGCAGCCCCCTCGCCATCCAGTGAGACCGTCAGGGTTGCCACAGACAAACTCGATCAATTGATGGGCCTGTCGGCAGAAGTCTCGATCAACGGACGGGCCGCCCACCGCCAGGCCAAGCTGGTACGCGAGCTGGTACAACTGGCCTATCAGCTAAGCGACGAATTCCCGGATCTTCGCAAAGCCGAAAACTTTCGCTCTTTTTTGGATACGGCGCGCACTCTCAACCACAGCGTCTCGCAGAGCAAAGATCGACAAGATAAATTCGCCCACGAACTCCACGAGATGGCTCGCCAGCTTCGAATGGTCCCCCTCCAGAGTCTGGCCACCGTCTTCTCACGGGTGGTCCGCCAGGCCTGCCGGGTCACCGGGAAGAAGGCCGAATTTCGCCTCGAGGGGGGACATACCGAGTTGGATCGGGGAGTCCTGGACGCCGTGCGCGATCCGGTGATCCACCTCCTTCGCAATGCCGTGGCCCACGGGATCGAAGACGAGGACACCCGAAGGGCTGCCGATAAGCCCGCCGAGGGCCGGGTCTTGCTCCAGGCGCGCTCCGCCGGCGCCTGGGTCGAGCTGGAGGTCTGCGACGACGGGGCCGGCGTCGATCTAAACGCCGTTCGCCGCCGAGGGATCAGCCAGAAGCTCATCACCGCCGAGCAGGCCGACAGGATGAGCCCCTCACAATTGGAATCTCTGCTCTTCGAGCCCGGCTTTTCCGGGGCCGAGCAGGTCTCCGAGTTGTCCGGTCGAGGGGTGGGCCTGGACGTGGTCAAATCCAACCTCTCCGAGTTGGGCGGCAAAGTCTCGTTGGAGAACCGTCCCGGGCAGGGAACCTCCTTTGTGCTTCGCGTGCCCTTGACGCGGCTGACCTCCAAGATGCTCCACGTGCGCCTGGGCGAGCACAACCTGCTGGTGCCCATGAGCGACGTGGTCACCACGGCGCGAATCTCCAACGACGCGTTGCAGATGGCTGACGGCCAACAGGTCGCACCCGTGGCCGGTGAGCCCGTGGCGGTGACGAGCCTGGAGACCTTGATCGACGTCTCCGCCGTCGCCGATGAAGTCAGGCCTGGAGTTCTTATGGAGTCCGGCGGGCGAAGACGACTCTTTCTGGTCGATCAGGTCATCGGCGAAGAGGAGCTGCTCATTCAATCGCTGCGTTGGAATTTACAGGCCTTCAAGCTCTACGCCGGATGCGCCGTTTTGGCCGATGGCCAGGTGGCCCTGGTGCTCGATGTGCCGGTGCTCCTGGGCGGTCCTTCCGGAACCGTCGACTCCAGTTGGATCCGCGGCGCCCGCGAGCGAGCTCGCCAACGCCGAATCCTGGTGGTCGACGACTCGGTGACCAGCCGCACTCTGATCGAAAATATCCTGACCTCGGCGGGCTACGCCGTCGACGTCGCCGTCGACGGGGAGCAGGCCTTCGAACGCAGTGGCGAGGCCGACTACGATCTGGTGATCACCGACGTGGAGATGCCGCGCCTCGACGGTTTCGGCCTGGTCGCCAAATTGCGGGCCACCAAAGCGACGGCGCGAATCCCGATCATCATGGTCACCAGCCTGGGACAGGATAATCACAAGCAGCGGGCCGCCGAATTGGGGGCCGATGAATATATCGTCAAGGGAGCTTTCGATCAGGACGCCCTGCTCGGAGCGGTGGGCCGCCTTCTTTAGCCGGGGGAATTGAATTGAACTCTCAAACCGACAACTGCGACTACCATTTGGGTCGCCAACAAATAGCGAGCATATAAATGGCCATCAGAGTATTTCTCGTCGACGACTCCACAGTCAGCCGCCTGGTGCTGCGTCGAACCCTGGAGAAAAGTCAGGAGTTCGTCATCGTCGGCGAGGCAAAAAACGGCAAGGCAGCCATCGAGCAGATTCCCGAAGAGGAAGTGGATATCGTCCTCATGGATCTGATGATGCCCGTCATGGACGGTTTCGATGCCACCAGCTGGTTGATGGAGAACTCCCCGGTCCCCATCCTCCTGGTCTCCGATCTGGTGGGACGCGATGCAGCGTTGAACTTCCGCGCCGTCGAAGCCGGGGCCCTCGACGTCATTCGAAAGCCGTCGGCCGACGAGCTCAACGACCCGGCGGTGGTCTCCAATCTCTATCGGATGATCCGAATCCTCTCCAACGTCCCCGTCGTCACACGGCGCCGCAAAAGACGAAGCTCCCGCCAGGACCCGGCCTCCCAGGGAGTGGGCCTCGATGTTCAAACCGAACCCCGTGTGGATACCGCCGGTCCTGAAGACGACACCAACGCCCCTTCCGAGGTGTCGTTGGTCGTCATCGGCGCCTCCACCGGAGGACCGGCGGCGGTCTCGAAATTACTGCGAGAGCTCACCAACCCGCCACCGTGGCCCATCGTCATCGTCCAACATATTACGCGTCACTTCGCTGCCGGTATGGCTCGATGGCTCGACAACGTATCTGACCTGAGCGTCCAGCTCGTCGAGGAGCGGACCCGATTGCAAGATGGAATGGTCTATATCGCCACTGATTCGGCGGATCTGGTGGTCAACGGGCGATACCTCGACCTGGTCAACGAAGATGAGCAAGACCGCTCCTATCCCTCTATCGACGTCACGATCAACTCCGTGGTCCGCAGCTCCATCAAAGACCAGGTCCTGGCCATCCTGTTGACCGGCATGGGCTCCGATGGAACGACGGCCCTCAAAGAGCTTCGCCATCAAGGGGGATGGACCATCGCCCAGGACCGGGACAGCTCCACCGTCTGGGGTATCCCCCGGGTGGCCCACGAGATTGGCGCCGCCTGCCAGGTGCTCTCTCTCGATGAGATCAGCAAATTTCTCAACTCTCTAGACGGCACCGACCATTTTGGCGCCCCCTGAATTTAAGACCTTTGAAGCAGCGTATTCGTCCACATTGACCGTGAGGAAAACCCCATGAAGAACCTGAGCATCAACAAAAAACTCCTTCTCATGCTGCTGATTCCCGTGTTGGCGCTCATCTTCTTCGCCGGCGGGGTGCTCAGCGAGCGCCAGACTGTGGCCAGCAATATGACCACCGTCCAAGAGAACGTCGATCTCGCCGCGGCAGCTAACGCTCTGGTCCACCAACTCCAGCGAGAGCGGGGCATGAGCGCAGGCTATCTGGGAAGTGGCGGACAGGACTTTGCCGATGAATTGGTGAGCCAACGCGCTGCCACCGACGCCGCCCTGGCCGAGTTCGAAGAGCTCGTCAACGCCGGCGATATCCAGGCCCAATCGTCGGAGTTTGCCGACAGCAGCCAGATAGTCGCCCAGCGCCTGGCCGAGCTGGCCAACCGCCGCGACGCCATCAGCGCTCAGCGCACATCCAGTGACGACGCCATCGCTTATTACTCGGACACCAACGCCGCTCTCATCGGCCTGGTCTCCAATGTGGCTGCACTTTTGACCGACGCCGAGCTGGCCCACCGCTTCGGCTCCTATGTAGCGCTGATGCTCCAAAAGGAATTTGCCGGCATCGAACGAGCCCTGTTGAGCTCTGCCTTCGCCGCCGACAACTTCACCGATCCGGGCCACTTTCAGTATTTCATCGAAGTGGTGGCCAAACAGGAAGGTTATGAAGAGCTATTTCGAATGTCTGCCTTCCGAGGTGATCTGCGGTCCTATCAGGAGGCCATCGATTCTGGCGGGGCTCATCGGCAGATGAGAAATATCGCCATGGCCCAGGGGCTGGACGGTAATTTCGGAATCGCTCCCGATGCCTGGTTTCAAGCTGCCACCGATCATATCGACGCCCTTGGGGAAGCGGAAGCTCAGCTCACCGCGTCGATTATCGACGGCGCCGATGAATTGCGCTCCAGCGCTCAGAGCGCGCTGTACTTCTTTGCCATCATCACATTGCTCACAATCTTACTCGCCGCGGGCATCACCCAGTGGATCGGACGCAGTATCAGCAATCCCCTTGCGCAGACGAGCAATCTGGCCCAACAGATCGCCCAGCAATTGGTGGCCACCGCTACCCAGCAGAGCGCCTCGGTCTCCGAGACGGCCACCGCCGTCAGCCAGACCAGCACCACCGTCGACGAGCTTCGTCAGACCTCTCAGGTCGCCGCCGATCGCTCCAACGCAGTGCGCGAAAAATCGGAGAAGAGCGTCATCGCCTCCGACGAAGCGCTCACCGCTATTTCAGATGGTATGCACGCCATGAACCGCATTCGCGAAGAGGTGGAGAGTATCGCTCAAAATATCCTGGAATTGAGCGAGAAGAATATCCAGATCGGCGAGATCGTCCAGAGCGTAGGCGCCATCGCCGAGCAGTCGAACCTGCTGGCGGTCAACGCTTCCATCGAAGCTGCTCAGGCCGGCGAACACGGCAAGGGATTTTCCGTGGTCGCCTCCGAGGTCAAAGCGCTGGCGGCCCAGTCCAAAGAGGCCACCGCCCAGATCCGTTCCATCCTCTCCGAGATTCAGAAGTCCTCGAACGCCGCCGTCATGGTCACCGAGCAGGGCACCAAGCGCGTCGAAGAGAGCGCCTCCCTCATCGAGAACCTGGGCGATACGGTGCGATCGCTGGGCTCCTCCATCGAGGATAGCCTGGAGGCGTCGATGCAGATCTCGGCCACGGCCAACCAGCAACTGACGGGCATCGAAGAGATCACCGTCGCCATGAGCAATATCGAGCAGGCCACCCAGGAGAACGCCGCGGGCACCCAACAATTGGAGGAGGTGGCACGGGAAGTTCAGACCATGAGCGAACAGCTCAACTACGTGGTCGTCGGCGTCAGCAAAAGGCTCAGCGCCTGATTCGACGTGATTTCTTCCAGCCACAACGGTGGTCGACCAATTGTATTTGAGATCATCCTCCCCGTGGCCTCAGGGGGGGGATGATCTTATACTATGTGGCGGCCCATTATGTTATGAAATCAGTGAACTCGATTCTCTGACGGGAGAGATCTCATGTCGAAAAAAACCAACCCACCTTCTTCCCACGATGCCCTGGCTCTCGGCCAGACCCACGAGGTGCTCAACCAGCCCACAGCGCTAGAGGGGCGAAACCTCTACGAAGACGACCAGGGTATTCAGGACGCCCTTCATCGCGAGGGGGGTGGTGAGTACGAAGAGCAGGTCGCCAATTACGGCGCCATCGCCGGCGGCGAATTGATGGAAGCCGGATTCTTGGCCAACGAGAATCTACCCGTACTTCATACGCACGACCGCTTCGGCCATCGCCGCGACGAGGTCACCTTCCATCCCGCCTACCATCGGGCCATGGAGTTGGGCATCACCCACGGGCTGACCTCTCTGACCTGGACCGGCGGCAAGGGCGCCCGGGTGGCCCGTTCGGCGCTGATCTACCTCCACGCACAGGGCGAGGCGGGTACGCAATGTCCGTTGACCATGACTCACGCCGCCATCCCCTCATTGCGCGCGCAGCCCGAAGTCGCCGAAAAGTGGGAACCTTTGATTTTGGCCAATAAATACGACAAGCGCTTCATCGCCGCCGATCAAAAAGAGGGCGTGACCATCGGCATGGCGATGACCGAAAAGCAGGGCGGCTCCGACGTGCGCGCCAACACCACCGTGGCCAA
>SLJM01000368.1 GCA_007135085.1 Myxococcales bacterium
AGGACCAGCGCCGTCATTGCCCCCACAGAAGCGAAGCTCGAACCGAGGCCGATGATCCAACGAGCGATGGCATAGCCCTGATCGCCGGCCACGGCGGCAATGCCCAGCCCGGAGAGGACCACCGCCAACAGAGTCACCCCGTACCACAGCGCTCCTTCGATGAGCACCGGGGCCTGAAGACGCCGGCCCGTTCGGTTCAACACCGCCTCCAGAGCGCGCAGCTCCTCGTCGACGGACTTCGCCTGCTCCTGACGAGGTGCGCTCTTGTCTTGCCCCTGGTCGACTTTTTCTTCTTCCACTTCTACGTCGTCGACGCCGTGCTCGTCGTCGTGCGAAGAAGTTTTGTCCGATTCGTCGCTCATCTAGCTCACTCAGGTTCGTTGACCATCAGGCGGCCTCTGCAACTAGTCGCAGTAGTCACACTCCTAACGACGTCGCATTCGCGATTTAATCCCGCTCATCTTTCAACCGCGACAAAGGCCCGCTGTCGACACTCTTTGCATCGAAGCCCGCCGCGACTTTGAGCGACGCCATCGGATAGGTGCAATAGAGCCCGGCCAAGATGGCGGCGGGCCGATAATTCCCGCTTTTTTTGACGCCCCCGAAGGGGAGCCTGCTCGACGCTCCGGCGGTGGAGCGGTTCATATTGAGGATGCCCGTCTCCAGCTCATAGCCAAAGCGCTCGAAGCGCTCCTCATCGGCGGTGAATACGCTCATGGCCAGCCCGTAGTCGGTGGCGTTGGCCACCTGCGCTGCCCGGGCGTCGTCGTCCACCCTGTAGACCACCACGTCGGGGCCGAAGATCTCCTCGGCCTGGTGGGAGCCCCTTCGGTCGACCTCATTTGCCAGCCACAACGCGGGCCTCACGAAATAGCCGCCCTGCCGCTCTTCGTCGGCGCCGCCCTGGAGGATAGGGCTCAATTTTCCGCCCTCGTCATCTCCTTGAGCCCGGCAGAACCCGTCGAAGCCGGCTTTAGTGGCCAGGGGACCCATCAGGGGCTCTGATTCGTCGAAAGGATCACCCCAGGTCACGCGCTCCATCAGGCTCTTTAGCCGGTCGATGAGCTCGTCTGCCACGTCTCGCTGAGCCACCACCCGGCTCGTCGCCGAGCAGCGCTGTCCCGTGGTCATACAGGCGGCCTGAATGATCTCATGTGCCGCCTGATCGAGATCGGCGTCTTCGCAGACGACGCTCGTATTCTTACCGCCCAATTCGAGGGCCAATAATTTCCCGGGCTGGTCCAGAGTCGCCTCCTTGATGCGCTGTCCCGTGGCATAACCGCCGGTAAAGAGCACGCCCCGCACGTCGCGGTGGGCCGACAGCCGCGCTCCCACCACTCCCGGCCCCTGCACCAGGTTGACCACCCCCGCCGGAAAATCGGCCTCCTCCAGGCATTCGAAATAGAGCTGCATCGACCCCGGCGTATTCTCCGAGGGCTTGACCACCACCGTATTGCCCGTGGCCAGGGCGGGGATGATATGCCCGTTGGGAAGATGGAGTGGAAAATTAAAGGGACCGAGCACGGCCAACACGCCGAGGGGCCGGTAGCGCCAGAAGCCGCCCTTTAGCCCGTCGGGATGCACCGGCGCCGTCACCTCGAGCCCCTCGCCAATCATAATATCGATCTTTTTGACCAGCGCTCCCGCCTCGCCACGGGCTTCCCAGATGGGCTTTCCCATCTCCCGGCTGATAGCCTTCGCCAACTCCTCGCCACGCTCGGCCAACGCCTCTTTAAAACGCTGAAGATATTCGAGCCGCGACTCCAGCCCCCGTCGGTCCCAATCCCTCTGAGCCCGCCGCGCCGCCTCCACGGCCCGATCCACGGGCTCCTCGGCAAAGGGAATCCGAAAGACGATCTCGTCGGTATCCGCCGGGTTTTCCCTCAAGAACTCCCCGTCTCGATTGGCGGGAACCTCCCAGGAACCGTCGATATAATTGCCCCGCGACTCGATATTCATCATCTCTTTTCCCTGTGGTTCATCCGAAAAGTACGTGCTTTGTCAAAAATTGGAGCACCGATCGGTGAAAATGTACGATCGTCTCGCTCTTACGCCAGCCATGCCCCTCTTCTTCGTAGACGTGGTAGAGGTGGTCGACGCCGCGGCGGCGAAGTGAATTGACGATGGCCTCGGCCTGATCCAGGGGCACCACCTCATCTCTGGCGCCGTGATAGCCCGCCAATTTGTCCTCGATGGCGTCCGCCGAAAAGATCGGTGAGCGCTCCCGATATTTCTCGGCCGCCTCTGGCAAGGGACCGATGAGGCTGTCGTTATAATGGGCCTCGAATTTATGAGTGCCCATCTGCAGGGCGAAGAGATCGGAGATGCCGTACAGACAGACCCCGGCCTTAAACTCCCCGGGCCGCTGAGCCAGGGTTTGAAGCACCGTATATCCGCCGGCGCTGCCGCCCATAATCACCAGCTTATCCGGATCGGCCAGGCCCTGATCGACCAGAAAATGGGCCCCACCGACGGCGTCGTCGACGTCGGCCACGCCCCACTGACCGAAGAGGGCCTCCATATAGTCCCGACCGTAACCGGTGCTGCCCCGATAATTGACGTCGAGTACGGCGAAGCCGCGAGTGGCAAAGAATTGATTG
>SLJM01000414.1 GCA_007135085.1 Myxococcales bacterium
ACATCCATCAGCGTTGAGGCGGCGAGCGCCCTCGCTAGTTGGAGAAGTCAGCACGCAGCAACTCTTGGATTCAATCGCCTGGAATCACTCGATGGCGACACGGCAGCCGCGTTCGCCAGTGGTGATTTCCACGATCATTACGAATTTGGAGGACTTAAAACTCTCTCCGAAGAGGCCGCAATTCAACTCGCAGAATGGGATGGTCGCCGACTCGGTTTTCCTAACCTCAAAAGCATTGAGGTCGATACGGCCAAGGCGCTCAGCAACTGGAAAGGCTCGGTTCTAGGTTTCGGAGGTTTTACAAGTCTCTCGCCAGAGGTTGCTTCCGAACTTGCAAATTGGTCTGGCTGGTCGCTGACGTTAGGAAATCTCAAAGAGCTTGATTCCGAGACCGCTGAAATATTGGCCACCTGGGAAGGAGAACTTTCTTTTCGGGGAGTCGCTCAATTCGACGATGATGTAGCCAGAGCGTTCGCCGAGTTCAGGGGCCAGCGTCTTATTTTGCCTCCTACGTTGAGAGAAAAGGTCAACGAGTTTCGCGACTAGAGTCTCCGAAAATCAGGGCGGATCTGGCAGTTGGCGACCCCGGCGCCCTTGCGGCGCTGGTGAGCAGAGATTTGAAAGCTACCGTAGCTGTCCAATCTTTGCTCACCAATGGCACAAGGCACATTGGGGCCGCTATGTGCATCGTTTCGAGGAGCCAGAATATGCCAGACAAACGCATAGCAAACCCCCCACCGGGCTTTGATGATTTATCGCGAGAGGAACAGATCGAATATGTCCAAAGACTCTGGAATCATATTGCTGATGACGGACCCGAAATTTCGATTCCCGAATGGCATCGTCAGATTCTGACGGAGAGGCTTGAAACGGAATCGTCTGAAGATACGGTCAGTTGGAACGATGTGAAAAGACGACTTGCGAATCGTTCCCGTGGGTGACCTTCAAGTCGTTTTA
The DNA here is from genome assembly GCA_007135085.1 of Myxococcales bacterium. Lineage (GTDB taxonomy): Bacteria > Myxococcota_A > Bradymonadia > Bradymonadales > Bradymonadaceae > SLJM01. The sequence continues at coordinate 958 of SLJM01000414.1, forward strand.
AATTCGCGAGCCGAGAAGGACGTATCGGCCGCGGTAAATTGGTAAGATCAGCAGTCTCCAAATCTCGGGATCATTTCGTCGAAAGACTCGATGAGTCACTTCGAAATATTTCTGAACATCCTCAGATGTATCCGCAAATTGAAGGGGAACTTCGTCGAGCGTTTATGAAGCAATTTCCCTACGCCGTGTACTATCGTCCGTCAGCAAAGTTAGTAACCGTCCTCGCCGTACTGCATACAAGCCGACGCCCAGAGTATTGGAAAAATCGCTGAATCGGTAAATCAACCCGATCTTGAAATACGAGCGAAGCCAAACTATCACACAGGTCGATTCCAATAAGGTAGCCTGCATTATTTGTGAGGTTTCGAAGCGAGCCAAGGAGGCGCAGGTAGATTGCGGATGACGACGAAGGAGGCGATGCAGCGCATCGTCGACTGAGAGCGACCGAAGGAAGCGTTCGGCGCCGCAAGATGCCTGTGGATCCGAAGGCGCAGCCGAAACCTCATGAATAATGCAGGCTAAAGGAGACCGACCATGACGACCTGTGAGCAGAAGCGGGTAGTGCCCGTGCCCATCGAGGTGCCGGAGAAGCGAGCGCGGCGCTGTCCGAGATTTGCCGGCGACGGCGAAAAAAAGACCCGCTATTCGATGCCCAACTACCTCAAGACGGCCTCGCCGGTGGGCTATCGGACCAGGGTGCCCCTGACGTTGGACGAGGCCGAGCGGGCGTTGGAGCTGCTGTCATTGGAGCGGCCGACGGCGTTTGGTGAGGTGGAGTCGGCCACGGAAGAGGAGCTCTTCGAGGAGAGCTCCCTCGGCGTGATGACCGCTCGGCAGTCCACCAATTTTCGGGGACATCGTCAGATCACGTTCGGCCCCGACGACTCGGCGAAGATCGCCCATATTATGCGAAGCATGGACGCCCTGGAAGGGCCGGTGCTCGACGGGGCGAGTTATACCCACGTGGTGTTGAGTCGGCCCTATCGAACGTCGTTTACGATGTTGCTCACCATCATCGGCCATAAGCCGCTGGCCAGCCTGGTGACCGTGCCGACCCGGCTCTTTCGAAAAAAGGTCTTCCACGAAGACGATATGCCGACCATCGGCTATCTGCAGCATATCCATGTGGGGATTCTGGCAGACGCGATGGAGCGGGCCGCCGTGGTCGCCTCGGCGGGAAAGCGTCGTGCAAATGTCTTTTCGGCGCCCTTTTGCGGGGAGCGTCGTCAGGGGGCAAATCGCCCGGCGATACGCGCCTTAGAGGAGATGTGCGGTATTGGCACCGCCGAGCGGGCCGCCGGTTGGCGCATTGCCCTCGCCGCTCAGGTGGGCACCGCCGTCGATGGCGAGGCGATCGATCTCGGTGAAGAGCTGAGCCGAAAGCTGGGCGCCAACCTGATGGCCTTTCGAAGCGAGCGAATCCAGCCCGGGATAAACCAGGACGACTCGGCGCCGGCCGAATATTGCGAGCGCCAGGATATGGACGTTCCCGATGAGCTGACCGTACAGGCCGGGCGCGCCGCCTATAATGCCTTTTCTCATTGGACGAGCTGCGATCGGGAGCGGGCCAAAGAGCTGCTGATGCTCGAGCGCATCGACGTGCTCACCCCCAACGGGAAGGAGCGCATTCGGCAGGTTCGAAAGATGCTCGATTCCGTCTCCGATCGGGTCATCGACAATATCCCGAAGTGGATCGACCTGCCCCTGGCGAAGGCCTTTAGCAAGGCCGCCGAAAAGGGCCGCAAAGCCTTCGGTCTTGCCGGGCAGCGCATCTATGTGGGCGGCCTGTCGCGCCCGGAGGTCGAGGAGGAGGGGCTGTGCTGGGAGCAGGCAGTGCGCGCCGTCGGCGCGGCGGCCTCTCGAAGCGGGCTGGTCGCCGAGATTATGGGCGTCGCCGAGCTTCCCGACGATTGCGATCTGCTGGCCGGGCTATGCCTGATGGCGGGCCCGATCAATCAGAACGATATCGGCAAGACCTTCTTCGGCCATGAAGATCTGCTGTCTCATCAATATCCCCACCGCGATCCGACCTCTCTGTTGGTCTGGACCCTCAAGGCCAAGACCGTGGCCGACCCCATCGGCAACGAAGAGCAGTTGATGAACGAGAAGCGCCAGGGAAAATTGGTGGATCTTCGCCCCGGGCCTCACGACGTCATCGAAGTGGTCCGCGACGGCAAGGCCCAGCCCATGCGCGAACGCGACGGGCGGATCAACGACGAGCGGGCCTTTTATGACGTCCGTAATTTCGCCACCTGCGTGGAGGGGCGGGAGATCCCCGGCAATCGGGGCGCCCCCTGGCCGCAGGAATGGCGAAAGGAGAAGTTGTGGTAGAAATGGAATTCGATGCACTCCCCAATCTGTCCGGGCTCTACGTCAAGGCGGCGATCAAACGCCGCAAGCCGCCCACGGCGACGACGAAACTGCCCGACCTGCCGGCGCGGGCCGCGGGGGTGATCGTCGACGATCTCGACGATTATCTGAAGATCTGCGCCATCGCCGACGACGGCCATCTGCCGCCGACCTATCCCCAGGTGCTGGCCACGCCGCTCCACGCGGCCATCGTGGCCCACGCCGACTTTCCCCTGCCCGCGCTGGGCATGGTGCATCTCGAAAATAGGGTGGAGCAGAAACGCCCGATCGCGGTGGGAGAGAAATTCGACCTGCGCTGCGAATTGTCGGGCTCTGAGTGGATCCCGCACCTGGGCCTGAAATTCGCCATCGACACGGTCGTCGAGGTTGGTGGAGAGACGATCTGGAAGAGCCAATTATGGGCCCTGTCGCGAGGGGCCAAAAAAGATCTGGAGAAGCGCGAGCGAAAGCCGCGACCAGCGCCCGAGCCCGGAGAGGTAGCCGATCCCCTGGTGTCGGTCATGGTCGACGTGCCCGCCGATATGGGCCGGCGCTATTCCGCGGTCTGCGGCGACTATAACCCGATCCACCTCTATCCCCTGACGGCGAAGCTCTTCGGCTTCAAGCGCCCCATCGTCCACGGCATGTGGACCTTCGCCCGCTGCTGGGCCGAATTAGCCAACTTCGCCGACCCTGAAGACCTGGTCTTTACGGTAGGCTTCAAACAGCCGCTCTACCTGCCCACGACGGCGCTGATCACCGCCGTGGAAGAGGAAGATGGTGAGATTTCCTATCGGGCCGGCAGCGTCGATGGGCAGAGATTATTTCTCAGGGGAAAAGCTCATAATGGAGCTCTAAATAGACCCACTGTGCCTTGATCGTCTCCGGCGACAAAATGACTCTCGTCGGAAAGCCAGGATACAGTGGATACGCCGCCGATCATGGTGGCCATGGCCATGGGAGTCGGATCGGTTCCCGGTTCCCACAGCAAGAGCGTGCCGTCTTCGGCGCCAGTCAATAGCAATGGGGCGCGGGGATGGAACGCCATCGCGGAAATGGGAGCCTCATTGACCTGAAGTACATCTGGTTGGGTTCCCTCCGGGCCGCCGTCGGCGAAGCTCCAGACCAGCACGGCGTGTCCCGCCGAGGTGGCCAATAAAAGAGAGTCTGCCGACCAGTCGAGGTGAGCCGGTTTTGCGGGGTAGCCGCTCATCTGAGAATCGCGACCCGTCTCGAGTCGCCAGAAGTGAACCGAGTCGTCCTGGCAACCGCTGGCCAGGATCTGACCGTCCGGGCTGGGATGGGGTTTAAAGAGCGAGCCCTTCCAGGTCCATCGGCGGGGCTCTTGAGCCTGGTCGGGATCCCAGATGGTGATGGCGCCATAGCCGGCGGTCACGAGAAGTCCCGTGCCGGCGATGAAGGCCACTCCCGAGACGGTGCTCTGGTGGCGCTCGGTCTCAAAGACGAACTCGCCGGTGGCCGTCCATACCGAGGCGCGGCGCCCGGCACAGATGGCGAATCGCTGCGTCTTGTCACAGACGGCCAGGTCGTCGACCCATATGGCGTCGGTTTCGATATGGCCGATGACCTTGCCGTCCAGATCTGGATTGGTGATCTTTGCGCAACCATCTTCTCCGGAAGAGACGAGCAAGCCCTGGTCGGTCCACTGAAGGGCCGTAATGGGTTGTTCATGGATTCGCCACTGTGCCAGACGCGCTCCGTCGGAGATGTCGAGCATTGAGATCAGCCCCGCGGCGTCGGCGACGGCCAGCCGATCTCCCTCTGGTGAGACGGCCAGATCTCGCACGTAGTCGGGGAGGCGGCAACGCCAGCTGGCGTCGATGGCTTTCATTGATTTTATGCGCGACATTGCTCGAACCTCTGCTGGAGGAATTCTCGATTCAGGTTGCGGCCGATGAAGATCATCTCGCTCTTCGGTTCTTCCTGCGGCCGCCAGGGGCGCTGAGCTTCGATGTCGAAGAGCATATGGACTCCCTGGAAGACGTAGCGGTCATCGTGTCCCGAGATATTGAGCACTCCTTTCATCCGAAAGATTTCGGGCCCAAACTCGGATAGGAATTCCATGATCCAAAAGTTGAGCTTTTCCGGATCGAGAGGCTCGTCGATCCTGACGGCGACGGAGCCAACCGTATCGTCGTGTTCATGATCATCGATATAGTCTCGAGCCTCGTCGAAGGAGATGGGTTTTTCGTCGGGGCCGATGATGGACAGCTCAAATTCGTGGGGAAAATGCTCCAGAAAGATTGCGTATTGACCATCTTCGGGGACTTCCATGGTGACCGTCGTCGGCGTCGCCATCGACAGGCTGATTCGATTTAAGGCCGGCCCAATGCGCAGGGTTGTCTTCGAATCAATGCCCACGGGAGGGGCGCTGAATAAGCGAAGCGCGGCCTCCTGGTGAGCCTCCAGGCGGGGAGCCTCATCGGTAGCGAGGACCACGGCATCGATCGATGGATCGGCGCCGGGTTTGAAGAACCAGCGGTAGCTACCGCTTTTCAGGGTGGCCAATCCACCCCATTCAAAGGGGTATTCCGGTTCTAAGAACTCGGGATTCAGGGTCAGGGCACGATCAATATCAAAGCCGCCCAGATCAAGAAGCCCGCCAATGGGAACCTGGGCGTGTTCGGCCTCCATATATCGGGCGGCGGGGTTGATGCTCTGAAGTCGATCGCGCAGTGATGCACCCTGGTCTTCGTCGATGAGATCGAGCTTGTTGAGGATGATGGCGTCGGCAAAGGCGATTTGCTCGATGCACTCCGGGCTGTCGTCGATATGTTGTGAGACGTGGCCGGCGTCGACGACGGTGACGATCCCGTCGAGGCGGAATTTGCGGGACAATTCGTCGTCGACAAAGAAGGTCTGGGCCACCGGGCCCGGGTCGGCGAGTCCCGTGGTCTCGATGAGGATGCGATCAAAGCTGTCGCGCCGTTGAATCAATCGGCCCAGGATGCGGATCAGATCGCCTCTGACGGTGCAACAAATACACCCGTTATTCATCTCGAAGATTTCCTCGTCGGCGTCGATGACGAGTTCGTTGTCGATACCTATTTCGCCGAACTCATTTTCGATGACGGCGATGCGGTGGCCGTGCTCCTCGGTGAGAATTCGGTTGAGTAGAGTAGTCTTTCCGGTACCTAGAAAACCGGTCAAGACGGTGACCGGGACACGCTGATCGGTCTGTGATTGATCATTCATCAGGGAGCTCCGTGGTTGGAGAAACGTCGAATTGGATGGAAGTAGTCAGCGATGCAGCTTTAAGGATTTCCTGGCTCAGGGCGCGATGGCGGGGACCGTCGAATTGAATGGTCTTTTCACCGAGGACCATGACCCGGTCGATGGCCGGCGGCAGGTGGTGGAGGTCATGAGTGACCCAGATGACGGTCGTGCCACGGCGCCGGGTGGTGTCGACGAGCTCGACGGCCCGGGCAGCGTTATTGGGGTCGAGACCGCTGGTGATTTCGTCGCAGAGCAAGAGCCTGGGCGCCGTGATCAAGGCGGAGGCGAGGGATACTAAGCGTTGTTGGCCGAGGCTTAACTGGTAGATTGGTTGATCGGCCAGGGCGCTCAATTGGAGGCCATCCAGGAGACGATCGACTCGTCGGCAGGCTTCCTGGTCAGTGATTCCTTGCTGGCGCAGTCCCCACATGAGGTCATCACGGGCGGTGACCCCCAGCAGTTGGTGACTGGGATCTTGAAAGACCATCGAAATTCGACCGTCAGGAATTGCTCGAGGCCCCTGTACGGGCTCGCCGAAGCGCTCCAAGACTCCCGAGCCAAGGTGAGCCAGACCACAGAGTGCGCGCAATAAGGAGGTCTTTCCGCTGCCGCTGGCACCGATAAGGGCCAGCCACTCGCCGGGATGGACGACAAAATCGAGGTTATGGAGGTTGTCCGGTCCCCTGCGATCGTGGCGGACCGTCAGATGACGAGCGTCGAGGATCGGTGCGTTATCGGACGGCGTCAGTTGTGCTCTGGCGCAGCGAAGTTCACGAGCCTCTTCGAGGGCGATGCTGCGCTCCAATGCCATAAGGGAGCCATAGCCGAGTATTTTTCCGATGGTGTTCAGCGCCGCAGGTCCCCGCCATCGAGCACATCGTTGGCGCGCTGCGTCATGGCGCCGACGCCATTGATCGGCCAAAATCGTGCCGTGCAAAATCGTCGTATCCAGGTGTTCTGCGACCGGCCGACACCAGCGCAGACCGTTGAGGCGACGGCGAAGGTCACTGATCCTGAGGCTGTCTACCAGGCCGAATGTCCAGGAGCCGGCGATGGCAATTCTGGCGAGCAAGAAGAGGAGCACGTCCCAGGGGGGCGTCACGGCAGACCACCAGGTGGCAATGGCGACCATGGAGCCGCCTAAGGCGGCCAGGCGGGCGATATGCATCATGCTGCGGCGCCGGCTTCGAGCCAGGTGGTAAATTAGAGAGACGCCACCGATTAGTGCCAGGGTGAGGAGTGACGTGGTGAGCAATGTGCTCAAAAGACCGAGGGCCCAGATCGTGATGATCAGGGCCTCGCCAATCCGTGGGGAGACAAATCGCTTCATCGCCGGCCCCGCTGGCTTAACCGGGACCATGTCCATCCCACCAGGCATCCGCAGCCAAAGATGGAGGCATAAAAGACAGGCTCTCTAAGGGTGGGGCCCAGCAGGTCGAAGGGGATAATCAGAAGTCCGGCCTGTTCGGCGGCGGTCTCGAAGATAAGATGATCGAAGCCCTCCAGGCCGTCACCATGGCTATGATGGTGATCGTGAGAAGCGTCGGCATGGGTCGAATGACCGTGGTGATCATCGCCGTGGTGATGATCTCCGTGGTGATGACCATCGCCGGCGCCATGAGTTACCCCAGTTTTTGGGAGCATCATTATCGCAAGAAAAATGGCCGCACCGGTGACGGCGGTCTTCAGGTTTTTGTGCGGCTTGCTCTGGTCCTCTTCAGGTAAAATGCGTTGGCGTAGCGAGCGATATAAGAAGGTGCTCAGCGTGCCCTCTGCAAGCGCCAGGGGCACGATTAACATGGCCAATCCGGCCAGCAATGTCGCCATGAACGCCTGGTCGTCGGCGATCGCGCCCAGGGCGAGCACCAAAATACCTATATTGCAGGCGTAGACGGCCAGACTTCCCAGGGCACAGCAGACTCCCACCATCGAGGCACGCCGGGTCAACGGCTCGAGTAGCTTATAGAGACCCAGGGCCAGCGCAGGTCCGATGATGCCCAGGGTCAAAATATTTGCGCCGAGCGTGGTGAATCCTCCGTGGGCTGCCAAAAAGAGCTGAGCGATCAGGCTTAACGTGGTCAGGGCGATCACGGGGCGTAGGCCCAATAAAATTGCAAGAAGGGGTGCGGCACAGAGGTGGATGCTAAATCCCAGCGGCGGCAAGGGCAGGGGAAATAGGGTCAACGCGAACAAAAGCGCTCCTCCAAAACCGATCAAGGCTCGTCGTTTCGGGGTTCCCTCTTTAAGCTCCCGCCGCAGGCCAACCATGGACCAGACCACCATTGGAGCGGCAATGGCCGTGTAGGCGGCGGCGTGAGAAAGGGGAAGAATTCCTTCTGGTAAGTGCATCGCTCGCTCAATCTAAACAGGTCCCATGACACATTTTATGACCCCTATTTAATGCAAATGCAAATTGTTTGCAATAGAGGTGAGATCCTATTTATACCTCTTTGCAGAGGTGAGCTCGAGTGCTTTAGTTAGTTCTCAATTGCTCTCGGTGGGATCCAGGACCTGGCCCACAAATAAGATCGCCCCGCTGTCGTTGTCGCGGATGAAGAAGGCGAAGGGCTCGTCGAAGGTCAGCTCGGCGACCTCTGTGGGGGCGCTCCTGACGGCGATGACCGCCGCCGTGGCCGCGGCGGCCTCCAGTCCCTTCTCGTCGACGGTGATAGTGGCCTCGTGGATGACGTCGCTCAAATAGAGATCGTCTTCGCGGGCCATGCGCGAGAAGTCCGCCGTGTCGGCGTCCCAGGCGTCGACGATGCCCAGGGCCTGGAGTTGCTCGTTTAAGGGCAATTGGGTGCGCATCTCGAATTTCGGGAATCGCAGGTCGGCGTGGGACGAGCTCATCTGATCGACCAGATCGCCGAGATCTCCAGGTCTCATGGAGGCGATCAACTCCTGAGGACTCTCTCGTCTGGGGAGCACGGCCACCATGGACAGAGACGTGTCGGCCAGGGGAAGCTCCACGGCCGTTCGATCGCGGTCGTCGACGTGATTGAGCTGATGGCGAACGCCCATCATCTCGGCCTGGACGACCGTGCCGTCACCGGTGGTGAAGTCCGCCTCCTCAGTGCGGTTTTCGTCGAAGGGGACCTGCCAGGAAGCTCTCAGATACAGGGCGTTGACCAGGACCAGCCGGGTCAATGGGGTGATCAGCCCCCGGGGTAAGAGTTCGGGGATGAGCTCGTAGGTCTGGTCGCTGACCCAACCGTTGATCACCTCCCGCGACCCCTCGGGGTCGGCGCGAAAGTCGAGCTGCCGCATCTGGGCGTCGTAGTCCTCTTCGACGACCCGCAGAAAATCGACGCCGATGGTCAGCCCCATCTGAACCCACAGGGAGTTGGGGATCGACAAGATGGGCGCTGCGTCCTCTTCGTCGGCCTCGGTCCCGTCAGGGTCGGCCTCGGGGGCCTCGATCTCGAGGTCTCGAATCAGGCCGCCGTACTCGGCGTGCAGCCCGTCGGGGTCGGCAAATCGCAGAGCGTCGACGATCTGCGTCTGGGTCTGCGCCCGGGCCCCGGCGCTGGTCATGGCCAGGGCCGTGGATATGCTAAGCGGGGAGTAGATGAAGTTCCCATCCCGCTTTTGGCGGTCGATCTGGTTGTATAGATCGATGGCAAAGGCCGTATTGGCCAGCGCCGCGCGCTCATAGTTCGCCGGCGACCTCGGCGCCTCGTCGGGCTCGGCCGACGGAGTGGAGCAGGCAACCAGCAATAAGGCGGTCAAGGTCACTAAAGCGCTGGCGATTCGCATATGATCTTCCTCGATGGAGTAAATTGGCCAGATAAGCCCTGCTTTTGCTACCGTACCCCGACGGATCGAGGTCTTACAACAGA
>SLJM01000458.1 GCA_007135085.1 Myxococcales bacterium
GCTGTCATTGTCATCACAGCCCGTGGCCGAAGCGGCCAGCGAAATCAGGGTGATGGCGAGCACTAGGGATAACTTCTGCATCTGGGACTCTCGGCTTTTCGACGGGTGAGAACTACGGACGACCCGAGTGTGCCACGTCGTCATCGTAATTTCATCCCTCTCTTGCTCCCGATCACAGGGGGAACTACTCTTAGCGATGCGCATCGTTTAAGTACAGATTGGTCGATTCCTAAGAGGAATAGATGTCACGGATCGTCCTCATCGCCTTCGTGGGGCTCTCTCTTTGGTTCATCGGATGTGAACCAACGTCAGACGTCGGCGATAGATCGTCGCTCCCCGACGAACCGCTCCCCGACAAACTAGAGGTGGATTACGAGCCGGTTACGGCCGACGAATTGCGCCCGCTTCTGGCAGATTACGGCGTGGAACCTCTGGACCCGGTCCCCGACCTCAGCGAGGAGCGGATAGCACTTGGCCAGGCCCTATTCTTCGACCCAATCCTGAGCGGCAATCTCGATACCTCCTGTGCCACCTGCCACAACCCATGCGCCATGGGCGGCGACGATCGATCGCTGTCGGTGGGCACGGGCTTTGTCGCCACCGACGATTTGCGCCTCCCCGGCGAAGATCGAATCTTTGTGGCTCGTCATGCCACGGAGCTATTCAACCGCGGCGACCACCGATGGGAGACCATGTTCTGGGATGCCCGTTTGTCCGAAGATGAGGGTGGTTTTTTCGTCGAGCGCATCCCCCACCGAACCTCGTCGGGGATGGTGGGACCGGAGCTACGGTTTCCCGACGGCCTGGACAATCTGCTCGCCGCTCAGGCGATGTTCCCCGTGACCAGCCGCCACGAAATGCGCGGTCGTCCCGGCGACGTCGATATCTTTGGAGAGCCCAATGAATTGGCGCCGGTCCCCGATATGGACCGACGCAGTATGTGGAGAATCCTCATCGATCGCCTGCTGGCGATACCGGAGTACCGCGAACTCTTCGCCGCCGCCTATCCCGATGAGGATCTGGAGGAGCTGCAATATGTTCATGCCGCCAATGCTCTGGCTGACTTTCAGACCGCAGCGTTTACCCTGCTCGACAGCCCCTTCGACCGGTTTCTGGCTGGCGAAGACGAGGCCCTGAGCGAAGCGGCCATTCAAGGAGCGGCGCTATTTTACGGCGAGGCCGGCTGTGCCCGCTGCCATAGCGGCGCCCTGATGACCGACCAACAGGCTCATAATATCGGCGTGCCCCAGCTCGGCCCGGGTCGCGAGCCGGGGCAACCCTTCGACGAGGGTGTCTATCTGCGAAGCCACGGCGAGGCCACCCAGCGCTTCGCCTTTCGCACCCCGCCCCTTCGCAACGTCACCTTGACCGGCCCCTGGATGCATAACGGAGCCTATACGGACCTGGAGTCGGCAGTTCGCCACCACCTGGACCCGGTGGCAAGCCTGAATAATTACGACGAAACTCAATTAGAGCCGGCGCTTCGCGATCAGGTACGAAACGATGAAGAGACCCGCCAGACCGTATTGGAATACCTCTCTCCGAAAGTCGAAGAACCAATGGCGTTAAGTGACCGAGAGTTCGACGATTTGATGGCCTTTCTATATAGCCTGACCAGTCCCTCGACGCCTGGGCTGGCCGATCTCTTTCCCGACGAGGTTCCCAGCGGATTAGACGTCGAGGAGTGTACACCATCGCTATTTCTTCCATGATGCAAACCGATCGAATTCTCCCCTCGAAGCCGGCACTGAGCGGCGTCTTTTGTAGCGCCCTGGTCATCTTGATATCGCTGGCCGGTGGGGGCTGCTTTTCAGCTGACGAAGAGCGAGAAGTAGAAGCATCGGGTGAAGAAGTCGCCGAAGAGCGCTCCCAGATCTCAGAATCTAAAGAGGGATCGGCCCGGCAAACATCGGACACCGAGGTGAGTGTCGAGGCCGCCGAGCGCCGCAGTCGACGAAGCGCCCAGACCTCCAACCGGGAGGCCATGGACGAACTCACTGCATTTTTGCTCGCCAAAACCGACGACGGTCGTTGCCCGCCGCTGCTCGACGATCGGGGTTTCACCGGTGAGGAGTTTGCCAATTTTGCGCTCGTCGAGGCGTCGAAGATCCTCGTCGAAAACCGCTGGGGCACAGCCTCCAAAAAATCAGAGGGTGAAAAACTCGACCTGGCTTATCTGGTCGAAGAAGAAAAGCCCGGCGAAGAGCAAGACGAAGAGCTCGCCGACTCCTGCCCTTCACGCACCCAGGCGCGGTTGATTCTGGCGTCGGTGGTCTTCGATGAGATCACCCGCCGCCGCGAGGTCTTGAAGGCGCCGCCGGAAGATGAACGCCCGCAATTTCTAGACGAGATGCACCGGACCATCGTCGCCCTGGCCGAACAAACCCAGCGACCAACCGACAATAAAGACGCCAGAGACACCCGGCTGAGCGCCTTCGATGAGCTTCGCCGACGCTATGGCTGGACCGACGAATTCGACATTCCCCGCCATCCGCCGGTCTCGTTTCACTCCGTCGATTTTGCAGCCCATATCAGAGCGACTCTTCTTCCCAAAGCGGGGGTCGGTGATGAAGCATCGCCACCGATTCCC
>SLJM01000138.1 GCA_007135085.1 Myxococcales bacterium
CGTGGCCCGTGGCGCGGACGTTGTCCTGGATTTCGGTGATCTTGCCCTCTTCGTCGATGAAGAAGGTGGAGCGGACGATGCCCGTATAGGTTCTGCCGTAATTCTTCTTTTCTCGCCATACCCCGTAGGCCTCGGCCACGGTGTGGTCCGGGTCGGCCAGGAGCGGGAAGTTGAGGTCGTGCTTCTCGCGGAATCTGGCGTGCCGCTCCACCGGGTCGGGGGAGACGCCGTAGACCTTGTAGCCCTTGTCGTCGAATTGGCTAAGGTTGTCGCGGAAATCACAGGCCTGTTTGGTGCAGCCCGAGGTCATATCTTTGGGATAAAAATAGAGGATGACCTTGTCGCCCTCGAGGTCTTCGAGACGGATCGTGCCGGCGTTGTCGGACTCGAGCTCGAAGGAGGGGGCGGCGTCGCCGACGGATAATTTCGGGTTTGTTCCCATCATGTACCTCTGGAGTGAAAACTACATTTACCGCGGAGGGCTCAAAGAGCACAAAGAATGTGGTCAGGAGCTATATCGCTAACCTCGGTTTGAGTGTCAACGAGGCTTCGTCAGTGGAGTCCATCGAGTTTATCGAAACTATTTCGCTTCGAGCCAGTTGTGGCCGATGCCGCTGTCGACGACGAGCGGGACGTCGAGCTCGCAGACGGTCTCCATGATGTCGCAGATGAGGTCGCTCATTTCCTGGGCCCGGTCTTCTTCGACCTCGAAGATCAATTCGTCGTGGACCTGAAGGAGCATGCGGAGGGGGAGGTTGTCGGCGTCGATGCGCCGCTGGACCTCGACCATGGCGAATTTGATGATATCTGCCGAGGTACCCTGAATCGGGGTGTTGATGGCGGCTCGTTCGGCAAACGCGCGGCGTCGACCCTTGCCGGTGAGCTCAGGGAGGTGGCGGCGTCGACCGAACATGGTGCGGGCATAGCCGGTCTGGCGGGCATCTTCGACGAGGGTCTCGAAAAAGTCGCTGACGCCCTGATAGCGCTCGAAATAATTATCGATATAGGTCTTGGCCTCGGTGGTCGAGATCTCGAGAGAGCGCGCCAGGCGCCGGGAGCCCATGCCGTACATGACGCCGAAGTTAACCGTCTTTCCGGCGCGCCGTTGGTCGGCGGTGACCTCGTCGAGGTCGACGTCGAAGATCTGGGAGGCCGTCAAAGAGTGGATGTCCTTGCCCGTCTTATAGGCGTCGACCAGGACAGGGTCGCCCGATAGATGAGCCATGATGCGAAGCTCGATCTGCGAATAGTCGGCGGCGAGCAGGACGTGGCCCTCGTCGGCGACGAAGGCGCGGCGGATCTCGCGGCCCCGGTCGGTGCGAATCGGGATATTCTGAAGGTTGGGATTCGACGACGACAGCCGCCCCGTGGCGGTGACGGCCTGGTTGAAGTCGGTGTGGATCCGCCCCGTCTCCTCGCGGATAAGCTCGGGGAGGGCGTCGACGTAGGTACCTTTGAGTTTGGAAAACGAGCGGTATTCCAGGATCAGTTTGGGAAGGGGGTGAAGCTCTGAGAGTTGCTCCAGGACGCTCCGATCCGTGGAGGGGCCGGTCTTGGTGCGCTTTTTGACGGGCAGATCGAGGCGCTCGAACAACACCTCCCGAAGCTGGGTCGGACTATTCGGATTCGTCTCGCCGCCGGCGTAGTCGTTGATCTCCTCCTGGAGCTGCTCGAGTTCGGCGTCGAATTCCTGGCTCAGTTCACTGAGGATCTCGCAGTCCACGGCAATGCCCGTGCGCTCCATGATGCCCAGAATCCGCGACAGAGGGATCTCCAGGTCGCGCTCCAATTTGATCAGATCTTCGTCGGCCGCCAGCTCCTCCCACAACGCCTGGCAGGCCATGAGCGTGACGTCGGCGTCCTCGGCGGCGTATTTAGTGGCCACGTCGACGGGGACCTGGTCGAAGGTCTTTTGCTTTTTGCCCTTGCCGGCGACCTGACTGAAGGTCATGGTGTTGTGGTTGAGGACATCGGCGGCGATGGTGTCGAGGCTGTGGGAGTTTTTGCCCGGGTCCAACAGATAGCTCATGAGCATCGTGTCGTGGACCACGCCGCGGATTTCGATATCGTAGCGCTGCAGCACGAGCCACTCGTATTTATAGTGCTGGGCCACCACTTTTGCGTCTTCGTCTTCCAGGAGGGGTGCTACTATTTTGAGGACCGCCTCCAGATCGAGCTGCTCTGGGGCCTCCTCGTCGTCGTGATCAAGGGGCACGTAGACCGCCTCGTCGGGCGTCCAGGCAAAGGACATCCCCACGATATCGGCCTCTAAGGCGTCGACGCTGGTGGTCTCCAGATCGAAGGCGAAATATTCGGCGTCCCGACAGGCTTTGAGAACTTCGTCGAGCTCTTCCATGGAGAAGATAGCTCGGTAATTCTTCTCGTCGCTCTTGGCGCTGGTCATGCCCTGGCCGGCGAAGGCGTCTTGTAGCTCGCTGATCTCTTCGTCGTTGAGCCAGCCCCGCTTTTTGAACCATTGGTGGAGGTCGCTCAAGATGGACTCGAATTCGAGCTCGTGGAAGAGGGAGGTCATGGCCTCGAAGTTGGGCGGCGCCAGCTTCAGGCGGTCCAGATTGAACTCGA
>SLJM01000145.1 GCA_007135085.1 Myxococcales bacterium
GATTGATAGTCTTTGGCCTGGGCGTGGTCGCCACCCTTCGGGCGTCGGAACCGAAGATGATTCAGCGCGCGGCCTACGTGGTGGCCGGTGCCGGATTTTTGATGGCCTGGGGCGGTGGACATCTGAGCGCTGAATTCTCAGATCGCCAGTTGTTCAGCGTTGTCAACGTCCTGGGGTTTCTGGGCCTGGCGGCGACGATGAATTTCGTCCACTGGCGGGCGGCAAATTCGGTGGAGCATGAGGCCTCTCAGGAGCAGCGGCGGTGGTTTAATCTCCGTCGCTTCGGCTGGATCGAGGGGGCGTCGCTGGTGGTCTTGATGTTCGTGGCCATGCCCCTGAAATACCTGGCTGAGATAGATGAGATGGTGCGCTACGTGGGCATGGCTCACGGCTGGTTATTCATCATCTTCGTCGTCTGGGTGGCTCTGGCTGCCCGAAGGGGACGGTGGCCCATGGAAAAGATATTGGGAGCCCTGGTGGCGTCGGTGATTCCCTTTGGCCCCTTCGTGGCCGACCTGGCCGAATAATCTGACGACAGGGGTAAGATGAGAAAAAGGCCGGCCCCTCTTCAGAGGAGCCGGCCTTTTTATGCGCTGTTAGTTGCGCTTTATCGGAGTGATTCAGGCGGCAGCTTCGCCACCACTGCGCCGGCGGATGCGGCGGATGGCGACGAATCCCAGGGCGGTGAGCAACAAGATGGCCCAGTCCGGCGAGCCGCCGTTGGTGGCGCCACAGCCGCAGCCGTCGGCGACGCCGCCGCCGCTCAGAATATCGTCGACCACGGGAGAGACCTGGAATTCCAGGACCTGTGAGACCACCTCATGGCGATCGTCGGTCTGCTCGGCGCCGTATTCGACGGTGACCTGAGCAGAGGCGAATTCCTCGCCAACGACGATGGCGTCGAAGGCAACGGTGATGGTCTCCCCGGCGCCGAGGCGGTCGACGTAGTGAACCGTACCTTCGCCGGAGTCCACACCGTCGGCTTCGACGATCTCCAGCCCGTTCAGGTCGTGAGTCAGCACCAGATCGGTGAGATCTTCGTCGTAGACGTTGGTCAGTTCGGCAATGAGGGTGACCACATCACCTTCGAAGACCTCCGGGCCGTCGTCGGTGAAGTAGTTCAGGCTCAGTAGGGCATCGGGCAAGGTGAAGATCACCAGCTCCGGGTCGCTCTCCTGGGTGATATTGCCCACGGTGGCGCGAAGGCCGGCCGGTCCCGGGGTGTGGCCGACCATCTCGACCGTGGCCGTGCCGTCCTCGGGTTGGCCCAGGGCGTCGGCGGTGATCACCTGGTCGGTGGAGAGGCTGGCCGTGGCTTCACCGAAGACGGTCAGATCAACTGTGCGGCCAAAGGCCGGATTGCCACAGGAGTCGGTGACGGTCAGTAAGATCTCGCTGAACGACTCCCCATCGGCGGGGAGCTCCGTGGGAGAAGCCTCAAAGTCCACGCCGCCGGCGACCACGGGGGGACAGGTGAACTCCACGGTCGCCGTCTGGTCGAGGGTGACGCCGCCGACCTGGATTTCCAGCTCATAAGCGGTGTCAGAGCAGCGGTTGGAGCCAACCCACACGGTATAGACCGTCACGCCATCGGCGTCGGTCTCGGAGTCGACGCCACCTGAGACCACAAAGGGATCGTCAGTGGTGACCGTCACGTCCTGGTCGGGGGGCATGGGGACCCCTTCTGGGCTGGTCGGGATGACCTCGATGGCGGCGAAGACGCCGTCGGCGGCGCAGGCCTCGATGACCTCGTCGCCGGGCACGACGGTGACCGGCGAGCCCGGGTCCAGTTCGGCACAGATCGAGCTGATCTCGAGCCAATCGTCGAGCAACTCGCCGTTGACCGTGGCGTCGATCACGGCCGGATCTTCGGGGCATTCGCCGGCGTCGGTGGAGAATTGAGCCGTATAGGTGCCGTCACCTTCATCGACGACATCCGTGAGGTTGCCAAAGGTGGTGGTCAACTCCACGTCCTGGCCTTCACCGAGAGCAAGCCCGCAGGCGTCGCGGGGGACGATCTCGATGTCGACGGAGCCCGTAAAGGCAAAGACCTGGGTGCCGCTGGCGGTCAGTTCCGAGGCGGCCGGATCGACCGGTCCCAGCTCGAAGTCGACGAAGGCCGACGGGACAGTCGTCGGATCGGCGGCCAGGTCGTCGGAGGTCCAGCTCAACTCGAGCACTTCTGCGGCGTCGAGGCTCACCGTGACAGTAATCATGCCGCCATCGGGCAAGGTGCCGGTGACAGTATCATCGCCTGCAAAGGCGGCGTCTTCCAGCGTGGTGTCCACGATGAGCGGGGCTCCTGAAGGAGCGGAAGCGGTGAGGGTGACCTCGATGTCGGTCTCCTCCAGATCGGTGATGGGGTTGTCGAATTCGTCGACCAGTTGAGCTTCCACCACCGCTTCGCCGCAGGCGAGTACTTCTTCGTCGATGACCGTAAAGCGCAGGTGGTCCGGGCCGGCGGGAACGATGACGATATCCGTGGTTTCGTCGTCGGTCGCCGAGCCGGGCAGGCCCGAACTCTCGACGACGATGGTGAACTCCTCGGCTCGCGTGGCCGTGATATCAAAGGAGGCATAGCCGGAGGCATCGGTCTCGCCGCAGATGACGCCTTCAATATCTTCGGGATCGACGAGATCACCCTCTTCGATGACGACCGTTCCATCGTTGCCCTCGGTGGACAGGCATACCGATACGGAGCCCTCCGTGGGGTTGCCGTATTCGTCGACGACCTGCACCACCACCTCCGTGGTATCACCGGCGGTGGCTTCGTCGGGAGCGCTGACGGAGACGTGATGGGCAGGGCCGGCCACGAATTCCACGGTGGCCTCGCCATGGGGCTCGTCGGCGGGCAGGGCGTCGCCATCTTGGGTCGCCTCGCTCACCGAGACGGTGACCACTTCGGCGACCGTATCGCTCAGGATCACTTCGCCGGCTCCCGTGGTCGCCGAGGTGGTGAACTCGATGGTCGATAATTCGTCGGGGAGAAAATAGGCGGACCCACTGACGCTGAGGGTGATGTCCACTTCGCGTGCCAGCGCCGAGCCGCTTGCGTCGACTACCTGGGCGGTGATCGTCACCTCTTCGCCCACGGTCTGAGAGGTCGGCGAAGCTTCGAGGACAATATGGTCGGCGTCCAGGAAGGGGATGGGGTGGCTGTCGATGTCGGAGGTGGCCGTCGCGCCATAGCGATCGGCGACGGTGACCCGTACTTCGATGACGTCGCCGGGCTCGTAGCCGGCGGTGCCGCCGGGTTCAACTTCGGCGAAAATGCTAAGCTCGCAGCGCGCCAGATCGTCGTCGCCGGCGTAGGGGGCGATGGGGCTGGTGCTCTCCATGGTCCAGTCGCTGTCGCCCTCGAGGCGATGTTCGAAGATGCACTCGCCGTCGCCGAGTTCTGCGGGGCCGCCGTCGGTGTCGACGGCCACGATCCATGCTTCGAAGCCGTTCGCGCCGCCGATATCGGCGAACTCCAGCTCTTCCACAATAAGCGGGGGGTGATTCGGGAAGTTGTGGCTCGTCGAGATCGAATCCGTATAGCCCGCCGTATCGGTGACCCTGACCGCTACGGTTACCCCCGATTCGACGACGTCGATGGGATCCCAGGCGCCGTTATCGTCGTAGCGAACCTCACCGAAATCACATAATGCCTGCGTGCCGTCGCCGAAGGATGTATCCGGGGTGGCCGTATAAACCTGAGCATTGCCGTCGCCGTCGGTGACCACCAATTCGCAGGCCCCGATCGCCCCTTCGCCCTCGGCGCTCTCGGCTACGGCGGTGACCGTAAAGGCGTGATCGTCGGTGGAGTCGACGATGTCCAGGTCAGCTGCCGAAATTGGAATCCAGGTGCCGAAGGTCCAGGTGTCGCTGGTGGCGGTCAGCGTTCCCGCTTCGGCCACGGCGTACCAGGTATAACTGGTGGCCGTGTCGCTGCCGAAGCCAAGGCCCGCCGTCGACAGTACGGCGGTGCCGCCGCTGGCCACGTCGGTATCGGTTCCCAACTCCGTGCCGTCGCCGGCAAAGAAGGTCACGTTCATGGGCAGTCCCTGCGGATGGGTCACGTCGACTTCCAAATCCGGGGAGGGGAGAACGGACATGGCGCCGTCGGCCGGGGACGGGTTAAAGGGGGCGTTCGGGGCGAGCAGCGGATCGGACTGGCTGACGTTATCCAGTCCCATATGAGAGGCCTGCAGGTTATCACCCACATTTCGTACGCCGGCCCAGAGTTGGTACGGCCCCGGCTCGGTGATGGTGTGGGTCACCGTCGTCCAGTCCGCATGTCCATAATCGCCGACGGTAGATACCGCTTCAAAATACAGAGTGGTCTCTTCGCCGGTGACCAGATTGGTCAGCACCACATAAGCGTCATCGTTAAAGGGGTCGTAATCGCCGGCGTCGAAGAACGCATCGAATTCAACGACGCTGCCACTATTGGCGTAGAAGGTCTGGTAGAGTTCGGCAAAGACATCCTCACCGGCCCCGGCGGCGAGGCGAGCGAAAAAGGCGCCGTCAGTAGCCGTCCAATCTGGAGAGCCGCTGATACCTGCCTGGAAAGTTGTGACGGTCACAAAATCTCCCTGGACCGTCTCCCAGCCCGAGAGGTCTCCCGTCTCAAATGAGCCATTGTCGAATGCCCGGGCCTCGCCCGTTGTGGCGATCGACAACCCCAGAAAGGCGACTAGCGTCGCCAGGGTGAGCGCTGCGCTTCGTTGAAACATCTCCGACCTCACTGCTTGACCGTATTATTTGCGGTGACACTTCGTTAATTTGGCTTGGTTCCGGGGGGGAACTCAGGATCTTTCAAATATCGGAAAAATATTGATTCGTCAGCTTCAAGCTCCCTCCCGAAAGAATTTATCAATCACGACGCCACGATAGCTATGAGTCGAGGGCGGGTCAATAGATGGCCGATGAGGTCGATATTGGGGGGGAAGACGGCTATGGTGTCGGAGAGATATTGGTTGGAGCGCAGCCAGCTTGGCCACAAAGCGGACTGGCAGTCCGAGCTCCAGTACACGACCACAGGAATATTCGACCGCCAGCGTCTGTCGTAATGGTGCGAGAAATGACCCCGTATTGAGTGAGTCGAGAGCCCCATGGTGTTCTGGTTTTATCGTTCCTGGCGTCGTGGGCGTTTGCAGGATAAGCCCTTTCCCGAGCATTGGAAACAGATCCTCGCCGATCGATACGAGTTCTACGGCAAGCTCGACGAGGAGCAGCTCCAGACGTTCCATACTCATCTGAAGGTCTTTTTGTGGGAAAAACACTGGGAGGGAGCCGGCGGGCTGGAGGTGACCGAGGAGATGAAGGTCCTCATCTCGGCGGCGGCCGCCCGGATCGCCCGTGGGCTTCCCCTGTCGGTCTATGATCGACTTCGTGAAATCGTGATCTACCCCTCCCACTATATGCATCCCGACCAGGAGCATAAGGTGGTCATGGGCCAGGCCCATCATTTCGGGACCGTCGTGCTGAGCTGGGACGCCGTGCAGCGAGGAATCGCCGTGCCCAATAACGCACGGGATACGGCGATTCACGAATTTGCCCATGTCTTAGATGCCGCCGACGGGGTCTTTGACGGTACGCCTTTACTCGAGAAGGGGCGAGATTATCCGAGGTGGGCCGAGGTGATGGGGCGGCATTTTGCACAGCTTCAGGAAGCGCCCTTTCAGGGCTGTCTGCGCTCCTACGGGGCGAAAAACGAAGCCGAGTTTTTCGCCGTGGCCACCGAGGCTTTTTTCGAAACGCCGGCCCAGCTTCGAGAATGCGCCCCCGATCTCTACGAGATATTGGCCAATTTCTTTAAGGTCGAGCCCTCGTGAAAAGAGTTCTGAGGCAACTTATGCAGAGAGTCATACGATGTGTCTGACGAAAAGACTTGGCGCTGCGCTCTACGATTTCGTGATGAGAAAGCCTGAGCAGGCAGGGCTCCAGACCTGGCGTCGGGAATTATTGGAGCAAGCAGGTTCGGTGGTGCTCGAGATCGGCGCCGGGACCGGGGCCAATCTGGCCAATTATCCTGAACAGGTCGAGCGCCTCATCGCCCTGGAGCCCAACCCGGCCATGGCGGAGCGCATGGATCTCGAACAATTCTCAGGTCGTGGAGAGGTGGAGGTTCTACAGGGGTTTGTCGGCGATATTCCCCTCGAAGATAATAGTGTGGATACCGTGGTGACCACGCTGGTGCTGTGCTCGGTGCCCGACGTGGCGGCCGGTCTGGCGGAACTTCGCCGGGTTTTGAGGCCAGGTGGCGAGTTGTTGTTCTTGGAACACGTAGCCTCGCCGGACGAGAACCTTCGCAAATGGCAAGACCGGGTCGACCCCCTGTGGTACGGCCTCAACGGTGATTGCCATCTCAACCGGCGCACCGCCGAGGATATCGAGGCCGCCGGTTTTGAGATCGTCAAATGTTCCCGCTCCCGGATGCCAAAAGCTCCCGCGTTATTGGCGCCCACCATTTGCGGAGTGGCCGTGCCGAAGTGACGCTGTACTATTAGGCCGCGGCAAGACGCCACAGGTTATAGCCTCCCAGGAGGTTGCGGGCCTTAAATCCCCGTTGATTCAGGATACGGGTGGCCAGATAGCCCCGAAGTCCTTCTTTGCATAGCACCACCAGTTCGCGGTCTGCCGGCAGTTCGTCGAGGCGGTGGCGCAGCTCGTTTAGGGGGATATTTATCGCATTGGCGATGGTGCCCGCTTCAAATTCCTGTGGGGAGCGTACGTCGACGATGCCCAGGTCGTCCGTGATCGCCACCAGATCGCGCCAGGAGGCCACGTGGCGCTGGCCTTCGACGATCCCCCAGGCGACGGCGCCCAGGTGATTGACCGGGTCTTTGGCCGATGAAAAGGGCGGGGCGTAGGCCAGGTCCAACTCCTCTAGTTGGTCGACCGTGAAATTTGCTTTGATGGCCGTAGCCAATACGTCGATGCGCTTGTCCACGCCGTCACGGCCAAATCCCTGAGCGCCCAGCAGGCGACCCGTGTCGGGATCGAAGATAGCCTTGAGGGTGACGCTCTCGCTTCCCGGATAATAAGAGGCGTGGGAGGAGGCGCTGATCCAGGCTGTCTGGTGAGGGATCTCCTGGCGCTCGGCGGCGGACTGAGACAGGCCGGTACAGGCGGCGGTGGTATCGAAGACCTGGATGATGCTCGTGCCCAGAGCGCCCTGATAGGTGCGTTGCCGGCCGGCGATGACGTCGGCCACCAAACGGCCCTGCCTGTTGGCCGGTCCCGCCAGGGGGATAAAGCCCGTGGCACCGCTGACCAGATGGGGGATTTCGATGGCGTCGCCGATGGCGAAGATATTGGGATCGGAGGTGCGGAGTTGGTCATCGACGGCGATGCCGCCGTGCTCACCGAGCTTCAGGCCAGCAGCGTTGGCCAGGCCGACCTCGGGACGAACGCCGACGGCCATGACCACCAGGTCCGTGTTGAACTCAGCGTCGTCGCTGCTGCGCACGGTCAGTCGATCGCCCGCTTCTTCGATGGCCGCCACCTGGGTGTTGGTGCGCAGGTCGACGCCGTGGCGCCGGCAGGCGTCGGAGACGGCGGCGGCCATCTCGAAGTCCAGATTGGGCATGACCTGATCGCCCATCTCGACGACGGTGACGTCGATGCCGCGATGCACCATATTTTCGGCCACCTCCAGTCCGATAAAGCCGGCGCCCACGACCGTGACGTGCTCCGGCGTGGCGGTGTCACATGCCTCGATGATCCGGTCCATATCGGGGATGGTGCGAAGAGCGTGAACCCGTGAGAGTTCGGCGCCGGCGATGGGCGGAACAAATGGGCTGGCCCCGGGAGAGAGGACCAGGGCGTCGTAATCGACCTCGGTGGTCTCGTCGTTTTGCAGATCGCGAAGGGTGATGGTCTGATTGCCGGCGTCGATATCCACCGCTTCCGTCAAAATTCGCACGTCCACGTTAAAGCGGGCCCGGAAGCTCTGCGGCGTTTGCACGAGCAGGGCGTCACGCTCCTCGATGACCCCGCCGATATGGTAGGGGAGGCCGCAGTTGGCAAAGGAGATATGGGGCCCGCGCTCGACCATTATGATCTGCGCTTCTTCATCGAGGCGCCGAAGCCTGGCCGCACAGGATGCGCCGCCGGCGACGCCGCCGATGATGACGACAGTTCGGGGCGAAGGTTGCTGCAACTCAGTATTTTCATTGGCCATGGATTCATCTCCTGGTGTTTCAGAATTGAGACTGGCGATGCTCGACCGGTAAATCCCGGCCTCGCCATTCCGTTACGCCCCGGGCTAGATAGGCCGCCGAAAGTCCCTGCTCATCGAGGAGTTTGACCGCCTCCACGGCGAGGAAGCAGTAGGGGCCGCGGCAATAGGCGACGATCTCTTTGTCCCTGGGCAGTTCTTCGAGTCGTTGCTCCAATTCAGCCATGGGGATCGAGATCGCCCCCGGTATATGGACGTTTTCGTATTCCTCGGTGGGCCGCACATCGAGGAGCGTGATCTCTCCTCGGTCCAACCGTTCCGCCAGTGTCTCGGCGTCCACCCGCTGCAGCTCCCGGCGATCTTCGACGAAATTTCGTGTCAGAGCCTGAAGTTCGAGCAGACAGTCGTCGCCCAATTCACAGAGGTCGCGAAAGAATTTCTCTACCTTCTGGTCGCTCAGTCGATAGATCACGCGCACTCCCTCTTTCTCGGAGTCCACCAGGCGCGCTCGGCGCAGCACCTGGAGGTGATGGGAGGTATTCGTCGTCGACTGGCCAATCTGCTGGGCCAATACTTCCACGCTGCGAGGCCCGTGACTGAGCACGTCCAATATCTCCAGGCGCGGCCCGCTGGACAGCGCTTTGCCGATGCGCGCCAATTGCGCGAAGATATTGGCCTTAATCTGTCGTGGTGTGTTCGTCATTTTAACCTCCCAATATTCCAACGGTCATATGAATAATCAGATGGGATGGCCGGACAACCCCCTGGGGCGACACTTTTTTTGGAAGGTAAGCGTTTAGTCCCCGGAGTGATGTGGCGAGGAGCTACGGCACGACATTGCCTCGCCACCACAATAACCCCCAACCAATTTATGGGGCCGATAGTCTCCAGACTATCGCCGCTGGCGGAGGCAGCGGTTTCGCCACTTCGACCACCGTGGTTTACCAACCATCGCCTATTTACGTGGCCAAACTACAATTTGCGGGGAGGCTTCGCCGAATCGTGGAGGTTGGTGAACCGCGATGTTTCGGGCCGAGGTGTTTTTCGGGGCTTGCTCCCTACCGGGTCGAACGGCGGCCCATCTTTCGCCGCTGGCGGAGGCAGCGCCACTTCCTGGCAGTCCCGAAACCCCTCTCAAATTGTGGGGCCGATAGTCTCAAGACTATCGCCGCTGCGGAGGCAGCGCCACTTCCTGGCAGTCCCGAAACCCCTCTCAAATTGTGGGGCCGAGAGTCTCCAGACTATCGCCGCTGCGGAGCAGCGAAAGTTGTATCAACAACAAGTGTGTGGAAGACTGAGTGAAGAGCTGTGATTGAGGTGGCGAGGAACAGGATGAGCTGTTGGTTCTCCTGCAGGAGACCGACAGCCCCCCATGGGTCAACTACGATTTGCATCCAGATATTAGGGCCAATGCATGTCAGACGACGGAATCCAGTCCGATGAGGAGGTCATTGGGCAGGGCGTGCCTCGGCTTCCGACAGCGCTTCTATGTCACCCCCTGGTTTTGCTCTCCATCGTCGTATGTGGGGTCAACGACCATCTGCTCAAGGGCTCGGGCCTGCTCCCGGGAATCGTCACCGGAAAATTAAGTGACGTGGCGGGCCTCTTCTTCTTCCCAATCCTGGTGGCGGTCCTGCTGACCCTCACCGGTACTGCCCTCCGCCAATTGTTTGGAGATAACTCGCCGGCGGCGCTGTTACAGAAGCCGAGGCTCGTCGTCGACTTCGCCGTGGTATTCACAATTGTCGGGTTTTCGGCGGTCAATATCAGCCATTGGGCCAACGAGATAGCCGCCCAATATTGGGGAATCTTCACCATGGACCCCACCGATCTATTTTGCCTGCCCATGGTGGTAGTGGCTCGCCAATTTATGCTGAGCAGAGTGAAGGCGCGGTCGTTGGCGAAGGGCAAACAACCGCGTAGGCGGAGACTAAAGCTATCGCACCTCATGGCCATCGTGGCTGCCTCGTTAGTCAGCCTTGGAACGCCGGCCCCGCCGAAGACGATCACCGCCTTTCCCATGTGGGAGATCGCAGATCCGGTCATCATCTGCCCCCAGGACGTAGAGATTCGATCCTGGTTTGCAAAATCGGGGAAGGAGGGAGCCGGGCTGGTCCTGCGCTTCGAAAATCTGACCGACGGGACGCGAACC
>SLJM01000082.1 GCA_007135085.1 Myxococcales bacterium
ACTTCCCACAGGCATATTCCCACGTGGGGATCATCAACTCCGCCCTCTACCTGGCCGAAGCCGAGGGCCGAAGCTGCCCCGTGGGGCTGGGTAAGGAGTTATCCAGCCCACTGTCGGTGGTTTGACCGAAAATTTGGGGTATACTATCTCCGTCGGGTCCCGAACCACTGACGCTCTATGCCTCGTCGCCCAAAAAAATCTGCCTTTGGCCCCTGGTTTCGATCGGCTCTGCTGATCTCTGTGCTCATCGGCACCGTCGACTGGGCGCTGGCCATCTCGTCGAGCACCGGCGTCGGTGCTCTGGGCGCCGGTGCGGGCTGGGTGGTCATCGTCTCTATCTGGATTTTATTGGGGAGCCTCTGGGCAATTCTTACGGGAGCTTCCATGTGGGCGGCCACGGGCGCTGCGTCGACGGCGCCCATCATCGACAGCCTGGTCGCCGCTTATCAAAAGTGGTGGAGCGAGCGCCACGACCAACCAGACGCCACGCGACTGGCCAACACCCTCGCCACCGGCGCAGGGCTTGCCGCCTTCGGCGCTGGCAGCGTCGCCGCCACGGCATCTATCATCGAGGGCCGAAACGTCCCCTGGCTCATCGCCGCCGCCGCCCTGATCGCTCAAGTGGGTCTTGCCACGGCTGTCTTGATAGCCGCCCTGGCCCTGCGGCGATTGCTCAGAGCAGCCTTTGCGGCCTTGAAACGAAGGGAATTGCTTCCCTGGTTGAACACTCCCGTCGTCCTTGCCGCAGCAGCACTTCTGGCGACCCTGGCAGCAGTGACGGCCCCCGTTCTCAACAGCGAATTATATTTCGCCGTCGAGGGACCGGCCCTGACCCTGGCAGCAGTGGCAATCATCGCCCACCCCCTGGCCTGCTATCTGCTCGCCGGGCGACTGCCACTGCCAAAATTCGCCGGCCTCGCCATCTATGCCGCACCTCTTCTGGCGCTGCTTTTGCTGGGCTCCGTGAGTCAGCACCCCGAAGCCCGCCGGCTCGTCGTCCTCCACGGCGAGGCCGCCAATTTTGCGTTCCACACCATTCACCGCCACCTCGATCTGGACCGCTTCTTCCACCAGAGCGATTGCCCGCCCCTGGGCCCCGACGGCCGCCCCGTCGACGGCTCGACCAACGAGGAATATATCGCCCGCTGCATGGACCCCGCCTACGACCGGCCCACGGCCCGCCAGGAAGTCCCCGAATACGACCGACCCAGCTTCGACCAAACACCCTCCTTTGTGTTCATCACCTGGGATTCAGTGCGCGTCGACCGCCTGGGCTTTATGGGCCACCACCGGGATACCACGCCAAACCTGGACGCCTTCGCCGAGCGCAGCCTGGTCTTTGACCGCGCCTTTGCCGCCGACTCCGGCACGGGCCCCAGCTTCTGGTCTTTGATGGCGGGAAAGACTCCCTTTCAGGTCAACCTGGTCCACGGCAATCGCTTCCCCCCGCCGATTTCCGACGACGAACCCATGCTCGGTGAGTTGTTGCGAGACGGCGGGTATCGAGTCGAGGCGGTGATGTGCGGGTCCGTCTTCGACCGCCGCGACTGGGGCATCCGCCGTGGCTTCGCGAGCTTCGTCAACGTCTGCGGACGGGAGCTCCAGGAGATCGCCCCCATGGTCACCGAACAGGCCACGAGCTCCGTGCGACGCCTGGCCGGCCGCGACGAGCCCTTCTTTTTATGGGTCCACTATTACGATCCCCATATCCCCTATAATTCTCATCCCGACATCGGCTACGGCGACAGCCGCATCGACCGCTACGACGAAGAGCTCACCTATACGGATCGTCATTTCGCCGAGCTCATCGACGTCATCGACGAGTTGAGCCAGGACTACGACCGGCCCCTCTTTACGATCATGAGCGCCGACCACGGCGAGAACTTCAACGAACATGGCACCGATCCCCACGCCCGCAACCTCTATCGCATCGTCACCCAGGTCCCCAAGATCGTCCACGGACCACATATCGAGCCCCGTCGCATCGACGCCCCGGTGGCGCTAAACGACGTCTACCCCACGGTCCTCGATCTGGCCGGCCTAACGATCCCCGAAGAGACCACCATGGTCAGCCAGGTCCCCGTCTATTTCGGCGCCGACCCCGACCATAGCCGCATGATCTTCCAGGAAAATTCATACTCCCGCCCCCGCCGCCACACTCGAGCCGTGATCTACGACCGCTACCACTACATCATGGATCTGACGACCAACTCCGACGAGTTCTACGACTACGTCGACGATCCCCTCCAGCAACACAACCTCATCGGCACGGGACTTATCGAAGAACAAATCATGCGCCAGGCCCTGGCTCGCTTTCTGCAGACGTCAACCATCCCCGAAGGACTCGAGGACTGATTTTGTGATTCGCTGGTGCGCTGACTCGCATTCGCGCATCCGAATCCGTGCATCCAAATCCGCGCATCAGCGTATCAGCGAACCTCGTTCATTGCCCTCTGACCTACGATGCCGATAACGTACTCAATATTGCGACCAGTCGCCCTCGGAGTGCACCATGCTCAAGTACCAGACCGACATTGATTCACTTTCGGCACAGCGCCTCGATGGTTTTTTCGTCG
>SLJM01000037.1 GCA_007135085.1 Myxococcales bacterium
ATTATCATCGATGACGAATTCGGCCTCGACAATTTGAGGGTCAGCGAAGGTGAGTCGCCCGTGCCCGGCCCGGGGGATATCAAGCTGGCTATGAGCTGCGTCTCCTTAAACTTCCGGGACCTGTTGATGGTAAACGGAATGTACAACCGGCGCCAGCCATTGCCGCTGGTCCCCTGCTCCGACGGCGTGGGCCGGGTCGTCGAGGTCGGCGAAGGGGTGGACGAAGAGCAGTGGATGGGCCGGCGTGTGGCGCCGATCTTTGCCCAGGGTTGGCGCGCCGGAGAGCCCACCAGGGCCAAGCTCAAGACTACCCTCGGGGGACCGCTCGACGGGGTGCTCCGAGAGGAGATGGTGGTGCCCGCCGAGTCGGTGGTGGACGTGCCGCAGCATCTGAGCGACGCCGAGGCGGCCACCCTTCCCTGTGCCGCCGTGACCGCCTGGAACGCATTGGTCGAGCAGGGCGGGGTCACCGCCGGCGATCGGGTGCTGACTCTCGGTACGGGAGGAGTGTCGATCTTTGCCGTGCAATTTGCCTCCATGCTCGGCGCCCACGTCATCGTCACCTCCAGCAAGGACGAGAAATTGGCTCGCGTCGCCGAGCTGGGCGCCCGGGAGGGGATCAATTATCGACAGGACAAAGAGTGGGGTAAGACGGTCAAGAAGATGACCGGCGGCCGCGGCGTCGATCTGGTCGTCGAGGTCGGCGGGGCGGGCACGCTGGAACAGTCGGTCAAGGCCGTGCGAGTCGGTGGCCAGATAAGCCTCATCGGCGTCCTCTCCGGCGGCATCCAGGAGTTCAACGTCATCCCCGTATTGATGCAGAATATCCGGATTCAGGGGGTTATCGTCGGCCACCGCGAGATGTTCGAGCGAATGAACCGGGCCATCGAGGTGGCCAAGATGTACCCCGTCGTCGATCGGATCTTTGGATTCGACGAGGCGAAAGAGGCCTTCGAATATATGGCCGGGGGATCACATTTCGGGAAAATTTGTATCAATATCGCTCAATAGCGTCGGCCGTCGTCGTCGACGACGTGGGCGCCCAGGCGACCGGCGATGGCCCTCATGCGCATCATGACGTAGGAGTCGAAGCCCTCCACGTAGATTCGGCCGTTTTCGTGATTGAACCACACCGACTCAAAGCGAGGATGGGCCGCCCAGCGGGCCAGGCCCTCGCTGGCAGAGGGGGCTTCGATGTGGCGAGGCAGAGCTTCGACCCCTTCGTAGAGGTGGAGCTGAGGGATGTCGCGCACCAATAATTTCCACTCCTCGAGCCCGATCGGGTCGTCGGCGGAGTTGTCGGGGTTATCGGTGCGAGAGATATAAATCCGGTAAGCCATCGGGTACTCCGAAAAAATGGCACAATCAATCGAGCACTAGCCACCGAATTTTGTATCCCTCTGCAGCCTCAACTGCAAGGGTGGGACGCTTCTCAACGTCGGGCCACCTCCACGCAGGCCACGGTGATATTGTCGGGGCCGCCGACGCGGTTGGCCTCGGCGACGATGGAGCGGCAGGCCTCGGGCCAATCGCCGCGGTGCAGATAGAGCAGGTCGAAGAGGCGATTGGAGCCGATGACGTCGTGTACCCCGTCAGTGGTCATGACAAAGAGATCCCCTTCTTCGACGGGGATCGAGCCCACGTCGACGTCGACCACGTAGCGCGATCCCACGGCGCGGGTGAGCACGTTTTTGTAGGGAAAATTCTCGATGAGCTCTTCTGCCTCGGCGGTGCTCAGATCCTGGCGCTCCAGCGTCTTTTCCAGAAGGGAGTGGTCTTTTGTCAGGGGTTGGAGATCGCCTTTTCGAAGCCGATAAAGGCGGCTGTCGCCCACATGGGCCCAGAACGCTCGATCGTCATGGAAGGTCAGGGCCACCACAGTGGTGCCCATACCGCGGCGATCGGAGCGCTGGGAGGCCTGTTCGAAGACGGTGGCGTTGGCGATTTTGATGGCCTGGACCAGGTGATTTTCCAGGGGCTTGTCGTCGGGACCGGGGATCGAGTCGGGGAGCTCGGTCTCGTCGAAATAGGCGGCCAGGGTCTCGCAGGTCATGCGGGCGGCTACCTCCCCGGCGGCGTGGCCGCCCATGCCGTCGGCCACCACGTAGAGGGCTCGCTCGGGATGGATGAGGTAAAAATCCTCGTTGACCTCGCGGCGCCGGCCCACGTCGGTGATCGCCGTGTGGCGCAGCTCCCATTTGCCTCGCGGCGTCGCTTCGAGCTCGGTAAATGCCTGCGAACGTGTCTCCGAGGTGATCATATCCGGCCCCCTGGTCTGGATGTGAAAAGTGCAGTTCTTTACAAATTAGGAGCGATGTCGCCGATGACCAATCGATAGAACAAAAAAGCCCTCTCCCTGATGAGGGGGAGAGGGCATTATTGTTGGTGGCTGATGCTGGCTCGAGATTAGCCGAGCAATTCCTCGACCACCGAGCGCTCTTCGAGGAGCTGACCCTTGGTGGTCTCGATCTTTTCACGGGCAAAATCGTTGATCTCGAGACCCTCGACGATCTCGTAGTTGCCCTTGCCGTCGCAGCGCACGGGGAAGGAGAAGATCAG
>SLJM01000022.1 GCA_007135085.1 Myxococcales bacterium
CCACCTTGGATTTCATGCCTCCCTTTGTCAGCGCTGAGGCCAGGGGCTTGACCACCTCGTCGGGGCCCTCAAAAAGGGCCGGCGCCATGGGGGGAAGCCAATAGGCGGTGCCCGGCTCGACGTCTCCCTCGCTGGGAAGGGGCGCCGGGTAGCTTATGGCGGTGATCATTCCCCGGCCAAGTTGCTCTTCTGCGAAATGCTCCAGGAGGATCGCCTCGTCTTCCATCCCCGGTGTCAGCGAAACCACTGGCGTATCACCGACGGCGGGCGCGAATTCATCGAGCCAGTTGCCGCGCAGGGCAGTCGAGGAAATGCAAAAGACGACCACGTCGTAATCCTCTTCGGCGACCTCATCGCAGGTGGTGAGCACCTGATCGGGCTTGAAGAGCAGCGGGTCTCGAAAACCCTTTCGCCGCTCGTAGAGCCGATAACCCGACTCGGCGTCGGCCGCGTATTTGGGCCGCACGTAGACGTCGACGGTGGCCCCGCTCTGGGCAAGAATATGACCGTAGAGTTGGCCGATAGAACCGGCGCCGAAGATGAGTACGCGCATCTTAAGTCTCCATTGGAGTTCATTTTGCGATCTGGAAGCATTTGAGAGCGTACACGATAGGGTGTGAAATGCCATTGGCCAACCATCTCGCTGGAGCGCGGCCAGCTTGGCCGCAGCGGGCTGGCAGCCCGCGCTCCACCAATTAATTCGAGGGCAGGCCTGCCATCCACAGGGCGAGCGGGGCCAGGTCGATGCCGAGTCGTGTTGCGAGTTGGCGCAAGTCGTCGGGGAAGGGGGCTTTGATGCAATCCAGTGGGGCAGACTGGTCGGTGGTGATGGCCATGGCGTGGAGGGCCTGGCGGTCGTGATGGGCGCAGGGGATGGAGTTATAGAGTTTTTCGCCGATCAGGGGACAGCCCACGTGCTGCAGATGGGCTCGGATCTGGTGGGTTCTGCCCGTCAAAAGCCTGACGATGACCAGACTGTAGGGGCCGGTGGAGCTCAGTTGTTTGACCTCTGTGATCGCAGGTTTGCCGTCGTCGGCGATGGCCACTTCCGTATAGCCCGGTCGCGCCAGGCGTTTGATAGGGGCCTCTATTCGCAGGGGGGACTCCGACAACGAACCGTGGACCAGTGCGACGTAATATTTTTGGATTTGCCCGTCGGTCCAGCGGCGCTGCCAGCGCTGGACGGCGCTCTTCTTTCGAGCAAAGAGGACCACCCCGGAGGTATTCTTGTCGAGTTGGTGGAGGGCCCAGACCATGGCCCCTTCGCGGGCCATGACCTGGTATTGGAGGCAATCTTCGTCGTCCAGATCCCGGCCGGTGGTGGGCAGGCCGGGGGGCTTGTTCAGGGCCAGGATCTGGTCTGTTTCGACGAGGGGTTGGATATCAATCTTCGCTGGCGAGGGCATCGGCCACTTCGTCGCTGAGCTCCAGGTTGTGATAGACGTTTTCGATATCGTCGTCGTCTTCGAGCAGCTCCAGAAGGGACATATTCTGTTTGACCGTCTTGAGCTCCGGAGACAGCGTATTTTCGGCGAGCTTGGTGACTTCGTCGGTGATGAAGTCGTTGTAGCCCGCCTCTTTGAGGCCGTCTCGCACGGTGGCAAAAGCCTCGGGGGCGGTGGTGATGGTGAAGACCCCGTCTTCGTGTTCCACGTCCTCGGCCTCGTATTCGAGGGCGAGCATCATGAACTCGTCGCCGTCGTCGACCTGGTCGTCGGAGATGCTGATGATGCCCCGGGAGTGGAACATCCAGGCCACGCAGCCGCTCTCGCCGAGGTTTCCGCCGTGCTTGTCGAAAATATGGCGGATATGGGCGACGGTGCGATTTTTATTATCCGTCGACCCCTCGAGCATAAAGGCCACACCACCTGGGCCGTAGGCCTCGTAGGTAAAATCGGTGTAGGTCACGCCCTCGAGTTGGCCCGTGGCTTTGAGGATGGCCCGCTCGATATTGTCCTTGGGCATATTGGCGGCTTTGGCCTTTTCCACGTAGACCCGAAGCTCGTGATTGACGTCCGGGTCGCCGCCGCCGCGGCGGGCCGCCGAGGAGATCTTTTTGCTGATCTTGCTAAAGACCTTGCCACGTTTTTTGTCCTGTCGGGCCTTCTTATGCTTGATATTAGCCCATTTACTATGTCCAGCCATGATGCCCTTCCTTGCCAGAAAAAAGTCGCTTTAGAGCTTGCATCGTAGATACGAGCAAACCGGGCGTACTATTCCACCGTCTCCCCGCCGGTGGTCTTCACTGTCCGCTGCTTATAGCAACCGATTCGGCTCGTCGAAAGTGATTATTCAAAGAGGGAGCGAAGGCGCTCGCCATGGGTTTGAAGGACGGCGCGGCGCCGCTCCGTGCGAGCCTCTTGAAGCTGGTGTCGAATCTCATCGTCCACTTCGGTGAGGGCCTCAAAATCACATTCCTGTCGAGCCTGTTGTTCCGTTTGGTCCACGAGCTCATCGATCTGGGCCTGAGTGGCGTCGGGATCATCGTCAAAGGCTTTGAGCTCATCTTCGATCTCGGCGAAGACGGCGTCCACGCATTGATCGTATTCCTCGTGGGCG
>SLJM01000349.1 GCA_007135085.1 Myxococcales bacterium
ACGGTCCGATGAAGACCTTCTACCGCGACATGCTCCCTCGCCTTGCAAAACGAGGGGCCCTTCGCTTTTTGTTCCTCACCCTCGATGGAAAAGATATCGCCTATTGTTTTGGCGGCGTATTCAACGGCACCTTCCGGGGCCTGCAGATGAGCTACGACGACGAATATCGCGCTCACTCGCCGGGAAGCCTCTCCCAACTCCAAATGATCGAAAAACTATGCGCCGAGGGCATCGACACCTACGACCTGGGCTCCGATATGGATTATAAACGCCGCTGGGCCGAAGAGGGGACGGAAACTCTGGCGGTGATTGTCCGCAAAATTTAGCCCACTTCAGTCCACAAACAGCTCCCAGCCCTCGAAAAATTCAAAGACCCGAACCATGAGCATCGTCGGCGACGGCTCGTCGGGCATGTCCTCGACGATGGTCGCCCTGGCCCGGCGCGGACCGTCGATCTCCAGGGGACAGCCCTGGCCGTCGACGACGACCACCACTTCGTCTCCCGTGGTCAGATCGGGTCCCGAGTCCGAGGTCTCAAGTTCGACGATGAGCCCCTGGTCGCCGGCGACCAGCGCGACCACCAACTCTTCATCTTCAAAGAGCACTTCCCGCATCGGTTGATCGTCAGCCACGTTGGCCTCCCTTCTTGACCTGCAACACCAGGCTCTGCGGCGCTTTGTCCATGCCCTCCAACTCGGGCAGCTGAATGCGGATCTGGCCGGCGTCTGGGTTCTCGTCGATCATCTGCGGGATCTGGGCGATCACCTCCCGCAGGGCATCTTCATACCCCTCGGGGGCCTGCGATGGATCATCAAAGATCTGACTCATCAGGGTGCGGGCGTCGACCGGTTTATTGGGATTGAGGGGGATATTACGCGCCGGGTTCAAGATCTCACCATAGACCACGCCGGGAAGACGGGCAGCCCCTTCGGCCTTCTGACGCATCTCGGCGGCTTTTTCGGGCTTGTCGAGCTGATCGTAAGCCGAGGCCCGAAGAGAGAATACGTCGGGGATGTCGCGCACGTCGTCGACCCTATCCTCGGCCTCTTTGATGGCCGCCACGGCATCGCCGGGCTTCATGGCCGTGAGCTGACAGGCCGCCAGCTGCAGATAGCCCCAGGGCTCGTCGGGGGCCACCTCGATAGCAAGCTGCGCATCTTCGGCGGCCGCCTCGAAGCTGCCCAGAGTCAGAGACAGCTGGCTTCTCAGCAGGGCCGCCGGCTTGACCAGCTCGGGATCCTGGCCGTCTTCGACCAGTGGCTCCAGAGTCTCCATGGCCGCCGAGGTCTTTCGGGCCACCGCCTGCAGACGGGCCAGGCTCAGCCGCGATTCCTCGTCGTCCGGATCGAGCTCCACGGCGTGCTCCAGATCGCCTTGTGCGGCGTCCAGGTTGCCCTGCTGCATTTCGATGGAGCCCCTCACCGCAAAGGGCTGCGCTTCCTGATCGTCGAGCTCGATGGCCCGCTCCAGATCCAGCAGCGAAGCCTGGAAATAGAACATCTCCTCGTGGACCAGGGCACGGCCCAACAACCCTGTCCACCGCGCACCGCCGAGGCGAATCGCCTCGTTGAACGCCCGCCGGGCCTCCTCGAGCTCACCGCCGTAGAAATTGGCGTAGCCCTTCAGCTCCAACAATTGGGAGCGCACCTGCTCGTCGTCGACCTTGCCAAGAGCGTCGTCGACGGCGAAGAGGCACTCCTCGTATTCGTCGGACTCCAGGGCCACCTCGGCGCGCAACACCAACAACTCGCCGTCGTCGCCATATTTGGCCACTGCTTCATCGATGGCCTCTTCGGCCTGCTCGAGCTCCCCGTCGGCGATCAACTCGTCGATGGCCGCCAGGGCACCCGCCAGATCGTCGACCGCTTTTGCGTCTTCGCTCTCGCTCATCTAGCTCTCCGTTGTGTCCATCAGTGGACCTCTATCTGACCACCGGGTCGTCATACGGGCGTCACGCCATGTTTTTTGTCGGGCCAATTTTTATCTTTCGTCGAATAGACCGCCAGCCGACGGCGAAGCTCGTCGCGAAGATTTCCCTTGGTCACCATCTCGTCGACGATGAGCTCGCTGGCCAGTCGATAGATATCGATATCCTCTTTATATTCGGCCCGCTTCTTCTCCACATAGGCCGGTCGCTCCTCTTCGGGCAGAGCCTGGATCTTTCGGGCAAAGACGGCGTTGACCGCTGCCTGCGGCCCCATGACGGCGATCATCGACTCCGGCAAGGCCAGCGTGGCGTCGGGCTCGAATCCGGGCCCGCACATGGCGTAGAGCCCGGCGCCGTAGGCCTTTCGCACCACCACCGAGATCTTGGGCACCGTGGCCTCGCTCACGGCAGATATCATCTTCGCCCCGTGGCGAATGATGCCCTGCTTTTCCACGCGGGTGCCGATCATAAATCCCGGCACGTCCGCCAAAAAGACAAGGGGGATGTCGAAGGCGTCGCACAATGAGATAAACCGGGCGCCCTTGTCTGCGGAGTCCACAAAGAGCACGCCCCCCTTGTAGCGGGGCTGGCTGGCGATAATCCCCACGGCACGGCCGTCGATTCGCGCAAAGCCGGTGAGCAGCTCTTTGGCAAATTTCTTTTTGATCTCCACAAATTCGGAGTCGTCCACCAGATGGGCAATGACCTTTCGCATATCGAAGGGTTTGTTCTGGTCGATGGGGATGAGCTCATCGAGGCTATTCTTCTGCTCTTTCGGTGGCTTCGGCTCCGCCCTGGGCACCTCTGCTCGACAGTGGGAGGGAAAATAGGCCAGGTAGTCCCGACAAAACGCCAGGGCCTCTTCTTCGGATTTTGCGAGCACGTCGCCGCAGCCCGATTTGGTGCAGTGCATCTTCGCCCCGCCCATCTCCTCTAAGGTCACCTTCTCGCCAATGACCATCTCCGCCATTCGCGGGGAGCCCAGGTACATCGAGGCGTTGCCCTTGACCATGACCACCACGTCGCAGAAGGCCGGGATATAGGCCCCGCCGGCAGCCGACGGCCCAAAGAGCAGACAGATCTGGGGGATATAACCGGACAGGCGCACCTGGTTATAGAAAATCTTTCCCGCCCCGCGACGGCCGGGGAACATCTCGAGCTGGTCCGTGATCCGGGCTCCCGCAGAATCGATGAGGTAGATCAGGGGAATCTTGAGGCGCTCTGCCGTCTCCTGGAGGCGGATCATCTTCTCCACGGTGCGCCAGCCCCAGGAGCCGGCCTTGACGGTGGAGTCGTTGGCGATGATCGCCACCCGGCGGCCGCCCACCTTGCCCACGCCGGTGATCACGCCGTCGGCGGGAAGATCGCCTGCCTGCACGTTGGCGAAGGCTCCGTCCTCAATCTCGAGACCGTCGTCGAGGAGCAATTCCAGGCGCTCCCGAACAAAGAGCTTTCCCCGCTCCCGGTTGCGATCGTGGTATTTTTGCTTGCCCCCGGATTGAATGGTCTGGCGATGCTCTTCGACCTGCTGATCCAGCTCGGACAACTGTTGAGCCTGGGCCTCCACGGTGTCGCTCATGGTCTCTCCTGACGTTGTGCCTGATGTTGATTAGTCGCTCATTTGCCTTTGAAATCTGGTTTTCGCTTCTCTTTGAAAGCCGCCAGGCCCTCGAGGCGATCCTCTGTGGGCAGAGTCACCGCGTAGGCCAGGGCCTCTATATCGAGGCCCGATTGAAGGTCGACCTCGCTGCCCGTGTCGATGGCCCGCTTGGCCTGGGCCAGAGCGATGGGCGCCGACAAGAGCATCTTCTCCGCCAGTTGGCGGGCCCGATCCAACAATTCGTCGGCCGGCGCGGCCTCATTGATCACGCCCAGGCTCAGGGCCCGTTCGGCGTCCAATCGAGCCGCCGTAAAGATGAGTTCTTTGGCGCGAGCGGGCCCGACCAGCCTGGTAAGGCGCTGCGTGCCGCCCGCTCCGGGGATAATTCCCAACCTGAGCTCCGTCAAGCCGATCTGAGTCTGCTCGCTCATCAGGCGCAGATCGCAGGCCAGGGCAAGTTCTAATCCTCCGCCGAAGGCGTAACCGTTGATGGCACAGATCACCGGTTTTGGACAGCCGGCGATCTTATTGAATACCCGGCGGTAGTCGTCGATGCGCCGTCGCACGTCGACCTCGCTCATGGTCCGCCGCTCCTTCAGGTCGGCGCCGGCACAAAAGGCCCGCTCCCCGGCACCGGTGAGAATGATCACCCGTACCTTTGCATCGTAACTCAGATCTTCGAAGGTCTTCCCCAGGGCTTGTACCAACGCACCGTCCAGAGAATTCATCGCCTTCGGGCGATTCAAGGTCAGGGTACAGATTCCCTCATCATCGATCTGTTGGAGTAATACGGGCTCGCTTGATTCGTCGGCCATCATCATTCTCGAGGGTTGGATCCATAATCAACGGTTTTCAGCGCTCTACGGTTGAGCTACAATTTCAGCCACCATGACAAACAGCAAGCAAAAACGAGACGAATCCTCCCCGGCCGATCACCTGCCGGCCCGCAGAACACAGAGCACGGCCCTGCTCGAAGCCCCCAAAGAGGGCCTCAAGCTGGCCGTGGAACAGGGCGCCCAGGCCTATTTTTCGACCTGCCGTCGGCTGGCCCAATTTCTCAACCGCAATAAAGATTGAGGATTGGACCAGCCGCCGCGGGGGTCACTGAATATAGAAGCGAATATGGGCGCCGCCGCTGAATAGATAGGGCCGCGCCGGGGGAACGATGCGAATCGCAGGACGCAATTCGAAGACAATATCCAGGGGCACGTCGGGAAAGATCAACTCCAGGCCGGCCACGAATTGGGCGTGGAGCACAAAGTTGGTCCGGTAGTCGTAGCGGCGGTCGTAATAACGACGCGCCCAGCCTCGCTCACCGACGCCCATGGCGGCGCCGCCGCCCAGATTCCAGGCAAATTTCACCACCCCGGCGTCATGAATGGTGGGCATACTGAAAAGAATATCGGCGCTCAGCCCGAACCCATAGCAATTATACCCCCAACATCCCACCACTCCCTGAAAGGCCAGATCGCCGGAGTGGACCTTGCCGGAGATCCCGGAGACTGCCGTGCCCGTGCCCAGTCCAATACCGAAGCCACCGGGACGATCGGCGTGGGCCATCGCCGGTGAGATCACCATCAAGGCCAACGCCGAAAACATCACCATTATCATCCGCTTCATCAGACCCTCCATGAAAAAACATCGTGCATTAAAAGCATGCCCACACACGGCACACCCGGAACTCCAATATCTGCGAGCCCTCATCTTCGTTATGGCCCAGGCCCCCATAGACCGTCAACGGCGAGTTACCACTATTGGGCGCTTTCACCATCACCATCCTGGTTCTCCTGGAGCAACTGCTTCAACACCTCTTCAGCTGATTGTTCCGTGCTCTTTGCCGACTCCGGCCAGGGCACTCTCCACACCACTCGAACTCCCCAAAAATCAAAGGGTTCGATATCGACCGTAGACCCCGGCAGAGGCGGCCACTCCACATTGGAATAGATAGGCTCGCAGGCCTGGCCGGCGTCGCGCAAATGGCGAGGCTGCCAGGTTTGACTGATGACGATCGGCCCAAATTGGGCGTGGGCAATGATATAGGTCTTGACCCACTCCCGGCTGCGATCGGCGACGCCGACGACACGGCCATCGTGCTCACGAAAAGTCTCGAACTCCAGACTCTGTGATCCTTCGGTGGCCTTCGCCGAGATCTGAAAGACATCATCCAGGTCGACGGGACTCAGATTATAATCCCCACGCCCCAGGGCGCGATGGACCTTTCGGGCCGAACTTCTCAAATAGGCCTCGATAAATCGGTCGCATTCACTGCGCTCGGCCTGATCTGCGCCCCCTTCCTGAGCCTCCGCAATCGTCGGGGTGCCCAGCAAGAGCGCAACTGCTGCCGCCGCCATTACTGGTATGCTGCACTTCGTCACGTTGAACGTCCGGGGGCTAGACCTGTCAATTGCATTTCATCCACCGGAGACATCAGGTCCCCGTAGTGTCTGTCCACCTTACAACAGGACGAACGCCGACCCAACCGGCGTTGCGTGAAATGGCGTTAACCGCTGGTTCCTGGGTCCTGGGTCCTGAACGACGCCCTGCGATGAATGTCTTGCTATTGGACACCCTCGAACTGCGCAGGGCGTCGTGTAGTTCAAGACTCAAAGACTCAAAGACTCAAGACTTACCTTACGGTTATTTCTGACGTCGGTCTTTGGAAAATCATCGGACTACCGACCAAAACCGATCGCATCTTTTTTTAAAAACTTTTTGAATCTCACCGACACACTCGCTATGATGGTCCCTAACAGATGGTCAGTCGCATACGCGTCGACTTCGCCGGTTCATCCGGGAGCGCTCTGGAGTGTTGGGGAACACCTGCCGCCGCGATGAACAGACGGAGGCCGCCATGAACTTGACCTATCTGGAAATCGATCATCAACGATCCTCCTATGAGGACGTCGCCGACTCCTATCGAAGCGAGTTTTTCGAGCGGTTGGCCATGTCTTGGTTGTATCACGACCACGCCCTTGAAGGGGTGGTGGTGGGACCGGAGGATCTCGATCGCGCCATGGAGGGCATGCCCTGCCGCAATTATTGCGACGGCCGCCTTCTGCACTCCCTTCGCGCCATGCGCGATGCCATCGACTATATCCACGAAAGCGCGGCCCGCGGCGATGAGCTGAGCCTTGATTGGCTTCGCGACGTCCACCAACGCCTCTGTCCGGAGGACGTGGACTGCGCCGGTCGCTATCGAAAACGGGATACCTCTCCCGGGGTCTATCACCTGGACGTGGCGCCGGCCAATAGCATCTCCTACCACATCCACAAATTCATCGAGACCTTTGAGAGCGAACTCAAGACCATGCACCCCGTGCGCCAGGCGGCGATCGCTCACTGGGAATTTATGAAGGTCTTTCCCTTCGACGAGCGCACCGGCGTGGTGGGACGGCTGATGCTCAACTTCATCCTTCTCAAGCATCGCTTCCCGCCGGCGATCATCCACGCCACGGATCGCCATCTTTATTTCTCCGCCCTCGGTGGCCACCGCACCGATGTGGTGCCCGTGGTCGCCGACGCGGTGCGGGCTACGATCACCGCCGCCAAGGCATTTCAGCAGCGGCAGGCTCCCCACCGCCGAATCGCCCTCTGATTCGAATTGGCAGCCCCACCAGCCCCCGGTCGACGACGGCCTCCCGACCGGGGGCTCGACTTTCGAGCTCAACGACACCCTGGAGCGCGGCCAGCCTGGCCGGCATGCGGACTGGCAGTCCGCGCCCCAACGTACTATTTTGTATGGATTGTTCTGGCTCCCATCATCGTTGTACGATGAGACAGGACGCACTCACCGTCGGTTATTCGTTTCTTGAAAGATGGACATCAGAGTTGACCTTATGGGCCGCCCTGGGAAATTGTGCCCCCCGCGGTGGCTCAAAGTGGGCTGTTGACAGGGGAAAGCGCCGCGCTACTCTGGCCGCCCACTGGGCCGCGGACCGATTACGCGCTGGGAGTAAAAAATGCAGTCGAAGCTACACGTTGCGCGAAGTTCAAAATCAAAGAACGGCGCCGAGAAGGAGTCGCCATTGAAGGTCGAGCATTTCGCCACCGCCGATCTGCCGAGCCAATTCGGCAATTTCAAGATCGTCGCCTTCACCAACAACCGCGACGGCAAAGATCACGTGGCCATCGTCAACGGTGACGTCAAAGGCAAACAAGGGGTGCTCACCCGCATCCACAGCGAATGCCTGACCGGCGACGTCTTCGGCAGCCTCAAATGCGATTGCGGCGACCAGCTCGATCTGGCCCTCCAGCAGATCGCCGAAGAAGAGGTGGGCATCGTCTTATATATGCGCCAGGAAGGCCGCGGCATCGGTCTGGCCAACAAGGTCAAAGCCTATAGTCTCCAGGACGGCGGCCTCGACACGGTGGAGGCCAACCTGCACCTGGGATTTGACGACGATCTGCGCAACTACGATATCAGCGCAGAGATGCTCAAAATCCTGGGCGTAGAGAGCATCATCTTGATGACCAACAACCCCTCCAAGGTCGAAGGCCTCAGCGCGGCAGGGGTCACCATCGAGGAGCGGCGCCCCATCAAGACCACGCCCAACCCCCACAATTTCAAATACCTCGATACAAAGCGAAAAAAGAGCGGCCACTTGCTCTGATTTTCCGTGTATTCGCACAGGCGGGGAACGTTCCGGCCACCTTTTGGCCTTGCCACGAGTCGGCAAGTGGTTAAAAGTTGGTGACGCTGATAGACCTGTAATTTAATGAATTGATGATTCCCCCGCTCTTGCCAGGAATGATTATGGCTGCCAGTGCGCGCAAGCAACTTCTGAGTTCCCGTATCGAAGAGGGCATCGCCTACGTCACCATCGACGTGCCCGACAAGTCGGTCAACACCCTGTCGAGCCCGCTCATCGACCGCTTTGAAGAGTTGATGGACTCCACCCTCCACGACGAGAGCGTCGAGGGGGTAGTCATCCACAGCGCCAAGGACGATAATTTCGTCGTCGGCTTCGACATCGAAGAGCTCCAGGCTCTACACGGCGACGCCGACGCGGTTCGCGCCCTCTGTCGTCGCGGCCATGACCTCATGGATCGCTTCGCCGCCCTCGATCTTCCCGTGGTGGCGGCGATCCACGGCAAATGCCTGGGCGGTGGCCTGGAGTTGGCCCTGGCCTGTGACGCCCGCATCGGCAGCGACAGCTCAGATACCAGCTTCGGCCTGCCGGAGATCATGCTCGGCCTCATCCCCGGCGGCGGCGGCACCCAGCGGCTGCCCCGGCTCATCGACCTGTCTCAAGCCCTGGACATGATCCTCACCGGCCGCACGGTGGACGCCAAAAAGGCCAAACGGCTCGGCCTGGTCGACGATCTGGTCCACCCGGGAATCCTGTTGGAGGTGGCCGCCAAGAAGGTCCGCGAATTGGCCGGCGCCAACGGCAAGTCCAGCTCCTTTACCCAAAATATCGGCGAAGCCTTCCAGGATCCCGTCAAATTGGCGGCTCGTACGCCTGCCCGAAGCATGATCTTCGACAAGGCCCGCAGTCAGGCTCAGAAAAAGAGCGGCGGTCATTACCCCGCCCTGCCGGCGGCGATCGACGTCATCGAGACCGGCTTCTCCGAAGGGTTCGAGGCCGGACTGGAGGCCGAAGCCGAGGCTTTTTGCAGGCTCGTCCAGTCCGACGTGGCCAAAAACCTGATGAATATCTTCTTTATGCGTCAGGCCGTAAATAAAGATAGCGTCGTCGACGGCCGGGTGCGCCCCTACGACGTGCAGAAGATCGGCGTATTGGGCGCCGGTTTGATGGGCGCTGGCATCGCCCAGGTCGCCGCCTATAACGGCTACGACGTACGCCTCAAAGACCGCGACCACAGCGGTCTTGGCTGGGGCCTCCACTACGTCCACGATCTATTCTCCAAGCTCGAGCGGCGAAAAAAGCTCACCGCCGCCGAGGCCGACGTCTATTTCGGTCGCGTCTCGGGCACCACCACCTACGAGGGATTCAAGAGCGCCGACCTGGTCATCGAGGCCGTCTTCGAATCGCTGGAGCTCAAACAAGAGATCCTGGCCGACGTCGAAGCCCTC
This sequence comes from Myxococcales bacterium, assembly GCA_007135085.1. Taxonomy (GTDB): domain Bacteria; phylum Myxococcota_A; class Bradymonadia; order Bradymonadales; family Bradymonadaceae; genus SLJM01. The sequence goes on from SLJM01000349.1 coordinate 9,565, forward strand.
GGAAACGAAGATCAGGTCTTCGCCAGCAATACGTCGACCATCCCCATCAAGGATATCGCCGCCAAATCCAAGCGGCCCGAACAGGTGCTGGGCATGCACTTTTTCAGCCCCGTCTACAAGATGCCCCTCCTCGAGATCATCCGCACCGACAAGACCCACCGAAAGGCCATCGCCACCGCTCTGGAGGTGGGCCGAAAGATGGGCAAGACCTGCATCGTCGTCGACGACGGACCCGGCTTTTTTACGAGCCGCGTCATCGGCGCCTATATCAACGAGGCCGGCTGGGTTCTCCAGGAAGGAGCCCGCGTCGAGGATATCGACCGGGCCATGAGGGAATTCGGTTTCCCCGTGGGCCCCATGAAGTTGGTCGACGAAGTCGGCCTGGACGTGGCCCAGAAGGCGGCCGGCGTGCTTCGTGAGGCCTTCTCCGATCGCTGGGATGCGCCGACGGCATTGGAAGCGCTGGCCGACGAGGGTCGCAAGGGACGCAAGAATAACCGCGGCTTTTATGACTACGGCGGCGAGGGCTCGAATATCCCCGACCAGACCGTCTACGATGCACTGCCCGGCGGGCGCGATCGACGACGGGTGGACTTCGAGTTGGTCCAGCAGCGCTGCTGGCTGGCCATGCTCAACGAATGCGCCTACGCCCTGGAAGAGGGCATCCTTCGAAGCCC
>SLJM01000436.1 GCA_007135085.1 Myxococcales bacterium
AGATAAGCCCCAGCGAAGAGGGACGCGAATACGGCGGTCCTCCCTGGGTTCAGGGGCTTCGCTATTATGAGTGGAGCGCCGATTCGACGTCCCTGGTGGCCACCACGACCAGCGAGGGCGTGGCCCGACTGGAGCGTGTCGGCGTCGACGGAGAGATTCAGATCTACGGCGAACTCGAGGACTATACGGCGATGCGACAGGTCTCGTTGTCGAGCGCCGACAAGGCGGCCTTTATCGCCGGTTCGTCGTCCATCCCGGCGCGGGTGATCAGCTTCGATGTCGACGAAGGGGTGCGTGTCGAGGCCTATAGCAGCAGCGAGCGCCTCGATGAACGCGAGCTCTCAAAGGTGCGGCCCGTCTCCTGGCCGGTCGACGACGCCGGGCCGGTGGATACGGTCTACGGGCTGTATTATCCGCCCACCAATCCCCGCTTTGAGGGCGTGGGAAGACCTCCGGCTATGGTCATGATCCACGGCGGCCCCACCTCCCAGCGGCTGGCTCAATATGAGGCGCGCAATCAATTCTTTGCCACCCGCGGCTTCGCCGTGCTCGACGTCAATTATCGGGGCAGCACCGGTTACGGGCGGGACTATATGGAGGCCCTCTTCGGCCAGTGGGGGGTAGCCGACGTGGAGGACGCCGTGGGCGGGGCCCATTTTCTGGTCGATCAGGGCCTGGCCGACCCGGATAAGCTGGTGATCATGGGGGGCAGCGCCGGCGGATATACGGTGCTTCAAACCCTGGCTCAGCGGCCCGGGGAGTTTAAGGCCGGGGTCTGCCTGTACGGCATCTCCGATCTCTTCGCCCTGCAGATGGGCACTCATAAATTCGAGGCCTATTATAACGACAGCCTCATCGGTCCCTTGCCGGAAGCGGCCGAGAAATACCGGCAGCGCTCGCCGATCTTTTCGGCAGACGCCATCGAGGACAAATTGGCGGTCTATCATGGAGCCAAAGATGAGGTGGTGCCCCTGGACCAGGCCGAGGCCATCGTCAATTCACTTCGCCGCCGCGGCGTCGACCACCTCTACCACGTCTACGAAGAAGAGGGGCATGGCTGGCGCAAGAGCGAAACGATCGTACATTTCCACCGATCGGTGCTCCAATTTTTGACGAAGCACGTACTTTTCGGATGAGCCAAAGGGATAATGAGATGATGAATATCGAATCGCGGGGCAATTATATCGACGGTGTCTGGGAGGTTCCCGCCAATCGGGACGGGGAGTTTTTGAGGGAAAACCCGGCCGATACCGACGAAATCGTCTTTCGGATTCCCTTTGCCAAAGAACCAGTGGATCGGGCCGTGGAGGCGGCGAGGCGGGCTCAGCGAGATTGGGATCGACGGGGGGTGGAGTCGCGCCTCGAATATCTGCAGCGTTTTCGAGAGGCCCTGGCCGAGCGTGGCGAGGAGCTGGCGCAGGCCATCAGCCGGGAGATGGGAAAGCCCATCTGGGAAGCCCGCGGCGAGGCGGGGGCGCTGGTCAAAAAGATCGATATTATGATTGGCGAGGGGCTCGAGGTCACGGCGCCGGTGCATCCCGACGGGCTAAGCGGGGGCTCCTGGCGCTACCGACCCCTCGGCGTATTGGCCGTGCTCGGCCCCTTTAATTTCCCCCTCCATCTTCCCAACGGGCATATCATCCCCGCCCTGGCCACGGGCAATACGGTGGTGGTCAAACCCTCGGAGTATACGCCGGGGTCGATGCAGCTCTATTTCGAATGCCTGGAGGAGGCCGATTTTCCGGCGGGAGTGGTCAATCTGGTGCAGGGGCCGGGCGTGGTGGGAGCGCAGCTGTCGGCCCACCGCGACGTGCGGGGCGTGCTATTTACCGGAGGCTACGCCACGGGACAGCGCATCAAGGAGGCGACTCTGGACCAGCCCGGCAAATTATTGGCCCTCGAATTGGGCGGCAAAAATACGAGCGTCGTCTGCGATGACGCCGACCTTGATCAGGCGGCGCACGAGATCATTCAGGCCGCCTGTATGACCACGGGTCAGCGCTGCTCGGCGACCAGCCGGGTGGTCGCTCAAAGAGGAGTGGCAGATGAGCTCATCGACCGGCTCAAGGGCCTGATGGAGCGCGTGACCTGGGGTGACCCGTTCGACGAATCAGAGCCCCTGATGGGGCCGCTGGCCACGAAGGCGGGCTTCGACGGGTTCTGTCGGGCGCAAGGAGATGACGAGGGCGGACAATTGAGCCCTATCCTCCAGGGAGGCGCCGATTCAGAGCGGCAGGGCGGCTATTTCGTACGGCCCGCGCTGTGGCTGGCAAATGAGGTCGATCGAAGGGGCTCCCATCAGGCCGAGGAGATCTTCGGTCCCGACGTGGTGGTCTACAGGGTGGACGACGACGCCCAGGCGGCGCAAGTGGCCAACGCCACCGACTACGGGCTGGCCATGAGCGTCTTTACCGCCGATGAGGAGCGCTTCGAGCGCTTTGGTTATGAGCTGGAGACGGGCATCCTCAATATGAACCGCTCCACCGCCGGAGCGTCGAGCAGGCTCCCCTTCGGGGGCGTCAAAAAAAGCGGGAATTATCGGCCCG
>SLJM01000172.1 GCA_007135085.1 Myxococcales bacterium
TCTTCTCATTTACCGTCGACGAGCCCATGGAGATCGATATCTCCATCGAGGACAGCACAGATCCGCTGGTGATTGAGATTCGCGAGGACTCCTGCCGTGACGAAGAGGCGGCCACCTCCTGCGACAACGCCTTTGAGCAGACCCACTACGCCGTTCCCGGGGTGACCTATTACGTGGTCGTCGAGCCCGTGAGTCAGTGGAATCTCGGTGAGTTCACCCTGAGCTTTGAGACCAGCGGCCTGGTCTGCGCCCCTCCCGGGGCCTGGAGCTGCGACGACGATATTCGAGTTCAATGCTTCGCCGGGGTCGAGGAGCGCACCTACGAGTGCGGCGCCGATTGTGTGGACGGCGAATGCCTTGGCGAGGGGTGCCATAACCCCATCGAAGTCACGGGATCGATCACCGTCGAGGGTGATGTATCGGCCTATGATAGCAGCGGGCGCTTTGATTTTTCGGATAGCCCGGCCTGCTCGACCCAGGGCACCAGCGGGCCGACCACCAGCGGTCAGGACTTACTCTTTTCGTTGCCCGGATTGCTCGAGGGTCAGACGGTCATCGTCGACGCTTTGGACAGCCCGACAGTCAACGCCATCGGCATCCTCGACGAATGTGACGAGGAAAATACGCAGTGCATCGCCGGCAACGACACCGACCAATTAATGGAGTGGACCGTGCCCTCCGACGGCGATTATTTCGTGGTGGTCAATCAATTCAGCACTACGGACGGGCGTTTTATCTACTCTGTTGAAATCGTGGACTGAGCCAACGTTATGAGTGAAATTTTGGAAGTAGATACGCGACAGATATTCGGTGGCCCTAATCGTTGGGTTGCGCTGGGAGCAGTCCTGCTTCTCTGTGGTCTGGTGGCCTGTTCAGAGGATCCCGATCCCGATAATAACCTGTTGGAAAACGGCAATAATATCGACGATCCCGATGTGGGCATCGACGCCGACGCCGATCCCGACTTGGACGCCGACACCGGCCCCGGGGAAGACGCCGACACAGGCCCCGGGGAGGACGCCGATACAGGCCCCGGGGAGGATGCCGACACGGGAGATGACGCCGACGCCGGAGATGACGCCGATGTCGACGACGGCGAAGTGGAATATCCCCTCGAGGTCGACGGGCCCTGTGGGCCGATGATCGATCTGGGAGAGCTTGAATGGGGTGAGCACGAGCTCGAGGTGGATCTCGGTTATTTCGACAACGATCTCGATCTGGAATGTCAGGGGCTGGGCGATGATCCGGCCGCGGTCTACCGATTTACCATGCCCTCGACGCAGACCGGGGTGCTGGCGGTGAGCAGCGATCACGACGTGGCCGGTGAGTTTCGGTTTGGCGGCTGTGGCGACGACGCCGACCGCTACGGCTGTTACGACGACGATTTCGAGATGACCCTCCAGCCGGGGCTAACCCATTTCCTGGTGCTCAAGCCTCTCGATGGCGAAGAGGCGGCGGTGCTCGATGTGACCCTGGACCTGAGTGAGATGCCCCCCTGTTTTGATGACGAAGGACTGGCGAGCTGCGTCGACGACAGCCGGATTCAGGCCTGCCAATTTCTGCAGGCATCCCCCGATATTCCCCGGGAATTGACCGTGGAATGTCCTACCGGCCAGTGCAGCGACGATCGATGCCAGGGCGATAGCTGCGCCAACCCCATCGAGGTGAGCTCTTCTTTTCAGTGGTCCGGCCGCAACTACGGATTCTTCGATACGCATAACAGCATGGCCGAAGTTCTGGAGGCCAGCGAGAACAACGAGGAGGCCACCTGCCTCTATATCGACGACGACAGCGGGGACATTCAAACCCTCAACACCTTCGGGCGGGAGTTGGTCTTTCGCCTCGTCGACATAAGCGAGGGCGACGAAGTGCAGATCGAGGTCGATTTTGCATCCCCCGACAAGGTGGTGGTGCTCGTCAAAGAAGAATGCAGCGACACCTCGGCATGTCTGCAGACCTGGTACGATTACGACCAGATGACCTTTGTGGCCCCCTGGGACGGCGATTTCTACGTCATCGTCGACACTATGGTCGAATTCGACGGCTTCTTCGATATTTCGATCACCGTCGATTGAAAATGACTGTTTGAATGTGAAGCCAACCTGTGGAGACGGCAATGAGCGGACAACTCGCGAAAAGACAACCGGTGGTCGCCCTATTTTGCGCCTCTCTGGCCGCGGCGGCGATCCTGTTGGCCATGCCCGCCCAGGCCTGGGGGAATTGGAATTTCGATCCCTCCTGCAGCGCCATCGAGGTCAGCGAGGTGGCGGACCCGGCCACGCCCAACGCCCTTTTGATGCTCGATCAATCGGGCTCGATGGGCTCTCTGACCGACAGCGACAACAACAGCCTGTGGTCGGTGGCGGTCAACGCTATCAACCAGGCCACGGCGGTGCTCGACGACGATATACGCTTCGGGCTGGGGCTCTTTCCGGCCAGCGATTGCAATGAGTATTGTATCCTTGGTTTGTGTTTTCAACTCTGTGGTATCCGCTCGGGAGCTGCCGAAGTGGTGGAGGCCCAATATGAATCATCGGAGGTCA
>SLJM01000439.1 GCA_007135085.1 Myxococcales bacterium
CGATAGCGAATGACGTTGGCCACCATGGCCGCCTTGTCACGCCCGTAGTGCTCGTAGACGTGCTGGATGACCTCTTCGCGACGCTCGTGGGCGATGTCGAGGTCGATATCGGGAGGCTCGGCCCGCTCTCTCGAGATAAAGCGCTCGAATAATAGCCCCATATGGACGGGATCGACGGCGGTGATCCCCAGGCAATAGCAGACCACCGAATTGGCCGCCGACCCCCGGCCCTGACATAAGATCTGGTGGCTGCGACAATAATCGACGATCTCCTTCATGGTCAGAAAATAGCCGGCGTATCCGAGCTCTTCGATGACCGCAAATTCGCGCACCAACTGGTCCTGCACATTCTGAGGGATATGGGAGCCGTAGCGCCGCCGGGCGCCGCGCAGGGTCTTTTCGCGAAGCCAGCTATCGGGGTCGTACCCGTCGGGGATATGACCCGTGGGATAGGCGTAGCACAGCTCTTCCATGGAAAATTGGCAGCGCCGAGCCACCTCGAGGGTGCGCTCTGCGGCGCCGGGGAAATCGGCGAATCGCCGCGCAAATTCATCGGCTCCACATAGATGATGTTCGGCGTTCGGCCTCAGAAGGGGCGCCGCCTCATCGAGGGGGACGCCCTGGCGAATACAGGTGAGCACGTCCTGCAAGGGCCGACGCTTACGGCTGTGATAGAGCACCTCCGTGGCGGCCACGGTTTTGAAGCCGTAGCGCTCGGCGCGAGCCAATAAGAGTGGTCGTCTGGCATCCTCTTCCTCATCGTAATGACGGGTCACCATGGCGTAGAGCCGATCGCCGAAGGCCTCGCCAAGAAGGCCGGCCACCTGCTCGGGGAGTTCGGGCTCGACGAGCAGGCTCTCCCGTCCCCCCCAGAGAGCGATCAGATCTTCGGAGCGGTTGGCGATCTCCTGCCACCTCACCTGACTCTTCCCCTTCTCGCAGCGCCGACGTCCCGTGGTGATGAGCCCCGACAGATTCGCATAACCACGACGACTCATCGCCAAGAGGAGGATCGTCGACCCGTCATCGACGGTGATCTGAGAACCGACGATGAGGTTTAGCCCTCGCGCCCGAGCCTCCACAAAAGCGCGCACCACTCCATACAGACCATCCCGATCGGTGATCGCCAGCGCCGGCAGATCGAGGGCATCAGCGGCGGCCACGAGCTCCTCCGGGTGGCTCGCCCCCTCGAGGAAGGAGTAATTCGATTTGGTGAAGAGAGATGGGTACATCGGATTCGGGTGGTGGGTGGTGGGTGGTGAAAATGGCCCATGGCCATTCAAATTTCCGATTCACGTTTTCCGATTTCCGATTTCCGATTGAATTTCAATATTTTAATTACTCTATCCTGTTGTACGGCAAGTTAAACTTGAATCGGAAATCGGAAATCGGAAATCGGAAAACGTGAATTTTAACGGCAGCTTTGGCGGCGAAGCCGCTTAGTACTCGCCATGCAAATACCAGCGCTGGCGCTGGTGATCGTAAAAGATCCAGAGCAATCGACCGTCGAGGGCGATCAGATGGTAGTCGCGGTGGACTTCGCGAACCCACCAGCCGCCGCAGATGGTGTGGGGACCGGCCCGGGTGGGAGCGGCCGACATATCGCGCAGGCGAAGAGGGGCGGGAAAGAAGCGGCGCACCGCTTTGGGGGTGGCCTTGTCGTCGGCTTCGGCAAGATCGGGAAGGGTGAGCTCGTCCAGCGGGTGGAGTGAGAAACGGGACTCCGGCAGGTGGCCCCGGGTGGGGACGATATGGACCACGGCATCGGCGCCGAATTCGGCGCGAAGTCTGGCGAGGGCGCGGTTTGCCGCGGCCTTGTCGCGAGGTGGTTTGTCGGCGAAAAGCCGCATCTGTTCCGTCGTGGTCCGGGCACCGCGGGCGGTGAGGAGGACGTCGCTGATCCCCGATTCGACGGGCAGTGACTCCAGGCGAAGGCGCACCAGATCGGTGATCAGTCCGGCGTCGAGGGTGGGCTCGGCGGGGGCGATCGTCGCCTTCAGGTCCGCCTCTTCCCGGCGCTGGAGGACCAGATCGAGGGCGGCCAATTTCTCGCCGCGCTCCTCGAGGATATCCAATAAGGTGTGGAGGTGGCGTTTGACCAAAAAGAGGATGCGGTGGGCGTTTTTTTCCTCGTGATCGAGATGATCGCTCCGCTGTGCCAATTGTTGCTGCTCGAAGGACCGGTTCGGCGGTCGAAGATCGCCGCGGGCCATGCGGTAGAGTCTAAACGCTCGATCGCCGAGGCGGCGACGGACCCCTTCGGCGGGCATGGCGAGGAGATCGTCGACGGTCTCCAGCCCCAGTCGCCTTGCGCGAGATAGGACGGACGACGGTAAGTCCAATAGATCAAGGGGAGCTTTTTGAGCGGCCTGGCGCTCCCGCCGCGGTGTTTCGAAGGCCCCCGATTGACGAGTGCTTCGGACGACAGCGAAGGTGCCGAAACGGGTGAACCCGACGACGATATGGACGTAGATGCCGTGGACCTCTCGCAGGCGGGCTCTCAGGGGCTCAACCCAGCGCTGCCAGGTGGGGTAGAGGCGATACATGCCGGAGACGTCGAGCCAGAATAAACCGGGCAGCTCACGGTGGGGCTCGACGCGGGGAGAGTAGTCGTTGAGGACCTTCGCCATGGACCGGGAGCTATCTTCGAGGAGCTCGTCGTCGACGACGGCTGCCCTCAGGTGAGGCACCAGGGCCAGGGCCTGACCGTAGCGCATGCCACTGTGCAGACGGGCCTTTCGAGCCCGCCGGTTCAGATGGAGCAGCCGCCCTTGAGGGTGATCCTTGTCCAGGACCGCCGCTGGATGATCGCCCCATTCGGGGTGTTCCGAGAGCAGCACCTGGAGCGGAAAATAAAGGGCGTCAACGCAGGCCCAGCGGTCCATGGTAGATCTCGCAGGTGCGGTGGCCCGGGCCGCGGCGCTTGTCTTTGACAGTGGTCAGAGAGCTGCGCAGCCGGAAGGGATCGACGTCGGTCCAGTCGGCGCGGGCGCGAATTGAGATGAGTGACGAGAGCGACGGGCCTTCCGGGTCGGTGGCCGTCAAAAAGAGGAGGGCGCTGTCCTTTTCTTCGGCCAGGTGCAAAAGGCGGCCCAGCAGGGCGGTGGTGATATCCGGCCGTGAGCTATGGCAGAGATCGACGACCACAAGCCCGAAGGCGCCGCTTCGCAGCAGGCGGTCGGCGGCCCGGGCCTGTCGCTGAGGGCGATCGAGGCGCACCACGGCAAGGGCCGACCAGTCCAGAGTGCCCGGGGGCACGTCGGGGGGATAAAATAGCGACCCCGCCGGCCCCACCCAGGCCGCCGGCTCACCGCGGCGATGGGCTTCGGCGATCAGTTGGATCGCCGCCGTGACGTTTGGATGGCCCCGGTCGGCGCAGAACTCGCTGAGTCGACCCCTTAGATCGGCCAGGGCCAGACCCCGCCGGCTGCGATCGCTTTCGTCGAGAAAGCGCCGGGCTCGGTAGACATCGCGTATAGAGAGTGGTTGAGACATCCTGGGCTCCCGTTGGTCGCCGGTGGTTAGTGGTTTAGCTCCCGTTGGTCGCCGTTGGTTCGTAGTTATGGAGCTCATCGCAGGGCGCCGTTAACCACAAACTACCAACCACAAACCACGAACGATCTACCAACTCCAGACTACTAAAAAAGTGTTCAGTTATCAATATCGACACTGGGGATCGCGCAGCAAGTACGCAGTTTTTTCGCAATATCAACCACTTAGGGAGGATCGCAGGTTGTCACTTGAAACCACTCGGTCAGAGCGATATAGAGACGACCAAGTACGAGCGCGAGACCGTTTGAGGTAGCCCCATTTTTGGGATTTCAGGAGAGGAGTATAACCATGCAGTATCGACGCAAGACGATGAGCATATTAGTGGCCGCTGCCCTTAGCTGTGGCATGCTGGCAGCCTGTGGGGAGACCGACGATCCGTCGGGGAACCATACTCAGGAAAATCAGAATAACGATACTCAAAATAATCAGAACAACGATACCCAGAACAATCAGAATAACGACACTCTGAACAATCAGAACAACGACACTCTGAACAATCAGAATCAAGAAGATCCGGAGCCTCGCCCGGCCGCTGCCGGGGATGTGCTATTGTCGGAGTTCATGAAGTCGCCCAGGTCGGTCGCCGTCGGTGACGGGCAGTGGGTCGAATTTTATAACCCCGTCAACGGTCAGGCCTACGATCTGCAGGGCTGTGAGATCTGGACCTCCGAGATCGACGGGCCCGGCGAGATCACCGAAAGTCTCGAGGTAGCCCCCGGCGAATTCGTGACCGTCGCCAACGGCGACGCCCCCGGTTTTGAGCCCGACTACGTCATGGGTGGACTGCTCTTTTCTGAGGGCGCCGGCTATATTCGACTGGAATGCGACGGCACAGAAATCACCTCCGTGGTCTACGACGGCGGCACCTATTATCCCGGTGAAGACGGGGCCAGCCTGGTCCGCGACCCCGATTTTTATGAGCTCGGCGATGAGGACCAGCCCTGGCTGTGGTGCGCCGGCAGCGAACCCTATAATGGCGACGATCTGGGAAGCCCGGGAGCTATGGCCGAGCCCTGTCCCTGGTTCAATGAGGATAGCGCCAGCGATATTCTGAGCCTGCGCATGGACGGCGAGGAGGCCGACCCCATGACGTTGGAGGGCGTGCTCGTCACCTATGTGCGCCCCCGCATTGGCTCCGACAGCGCCGGCTTCTTTATCCAGGCCTCTCAAAACGGTCCGGCCCTCTTCGTGCCCACCGAAGAAGCGGAGACCGTGGCAGAAGTACCGGTGCGCACCGGACAGGTCATCGATCTGGAAGTGCAGGAGATGGGCTTTAACGGCGGCGTCTCCACTGTGGCCGAATTCGGCGATATCGACGTGGTGCGCCTCTACGTGCCCCCCTCCTTGCTGACCACGGACATCACCGACTTCGACGATATCCTCGACGACATTTACAAATACGATTCGCGGCTGATCTCCGCCGAATTTATGGTGCTCGGCGAATATGACTATGCCGGCGCCGGCTTCCGGGCTTTCCCGATCTTTACGGAGGGCATGGAAGAAGCCCTGGCCGATCTCGGCGACGAAGACGGGGAATTGCTCTTTCGCGTCCCCGTCTCCATCATCGACGACCTGGGGCTGGACATCGGCTGCATCGTCACCATCTCGGATGTGCCCATGTGGCGCTTCTGGGACGACGCTCAACTTTCGATCTGGCAGCACTCCGAGCTGGGCTTCGAGGATTGCCCGCTCACCCAGGCCACGTCGGCCATCTCCACCGGACCGGCCACCGTGGAGGTGCGCTTTAGCCGTCCCCTGGTCGGCGTGAGCGCCGACGACTTCACCATCGACGGCCTCGACGTCAACGGCGCGTCTGCCGACGGACGAGTGGTCACCCTGGAGACCAGCGATCAGGTACAGGCGACCACTTATACGGTGGAGGTCTCCTCCGATCTCAACGATCTGTGGGGCCGTCCGGCCCTGGAAGGCCAGGTCGACTTCTACGGCCACACCGCTCGGCCCCAGCAGGCCATGGATGTGGTCATCTCCGAATTCATGGCTCAATTTCAGAGCGGCACCGGTACGGACCCCGGCGAGTATATCGAGATCCACAATACCTCGAGCGAACCCTTCAATTTGAACGGTTGCGTCCTCGGTAAGACTGATACCCAGAACTATACCATCGACGCCGATATCCTCCTCGAGCCCGGCGACGACGCCCTCTTCACCCGAACCGCCGGTGGCGCCGCCGACCTCGACGAAGACGACGTCTTCCAATTCACCAACCTGGTCAACGCCGGCGGCACCCTCTTTTTGGAATGCGACGGCACCACCATCGACGAGCTGACCTACGAGGGAAGCGCCGTTGAATTGGGCGTCTCCTACCAAAAAGACGTGGACTCCCTGGACGAACCCAATACGGGCGATCTCTCCGAGCATTGGTGCCTCACCCCCCAGACGCCGGAGACCCTGTATTGGACCGGCGACGCCAATGACCCGAATAACGAGAAATACGGGACGCCCGGTGAGGGGAATGTGAGCTGCCAGTAGAGGACACCGAGTCGGTTTTTACCACGAAGGTCGCGAAGAGCACTGAGGTTAGGCCCCGTCGAGAGGTCCGGGAAGCACGAACGGACCCATCGGCGGGGCTTCGCCGTATCTAATAACCCCGCTCACCGACACATCTCGATCCTCCATTCTAGAAAAAGAAATGCCCCCGAGAGCGGGTCTCGGGGGCATAGTGGCGAGCCCGTCTGGGGGGAGACGGACTCGAAGTGGTCGACCTGGTTGGGGGGGGAACCGTTGGCCGACCGAGGCGTCGAGCATGCTCTAATGTAGAGGGAGGAGCATGACATCTCTCGCGTGAAGGGGGGGTACACGTTAGAGAGACATCCCGACGCAGATCCGAAGCTATATCAGCCTCGATGGGTCGTCAAGGAATTTTGGAAAAATTTTGAGCAAATTGTAAGTTTCCAGTGTGAGTAAAGTCCGAAGGGGAGGGAATCGACGCCGGGAGACTCGAAATGGGAGGCGAAGATAATTGGGATATGGTACAGCAAACCGGGACGGATCAACCCAGGACAAAAGCAGGATCGAAATGAGTGAAGAGATCCCCTTGAATAAGCGCGAATTTCAGCGCGCTCTGTCGGCGCTGCAGGATGAACATCAGCGTCGCGACGACAACCCCGGCTGTCACGGCTGCAGCGATTGCACCCGCTGCTATCACTGCATGTTTACCACGGGCAGCGAGGATTGTTTTTTTTGCACCTATTGTGAGGATTGCAAGGAGTGCAGCCGTTGTACGCAGTGTCGGGGATGCGAAAAATGTCACGGCTCCAGTTATTGCGTGGATTGCAAAAATTGCTCGGATAGCTCCTATCTCATCATGAGTCAGGATTGTTCGGAGAGCGTCTTTTGCTTCGGCTGTGTGGGCCTGGTGAAGAAGGAATTTCATATCCTCAACAAGCCCTTTCCGCGAAAGGTCTACTTCGAGCTCGTCGCCGAGCTAAAGCAGGCGTTTGGCATGAAAGAGCGATGAAGAAAGGATGCACCGATGGCAGAGGACGAAGTCTTAAAAGTAGGAGCGCTGACCGTAAGCGATCGGGCCAGTCGCGGGGAGTATGAGGACAGGAGCGGTCCGGCCATCGAAAAGTGGCTGGAAGGGGCGTTGATCACTCCCTTCGAGGTGGAGCGTCGGCTCGTCCCCGATGAATTCGACGAGATCGCTGAGGCCATCGTCGAATTGGTCGACCAGGCGGGCTGCCAGCTCGTGTTGACCACGGGCGGGACGGGCCCGGCCAGGCGAGACGTCACGCCGGAGGCGACGCTGTCGGTGGCCGATCGAGAGATGCCCGGATTTGGCGAGCGAATGCGTCAGATCAGCCTTCAATACGTGCCCACGGCGATCTTATCGCGCCAGGTCGGCGCCCTGCGCGGCCAGTCGCTTATCGTCAACCTGCCGGGCAGCCCGAAGTCGATCGCAGAAATTCTCGACGAATTATTCGCGTCGATCCCCTATTGTATCGAGTTGATGGACGGACCCTTCGTGGACACCGATCCGGAGGTGGTCAAAGCATTTCGACCCAAGAAAAAGTCTTGAGTCTTGAGTCTTGAGTCTTGGGTCTTGAACGGCGCCCTGCGGTGGGGTGAAATGAGTCGATTCGTCCCGGGTTGATGAGGAGAGCGGAATGACGAATGTCGAAGCGCGACGAGGGCAGGGGGAGTTAAGAGAGCTGATCTCTTCCTGGCGGCGGGGGCGGGGGATCGGCAAGCATATCACGGCTCTTGAGCATCTGCCGGCGCGGCAGGCTCAATACGGCGATATGCCTCAAGGGCTCGACGAGCGGGTGGTGAATATGCTTCACCGCCGGGGCTTTCGAAAACTCTATACCCATCAGGTAGAGGGCATCGAGCACGCCCTGGCCGGTCGAAACCACGTGGTGGTCACCCCCACGGCAAGCGGCAAGAGCCTCTGCTATAATCTGCCCGTTCTGAACAGTTTATTTAACGGTCATAGCGCGCTCTACCTCTTTCCCACGAAGGCGCTAAGCCAGGATCAAACAGCAGAGCTCAACGCCCTTATCGGTGATGTGGAAGGGGCGCAGGAGCAGTGGGAAGCCCAGGTCTACGACGGTGACACGCCGCCCGACGTGCGGCGCCGGGTGCGGCGAAATGGCCGGCTCGTGGTGACCAACCCCGATATGTTGCATACCGCCATTTTGCCCCATCACCGAAAGTGGGCAGCTTTTTTTCGCTCACTAAAATACGTGGTCGTCGACGAGCTCCATACCTATCGCGGCGTCTTCGGAAGCCACGTGGCCAATGTATTGTGGCGGCTTCGTCGGATCTGCGCCCATTACGGCGTAGACCCCACCTTCGTGGCGACGAGTGCCACCATCGCCAACCCCCGGGAGCTGGCCGCCGACTTGACGGGCGTGGACTTTGAATTGGTCGACAAAAACGGGGCGCCCTCGTCGGAGCGCTACGTCGCCTTCGTCAATCCTCCCATCGTCAACGCCGAGCAGATGCGTCGCCAGAGCCCGCTGACCGTGGCGAGCCGCGTGGCTCATAGGTCGCTCAAGCGCGATTGCGGGACCATCGTCTTTGCCCGGAGCCGAAAGTCCGTGGAGGTCATGGTCAATCGCCTCAAGGGGCGCCTGGAGCGCGATCGCGACGTCGGCGGCCTGGCCGACAGGGTCGCCAGCTATCGCGGCGGGTATCTGCCCGACCTTCGTCGCTCCATCGAGCGCGGCCTTCGCCAGGGGCGGTTGCGGGGCGTCATCTCCACCAACGCCCTGGAGCTGGGCATCGATATCGGCAGCCTCGATATCTGTATTCTGGCCGGCTATCCGGGGACCGTGGCGTCTACCTGGCAGCAGATCGGCCGCGCCGGGCGACAGGGCGGTATCAGCCTGGCCGTGGTCATCGCCGGCGACGATCCGGTGGATCAATTCATCATCAACCACCCCGACTATTTTATGGGCCAATCCCCGGAAGGGGCGCGCATCGATCCGGGCAACCTGCTGATTGCCGTGGAGCACCTAAAATGCGCCTGTTACGAGCTGGAGTGGCGCCAGGGTGAGGCATTTGGTGCGCTCGATAAAAAGCAGACCGAAGAAGCGCTGGGATTTTTGGAGAGCTATATGGGCGTGGTCCAGCGCCAGGGCGACTCCTGGAAGTGGACGACCCGCACCTATCCGGCGAGCCAGGTCAGCCTGAGGAGTCTGGCCGAGGAAAATTTCGTGGTCGTCGACGAGACGGGCCGGGAGGCAAATGTTCTGGCCGAGGTCGATTTTGAGAGCGCTCACCTCGAGCTCTATCCCAACGCGGTCTATCAGATAAGCGGCGTGCCCTACCGGGTGGAGCGATTGGACTACGATCAGCGCCGGGCTTATGTCCAAAAGAGCGACGACGGCTATTATACGACGGCCATGCATTATTCGGCGGTCCACGTCCTCGATACCTTCAACGAGCGAAAGCCGACGCGCACAGAGATTGGCTTTGGCGAGGTCCGGGTCACCCAGCGTTTCGTGGGCTATAAGAAGATCAAATTCGGCACCGGCGAAAATGTGGGCTATGGCGAGCTCAACCTGCCCGAGCTCGACCTGCATACCATGGCCTATTGGACTCATCTTCGCGCCGGCGCTTTTGCCGACCTGGACGGCGATTTCGAATCCGATCCCGATCGATGGGCCCGGCTCGTTCAGGGCCTCGGCGGCGTATTGAGGACGGCAGCGAGCCTGAAGATGATGTGCGATCCCCGCGATCTGGAGCTCTGCATCGGCTCCGTGCGCCACGACCAGTGGTGGAGCGAGGATTACGACGGACTCGCCGTGCGCGACGGCGAAGGCCAGGCCCACGAACCCATGGCTGGCGAAGTGGCACCGGCCATCTACGACCCTCACGTCTTCTTATACGACCGCTATCCCGGCGGCGTCGGCCTCGGCGAAGGCCTCTTCGACGAACACGAGGTGTTTATGGCCCGCGCCGCCGAGCTCGTCCTGGGCTGTCCCTGCGAAGATGGCTGCCCCTCCTGCGTCGGCCCCCCCGATCCGGCCTCGCCATCGATCAAGACCGACGTCCACAGGATTCTCACCGCCATGGCCGGTCAGGTCTGATCCTCAGACGCGTAGCGACACGCCGGCGCTCGCGCCGGGGTGGAGGGCCTGGAC
>SLJM01000393.1 GCA_007135085.1 Myxococcales bacterium
AAAAGGCCACGATCGGTCCCGCCCTATCTTCTTCTTGTTCCTCCAGGACCTGGTCGATCCATTGATCGATGCGCTTTCTCGTGGCCTGAGCGGGGAGCCACTCCAGACCGATGCCGCCGGGATCACAGGCGCCGGCGCAGATGCCGCAGCCCACGCATTTGGCCGGATCGAGGCGGGCCTGCAGCTCATAGCGCCGTCCATCGGTGCGAGGCACCATGACGATCGCATCATAGGGACAATCCCGGGCGCAGAGGGTGCAGCCGTTGCACCGCTTGCTGTCCACTGTGGCCACCTGGATCTTCTCCCGGCGAAGCAGCCAGGGAAGGCTTATCAAAAGCGCGCCGCCGATACACAGCAGGCTCCAGACCATCCCCGCGCTGAGCCGATCCGTAATCCACAGCGGCGCCATATACCAGGCGTCGATATTCATCGCCCCCGGCGTACTTCCGGCGTCGGCCGGCGCCTGGGTGGTGGCGGGAAAAACCACAGACAACACCACCATCGCTCCCACCACCCAGAGGGTCATCCAACGGGAGGTCAGCACCTTCGCCCGTTGCAGGCGGGCGACGTGAATCCATAACCCGGCCGCCATGACCAGGGGCACCAGCATATGGGTGAAGAAGATGACGAAGAAGAGCAGCGACGGCACCAGCTCGTCGGCCAAAAAGGCCCGGGACATGGGCTCGCTGAAGATGGGCACCACGTCCAGAAATCGGGCCGACCCTTCGGCGGCCAGCTGGGCCGGCGTATCCCAGACCAATAAATAGCCCGTCCAACCCACGAACCACAGCACACCTATCAGGACCACGCCGCTGACCCAGCCCAGCCAGCGAGCTCCCGTAAACCGTCCGGCGAAGAAGAGTCGCAAGCCATGAATCAGGGCAAAAAAGATGCAAATATCGGCGCTATATCGATGGAGAGAGCGCAAAAAGGAGCCATGCCACACCTGCTCCATGGCGATCACCGAGTCGTAGGCCTGGTGAACGCTGGGGCGGTACCAGATGAGCAGGGCGATGCCCGTGATGGCGCAGACCAAAAAGGATATGGTCGCGATAGCCCCGGTCTGGGTGAAGGGATTGTAGCGGGCCGGTACGAGCCTCTCCGTGGCCCGGTCCAATCGAAGCAGCACTTCATAACACCACCGAAGCAGGCGGTGCCCTCGAAGCGGTGCTTCCGATCGTGCCATTTCGATCGCCGGCTTATTCACAGCGGCTCCCTCTGTGCGATTTCCTCTCCCGTATCGTCGCCGATCAAAAACCTCAGCGCCGACAGCAGCCAATTTTCAGTCCTGTCGCCCAGACCGATTCGGTAGGCGATCTTGCCCTCCTGATCGATGACGAAGAAGAGGTTGGCGTGGTCGATCTCACCGCGCTCCTCGTCGGGGATGCGGCTGATGCTGAACTCGTCGAGGACCCGATTGACCTCATCGGGATCGCCGTGCAGCAAGCGATAAAGCGGCGCTTCAACGCGATGGCGGTCGGCCAGCGCCGTCAGCTCTTCGGGGCCGTCTTTTTCCGGGTCCAGAGTGATGCCGATGACCGTCAGTTGGTCGCGCTGAGCATCCGTGAGCTGGTCGGTGACCCGTTTGAGCTCGGTGAGAATGATCGGGCACGAGGCCCCGCAGGTGGCATAGACGGCGGTGACCACCACCACCTCTCCTCGAAATTGCTCCAGAGAGACCAGCTCCCCCGTATGATCTTCGAGCTCGAAGACGGGGGGATCGATCTCGGTGCGGATGCGCTCGGCCGGGAAGGGATAATCGCCGTCGTACTCCGAGGGCTGGCCGACGAAAAGAAAGCCCACGCCCACCATGGCAATCAACCCCAGGGCCACCCCGGCAGATCGCATCAACCCGGCCCGCTTCGTCGCAAAGGCCTCGACCAGTTGATCGCGCCAGATAAGTCCTACCAATACTGCTAATCCCAGCGGATTGACGAGCATGACCGTCACATAAAACCAGTCCATCTCACCTGTGGCGGGATCGTAATTAAAACACCAGGTCCTGAAATCTCGGGCAAATGCCCCGACCCCGCTCTCTCCGGGAGGCACGGCCAAGAGGACGACCATAAACCCGAAGAAGAAGACCAACGTAAAGATCGCAAGCGACGAAAATTGCCACCCCGCCAGCAGGTCTCCCAGCTTGCGGGTGCCCCCCTCCATCTTGGACTCAATTTCTTCCTGTCGTCTCATCACAACCCTCACAAGGTCTCAGTTTTCGGTTAATCAAACAGGGGCCGGAGGGCAGACTCTTGCCCTCCGGCCCCTGACCCCAGGCCGTCGTCAGCGTACCCACCAGACATCGGCGAGTGCGCCCCAGTTGGCGAAGTAATAGACGGCAAAGGCCAGCAGGAAGATGACCACAATGACCATCGTTCCCCGCGTGTCGTGACCGGCCGAATGCTCACCGGCCGACTTGTCCTCACCGACCGTGCCGTCTTCCTTGGTCAGGTCAGCCACCGTCTCGGGCACGCCCCAGCACTTCATGGCTCGTCCTTTATTGGACTCACCAAAGAGGAGCGTTCCCACGGCGAGGAGCACGAAGATGAGAATCCCCGTAAAGGCCAGGATTCCACCGATTCCCAACATACCCAGGAAGAGGTGGGTCGTGGCGCCGTAGATGCCGGCGGCGTCGATATCCCAGGTTCGTCGGGCTACACCCTCGGAACCGGCAAAGGACATGCCGATCGACATCAAGACGATACCGGAGGCGAAGATATAGGGCTGAATTCGCGCCCAGAATCGGCCGATATAGTCCTTCTGGAAGATGAGGGGAATGACGTAATAGGTCAGTCCCATAAATGCCAGACTCGTGCCGCCGACCACGGTGGCGTGGAAGTGGCCGGGAATCCGAAGCGTGTTGTGGGCGATGATGTTGATCTGCTGGGTGCCCAGGGTCACGCCGGTGATGCCGCCGATAAATCCGAAGATGACCAGCGACAAGAAGAAGGCCGAGAAGCCCGGGTTTTTCCAGGGCGCCTTAAACAGCCAGTTGAACAGCCCTCGCGTATAGCCCTTGGCCCGCATACCGATCTCCACCGAGGCGGGGACGGTGAATCCGTGAATCATGCTGGCCAGCACAGCCAGGTACATGGCGTAGGACGTATTCCAGATCTTCCACTCCGCACCGACGCCGGGATCGACGAGCAAGTGGTGAGCAGAGGCGATGTTGATGAACAATACGTAGAGCACAAAGGCCGCGCGGCAGACCGCTTCGTTGGGCGCCTTGGCGCCAGTGGTCATGGTGGCCATGAAGTACCATACGGCGACCATGGCGCAGACGTTGATCTGCTGGGACATATGACCCAGACCCCACCAGATGAGGCGGTACCAGGCCGGATCGGGCTCGGGCGTCAATCCAAGGGAATAGGTGAAGGTCGGAACCAGGGCGATGGCCCCGTGGAGCAGAGCCACCACGGCGATGATCGCCGCCGCCGTGGCACCAAAGGTCACCAGGGGCATACTGCCCTTATAGGTCTTGTCCCGCTTGGCGATATAGATGGTGCCGAAGAAGTTACCCACCCCAATCAGGGCGCCCACGGCAAATAAGATGATGCCCAGATAGAACAGGGGGTGCGCCAACAGGGGCAGATAAGACGTCATCAAGACGTCGGCCTCGCCGGCCAAGATGATCCCATTTGTCATCAACGCCCCGAGCATCATCAGGGCAAATGATATCCAGGCCAACCCCTTTGAGAAGAGTCTGGAGTTGAGCAGGCTGGTGGCCGTAAAATAGAGGATCGCTATCTCGATGAAGATGATCCAGAAGATCAGCATATTGATGCCGTGGAGGGTCAACACCCTGTAGAACCACTCCGCATCGAGAAGGTGAACCGTCTGCCACCGGGTCAGCGCCAGCAAGATGGCGGCGATCGCTCCAAAGAGCAGAAACACCACGGCGCTGACGGCGTTTAATTTGATGAACCTTTGAGCGTCGAGACAGACTATCTTGCCCGTCGTCTCGCAGGTCCGGTAATTGGTCGAATTGGTCTTCATCTAATACCTCGTCTGGCTGGGTCAGAGCCGTCGCACTGGCGATTGAATTGATTCGTAGAGCTCGTCGATCACTTCACTATGATGTTTCCGATCATGGCGTGGTGGCCCAGCCCGCAGAATTCGTTGCACACAATGGTGTACTCTCCGGCGCGGGTGGGGGTGATAGTCAGCACGTGGTCATAGCCGGGCATGACGTGGAAATTCATATTCATGGGCTGCAATGAAAACCCATGCTGAATGTCCATCGATGAGACGTGGAGCCGGTAGGTCTCCCCCTCGCGAAGCTGGAGGACGGGGTACCAACTGTACATGCGGGCCACGAGATAGGCGTCGCCCCCGGGCGGAGGTTCGACCACGGGCACCCCCTCGAGGGTGTCGACCTGGTTGTTGTCGACGAAGCGCTGGGTGCGCTCAAAGAAGTCGTCGGGCTCGACGATATAGCTCTCGCCAGTGCTATTCTGCTTTCCCTTGAAGTGCCACAGGGGCATCATCAAGCTCATGATCAGACACCAGACAATGGCCATTCCCAGCCAGATCCGCTCATGGCCGGTGGGCTTCTGGAACCAATTTTTCGGCGGTGGGTTTATACTCATTTTGATCTCTCCTCACACCTTGTTTGAGATTTGTAAGTGGCAGCCATCCGCTCACGGCAGTTGAGCCGGCGGCACCATCATCAGCTCCACCCAGCCCCAGAGCGTGTAGGACAGAAAGGGAACGAGAAGGCCCAGAAGGAGGAGCAACCAGGGGTTGTCCATCAGCTTCTGGAGCCAGTGTTTTTGATCGTGGGGAAGCTCGCCGTCGTCCTCGGCCTCGATGGGAACGGGCACGTCCTTTTGCTCGACGACCACTTCCTCAGCCACTGCTTCTTTTGTTGTCATTTTATCCTCCTTCCTTCGTGGTTACGCTGCTGGTTTGGCTTTAGCGGGGCTAATATTTCATCGAAGTTTCCAAAAATCCTCAGGGCGTCGTTCAAGACCCACGTTCCTTAAGCCGCTCGCGGGCGGCGATCGTCATCAAGAGCAAGAATCCGCCGCCGCCGGCGACGGCGATAAGTCCGCCGATGCCCATGGTGCCCAGGCCGATAATGGCTCCCACGGAGTCCACGACCTGATCGGAGCCGTAGGTCTTTCGGTCGGCGCCGAAGATGCCGCCGATGGCAAAGCCAAGGGCAAAGACGAGCTGTCCCACCCCGAAGGCCAGGGGCTGGAGCCGGGCAAATTTGGGCCACCAACGCTTATTGGGGGCCCAACCTTTTTCCTCGAGCAGGACGTAGGTCAGGGCCATCAGGGCCACCGTAATGGCCCCCAATGAGGCGTGATAATGGGCGGGGATCATCGTATCCGAGCCGCGGATCATGGCGCCCAGGCCAAAGCCGACGGCCGTCATGGCGGCGCTGATGACAAAGGCCCAGCGCGCCGCTCGGTTGACGCCGGAGCGGCCGCAGCGCAGGGCGCAGACGATGAGCGCCAGGCCGACGGGAAAGGCCAGGCCAAATTGCATCAGCCGCGTAAAGCCGCGGATATAGGTGCCGCTCGTCGGTCCGGCCAGGGCCATAAAGGGCGCCGCAAACCAGGGCGCCACCAGGGCGGCCGAGATGAGCAGCGACAGCTTCGCCCCCACTGGCGAGCGACCCCGCCAGTCGCGGAGCAGGTAGAACCAGGCCCCGAGCATCACCAGGAGGCTGACCACGATCAGGGTGTGTCCTGCCCCCCAGAACAGAAGCTCGTAATAGATGTCGGCCGGCAAATCGCCGGGCATCTTAAACCAGGTGATGGCGAAGACGATGGCCCCCAGGGCCATGGGCACCGAAGCGGCCCGCCAGGCGATGGCCGCCGAGGCCGGAACGCTTCGGTCCACCGAGGGTCGGGCCTTTGGCCAGCGACAGATCTCGAGGGCAGCGCCGCCGAAAAATAGGGCCAGCCCCACCAAAAAGAGGGGATGATCGATGACGGGGATATAGTTGACCAGCAGGGGCTCGGCACCCATCGCCGAGGATACCACCATCGCTCCCACACCACCGGCGGCGGTCAGCCTGGCCAGCTTGAATCGCCATCTATTGCCCGGGCCGTCGATCATCGATCGCAGTCCGGCGGCGTAGGCGAAAAACCAGGCCCACAACGACAGGACCACGTGGACCACCAGAGCCCGCCGGAAAAAACGGGGGTCGTCGATCAACTCGGCGATAAACGGGGCCCGCCCCACCACCAACGACAGGGCCAACGCCCCGGCCAGGGCGAGGGTCGTCACGGCGAGGATGATCCAGAACGCCTGTGGCGATGAGGTTCCTCTTTTCTGGTCAGTCCAGGTGATCATGGTGTACCACCGCCTGTGGGAGTCATGCCGGGAGACCTATTTCTCCGGGCACACTCCACCTTAATGAGGGAACTGACCGACCATGATGATCTGGCTCATATGGCACGGGCGATGATGATCTGGGTCATGTAGTGAGTTACTTCTGCATCTTCTGAGGCACCACGTGGTCGAAGACGACATCACCGAATCAAAAAAAGAACAGTCAAATGGCGAGCAATCAAAAGACACCGGACCAGGTCTGCCTCCCCTTCGGTTGGCGGGGCTGATCGCCGGCCCCACAACTTTTTTATTGCTCATGCTCGGCACGGGCATCGAGGGATTATCGCCAACCGGTCAGGCCGCGGCGGCGATCACGGTGCTCATGGCCATCTGGTGGGTCACGGAGGCGATCCCCATCTACGCCACCGCCCTGGTGCCGATCGTGCTCTTTCCCCTCACGGGGGTGCTCGACGTGGGCGAGACCACCGCCCATTACGGCCACGAGCTGATCTATCTGTTTTTGGGCGGCTTCTTATTGGCCATCGCCATCCAGAAGTGGGGGCTTCACCGACGCATCGCTCTGTCCATCGTGGCCCTCTTTGGCACGGATCCCACCAAATTGGTGCTCGGGTTCATGGTAGCCACCGGCTTTTTGTCGATGTGGATCTCCAATACGGCGAGCGCCATGATGATGGTTCCCATCGGCCTGGCCGTGGTGAATCAATTGACGCGATTATTGCGCGAGAATGACCCGGATATCGACCTCCGCCCCGGTCACTTCCCCTTCGGCATGGCTCTGATGCTGGGCATCGCCTACGGCGCCTCCATCGGTGGCATAGCCACCATCATCGGCAGCCCGCCCAATGCCATCTTCGTGGGCTATGTCTCCCAGATCCACGACGTGGAGATCTCCTTTTTGCGATGGATGTTCTACGGCCTGCCCGTGGCGGCGGCGGGCATGGTGATCGCCTGGTATTATCTGACCCGAGTGGCCCACCCGGTGAAGATCGAGTCCTTTCCAGGGCTGATCGAGGTCATCGAAGAGGAGCGCCGCAGCCTGGGCTCCCTCAAAGGCCCGGAAGCCCGGGTGCTGATCATCTTCTGCCTGGTCGCCGGCCTGTGGATCCTGCGCGGGCTGACCGCCCCCTGGCTGGCAGAACTGGGCCTGGGCGGTTTTAACGATACGACCATCGCCATTTTAGGCGGCCTATTGCTCTTTTTGGTGCCCGCCAAATTGGAGGAGCGAAAATTTCTCCTCGAGTGGGACGACGCCCACCAGATTCCCTGGGGAATCTTAATCCTCTTCGGCGGCGGGCTGGCCCTGGCCGGCGGCATCGAGGCCAGCGGCCTGGCGGGGTGGATGGCGGAGCGCCTTCACATCCTGGAATTCGCGCCGACGATCATCGTCCTGGGGGCGCTGATCGTGCTGATCATCTTCCTCACGGAGGTCACGTCCAACACATCGACGGCCAGCATCTTCGTGCCCATCGTGGCCATCCTGGCCACCGTCATCGGCGTCCACCCCTATATCTTGATGATCGCCGTGGTCACCGCTGCCTCCTGCGCCTTCATGCTCCCCATCGCCACCCCGCCAAACGCGGTGGTCTTCGCCTCGGAATACGTGACCATGCGCCAGATGATGCGCGCCGGTATCTGGCTCAACCTGGGCTTCGCCCTTCTGATTACGGTCGTCGCCTATCTATGGCTGCCCCTGGCCTGGGGACTATGAGAAATTGGGAGGGTGCGGGCTGGCAGTCCGCATCGTGACGCAATCTTTGGAGCGCGGACTGCCAGTCCGCATCGAGGCGGTCGGAGAAACTCTCTTATTGGGCAACCTCTAACAGTTGCGCTATTGTAGTTGCCAATCACTTTCGATGGTTATTTCGAGGTCCATAATGACTCATCTCCTAAAGTCGCTGTTTTTTGTCGGCGCCACCTCGTTCATCCTCAGTGCCTGTAATGTCCACGACCCTCAGATCAGCGTGGAGCAGACCAACGACGGGACCGACGCCGGCGGCGAGAGCGACGTCGTCGAAGACACCGGCCCCGACGTCAATGGGAACAATGGCGACGACTGCGGCACAGCACAGACCCTCTGCGACGACCAATGCGTGGACACCTTGATCGACGTCGATCACTGCGGAGGGTGCAACTCCCCATGCGGACTTCCCGACGATGACGATATCCCCAAGGGGGCAGTGCCGATCTGCGTCGAAGGCCAGTGCAGCGCCGCGTGCCCCGAGGATATGACCGATTGTGACGGCACCTGCGTCGATCTAGAAAGCGACGGCGAGCATTGCGGTCAATGCTCCTACGCCTGCTTTACCGGTCTGTGCAGCGAATCGAGCTGCGAGCCCCCGCCCTGTGATGTAGACGATCCCCTCATCGGCGGCGGCGACGGAACCGAGCAGGATCCCTACGTCATCTGCACCTCCGCTCATCTGGAGTTACTGCGAAATTCAGCGGAACAAATCTTCGTCCTCGCCGCCGATATCTCCCTGGCCGAGGAGGAGTTCGATGCCATCGAAAACTTCGCCAGCGACCTCGACGGCCTGGGGATGACTATTTCCGACCTGTCCATATCGGCGCCGGAGCTGATCGGAGAGATGCCCACTCTGGGACTGTTCGCTGATGTTGCAACGCAGGGACGGATATCGAACCTCAACTTGATCGATATCTCTCTTTCCGGCGGTTCACAGGCCGGGGCCGTAACCACGGTCAACCGGGGCATCATCTCCAACGTCCACGTCCAGGTCGAGATCGACGGAAACGGAAACCTCGGCGGGATCACGGGTACCAATTTTGGCCAGATCATCGACTCGTCGGCTCAGGTAGATATCCATGGTACGGGCTCAAATCTCGGCGGGCTGGCCGGTTCCTCACAGGGTCAATCGCAGATCACGGGCAGCTCCGCCTCGGGATCGATCACGAGCTCCGGCGATCGCGCCGGCGGCCTCGTCGGTGACCTCGACGATCAGGCCACAATCCAATCATCGAGCGCCGAGGTCGACGTCGAAGCCCAACGCAACGTCGGCGGATTGGTGGGACGAATGCGTGGCCAAAGCGCTGCCTCAAAGGTCACGGCGTCGGGCTCGGTGACTGCAAGTGGACGTGAGATCGGCGGCCTCGTCGGCTATTTGGAAGAGGGTGATCTCCGAGATTGCGGCGCCTCCGGAAACGTATCAGGTAATCGAAGCGTGGGCGGCCTCGTCGGCGAGCTCAAAGAGGGTTCGATCACCAGATGTCGGGCCTCGGGCAACGTGCAGGGAATCCAACAGGTCGGCGGTCTCGTGGGTCGTCTCGACAACGGAGAACTTCACGATGTCTACGCCACAGGCGCCGTCAACGGCGACGAGAGTGTGGGCGGGCTCATCGGCGAATTCAGAGACTTCGGTGTGATCAACGCCTACGCCGCCGGAATGGTCACCGGCAACGATGAGGTGGGCGGGCTGGTCGGGGACGAGCGGCGGGGAGATTTTATGAATAGCTATTGGGATATCCAGACCACCGGGCAAAGCTCGTCGGGCTCCAGTTCTTTCGACGTCCAGGGCCGGATGATCGATGACTTCGGCGAACAAGCCAACTTCCCCTTCTGGGATTTCGACGCGGTCTGGACCATCGCCGACGGCGACGACAGTTATGTGCGCCCCCGGCTGCAGTGGGAGGTTGAGTGACCGGGGCCCGGGGGCCCCTGGGCTAAGAGATCACCTGGGCCACAGCCTGGGAAAAGGCACGGGCGTAGTCGATCCTGGTCTCCCGCGAGTCCAGGAAGGGGTTCATCATGGTCAGCCGGATCATAATCAGCCGTTCCTCGTCGGCCTCGCCGGACCATTGACCGATGAAGGGGGTGAGCATCTCACCATATTGACC
>SLJM01000195.1 GCA_007135085.1 Myxococcales bacterium
ACCATCGTGATGATTCAACGAAGGGGTGACCGGACCATCGAGGTGATTCGGTTTGCTTCGCCGATCATCTCGATGGTGCGATCTACCCCTCCGACCGCTCGCAGACGGCGCTCGCGCCCACCTCCCCACGGCGCTTCGCTTGTGGGGAGGATCAGTAGTGTGACCCAACTCTGGTGGTTTGCGATGGTTCGGTGCCGAACCGTCGAGAGCCTGCGTGGTGGGTAGCACTACTGACGCTCCCCACAAGTGGAAAGCGTAGTGGGGAGCTGTCGACCGTGTCGTTTGCGGTCAACTGAGGGGTCGACACAACAACCACCCAACCATGGAGCCGAGGGTCTCTGACCATCGAGTCGACGGCGACCGCCGCTCATTGGACGCCTTGCTGAAGGTGGACCGAGAAGATTCCATATATTATTTTCGAGGCAGACGAATAATTTTAACCTGGGCTCCACCGCAACATCATCAAGTTGGGTTCTATTCGCCTTTAAGAGGCTGCTGAGTGCTCTTACGTTCTCGACCTACTGCTCAATGAGGAGGGAAACCGATGCACTTCCGACTCCATATCTTGCGCGCCGCACTGGCCGCCGGGCTACTTCTGCTGATCTCCTGTGACTCTACACCCTCCGCAGAGTCGCCTCCCGAGCAAGAAGCACAAGAAGAAGAGGCGCCGACTCAGCCGCCGGAAACCGTCGCTACTCCTCCAAAGAGACCTCCCATAGATTTCTCGGCCGGCCCCATTCCCTTCTACACTGAACGATCGATTCTGGTGACCGACCTGGAGTCCCGCTCTCTGGGCGAGCTCTCTTTAATTCGAAATACGATCTACGCCCGGGCGGGCTATGAGTTTTCGACACCCTGGCTTGCGACTCATTTCCGAGAACAGGATTGGTACGAACCAGGAGGGTTCGACGAAAGCCGGCTCTCCGAAATTGACAGGAAAAACGTTTCCACTGTGCGTGAATTCGAACGGGCCATGACGAAAGAAGAATTAAGGGAGCTCTGGAAAGCTCATTGGAAAGACCACGGCGGTACTCCCAAGGAAACGTGGCAGCCGCCGGGCCCCTGGGAAGATGAGAGCGACCGTATCGAAGCCTCTCTTCTGGCCTCGGCCCTTGAGCATCCAAGACCGCGAAACGAACTCTTTGATGATGTGGTCAACCCAGGGTTGTCGATTCCACGTGAGTGGGCAGGAATCCGGGTTGGCGAGCCTCCGCCGGAGTCCCCAGGTGAGCCAATCGAAGTTCCGGCCATCAAGGGATGGCGCGATGTAGTGCTGTCCGACGAGGGGGTGGTGACGCATATTGAAGTGCGCCCATCACTGGAGATTGACTACGAGTTTATCGATCCATACTACATCGCCGATCGTAAAAAGGAGCGCATCATCGAGATTCTCACCGAGCAGTTGGGTCAGCCCTGGTCTGACGGCCGTCGAGTGGTCTGGAGCGACGGTACCACCCGCGTTGAGCCACAGATCAGACACGGTTGTTGCGAAAATATATGGTTTCGACTCTTGGTCAGCACTGAAGACCCGACCGCGGACTGTGGCGCTAAGGACGGATTCGAAAGCTGGATTGAGGATTTAGAACGCACAGTAGCAGGAGCTGACTCAGAAAAAGCGGCTTCCCTCTTTCACTATCCTTTTCGCGACGCAGGCGACCTGATGCGCTCCATCGAACTTGGCACCCTCGACTTCGAAACCCCCGAAGAATTCAAAGCTCAGTTTCCCGCTCTTCTGTCGGCCGGCGCCTTTAAGCGCAACTCCGATGGATACAGATGCGAGCCCTTCGAAGGCTACTCCGTCCACATCGGAATGGGGGAATTAAGAGTGGAGCGAATTGACGGGGAGTGGAAAGCGGTGAAGACCGTGTTTCGCTCCTGAGAGCGTGATCCATCTGGAGCAATGCAATGACTAAGGATTCTGGTGATAATCTCAATCGGTCCCGACGCCGTGGAAATCAATTCGTCACATTATATGCATCGTTAGGAAGCATATGAAGCCTTCGGCGAGTTGGCGCATCCATTTGTCCTTCTTAGCAGACAGGATTCGAACCTGGGAAATCGCGACATCGGAGCTGTAAATCGCGACAATAATTCCGCACAATCACGACATTACCAGGACAATCGAGGCATAATCGCGACATAATCCCGATAAAACACCCCAATTTTCGCACCAAACCAGTCAAATCGCGACAGTACCGCCCGGTTTACGTCAAGAGAATTACTCAAGACCTCCACGCCGCGTGCGCCATTTCCCGACCGTGATAGCCTTCGCCGTGATCCTGCTCACTCTGGCTTCGAGAGGCGAACAACCGCGGCTTACGCGAACTGAGTCAGAAGCCCTCAGACAGACACGACAGACAGACACGCACCGACGGCCGAAACAACGATCCGGCCCCAGCCACCGCCGGTTATCGGGCCTACTGCGACCGCTACTAGACGCTGCATCAACGGTGGGCAAAGGGCACCAAAAACCTGCGCTTTCCCTAAGGCAGCCCCCTACCCCACCGTGGACCCGACGGTCACGCCATTTCGGCCTGCATATGCAGATAGAGAAGGTGGATTTTCAGCTCCTCCCAGTCCAGGTCCTCCTCGAATAATTCGTGAACCGGAGTGAGGGGATCGCCGAGCCTCCACTGGACGCCCAGTTCCTGCAACCGCACCAAGAAATCGGGCTCGATATGCAGGGACAGATCGAATTTCGCGCCGTAGCTCGCCAGCGCGAAGAGGTGCTTGACGATCGTCGTAAGAGCCATGTCGCGCCGCTCGGCGATCTCCGCCGGGCCCATCCCCTGGCGCACCATATTATAGGTCTTTCGCAACGTGGGCGCCCCCTCTCGGTAACGAGGCCGGTCCACGGGGGCCGTCTCGTAGGCATGCTTCATATTTCGGGCCACCGCCTTCGGCAGCGACACCTCTCCGGTCATCACCGCCGTGCCCGCGGCGCGAAGGCCGAGCACCTGATATTCGCCACGAGTGATGAATCCCCCGTCGATGAGCACCTCCGCCATCGGCTGGAGCCGCCGCCGCGGTATCCATTCGAGCAACCCGTAGACGGGCAATTCGTGATAACCGGCCTCGACGATTCGCTTTGCCTTCGACCCGCGCATGACGTCGAGCATCACCGACAATCCCCGTTCGCCCTGCATCCGCGCCACCGTCGACAGAATCACCAGCGCCACATATTCCACGTCCAACTGCCGATCGTCATTGCCCGTGCCCTCCTCCGATTGCTCAGATCCCCGCCCTGCTTGATCGGGAACGACACTTTCAGAAGTCTCCGTTATCTGGTTCATCATCGCCTCCTCCCTGTCGAAAAGTTCGTTGTCCCCGACCGCTCACCGGTCGGGGCCTACCCCTATTATCGACAGAACGAGGATCGATTTTGCGTAAATAATTCACGGCGCCGACGATGGTGGAACGGACCGACACGATGGCGGAACCGGCGGAACGGACCGACAGACACGCAAATGCAAGCCCCGGGCCGACGACGAGCGATGGGCGTGACAGACCACGGCATCTGGCTTACTCCGCACAGAAATACATATCCATATGTACCTGGTATGTAGCCTCGGGGCAGGAAATCTCGTAGAGGTCCACCACCTCACCGCAGCGACCACCAGGGCCCATATTCCCGCTGCGGGCGAGCATCGCCTGTTCGTGCGAATCGACGGGTCGCGACCCATCGGCACAGCGGGTCTGCAACAGAAAGCGATGTTGTTCGGCTGCGCCACAGACCTCGACGGGTGATTCCTTCGATGTCTTCAACTCGGCCAAATCGGTCACCCCGCAACCGTAACGTCCCTGCCACTCGTAGGAGTCGAGTTGCTGGCCACCGACCAGGCCCGTCCCCTGCCGGCAGACGACGGGACGTGGCTGGTCGGCGTATTCGATGCATTGGTCGAAGTCCATCCCCTCTCTGGCTGCCTGTTGCACCATCTCCTCCAGGGTCTCTCGATAGACCTCTTCCTCAGGTGCTGCGCTTTCTCCTTCTACCTCTCGGAGCGCACAGCCCAGCGACAGACCGGCCTCACAGGAGATGTCGAGAAATTGTTGAGATTGCGCTGGGTCCTCGGCTTCGTCTATGCCGACCGCACCGGCGACGAGGCAAGCCTGGGCCTGGGCTGCCCCCTCATGAGCACAGCGCTTCGAAAAACGCTCCACAACGAGTTCCCATCGCTCCAGGTCTTGCACCTCCTCCTGCTGCCCGTACATCGTCAGGATCAGACATCCCGCACCGACGCCGAGCAGACAGGACGGGCCGGCAATGGCCAACAACGCCTGCTCGTCGGAGTCGTCGCGGGAATCGACATCGTCGACGGCAACGGCCCGACGAAGCGCCTCTTCGCAAGCCCCTGCGTGACCAGAGTGGCATCCCGCCGTCACCAGCTCCAGCAGCCGTTCGTCGTCTTCGTCGGACTTCTCCTCTTCCCACAATTGTACGGCCAACATACAGTCCGGGCCCACGCCGGCCTCACAACTTCGCGCCAGGTTGTGAGCTGCCTCCCGTCCCCAACGGGCTTTGCCGTCGGCTGCGCCCTCCACCTCGGCAATCAGGTGCAGCGGATTGGCTTCCAATGCTTGAGCTCTGCCCAGCACATGGCAGGCCAACGCGTCCCCCTCGTCACAACGCTCCTTCCAGGACGCGAACCAGTTCGGCTCAACGCCGGCCAGACCTGTGTCGATGACCCCATCGACCTCGTCACAGAATACAAGTTCTTCGCCTTCTGGAGAGTCGCACCCCCCGGCGACTTCGCCGAGACTCCGACACCCTGCGGCCAGTCCTTTCTCACATGCCGCGCGCATAGCGCTGACGAAGCAATCGACGTCTTTGTTCTCCCTGAATGCCGAAACACCGAGTTCCAGACAGGACCGTCCGCTCCCCTGCTGGCAACCCCGCACCAGCAAATAATCTCGCATCGCCGCCATTTCCGGTGATTCAGTTGGATCGACTGCCCCCAATCCCGCCGCCAGGCGCGAACAGCTCGCTTCATCGCCGTACTCACATCCCGAAATTCGAAGATCCAGAACGGTCCACTGGATCTCCTCCGGATCGCCCTGGGCGTTCTCCAGGAGGTCTTCGCTCAACTCCATACAGGCTGCCCCGAACTTCGTGTCCCTACACCCCCGGGAGAGCACCTCCCGAGCGGAAAGGGGAATCGGAACCGCCAACCCCTGTCGATCACCAGGTGGGTCAATCAACAGCGCCTGCAGGGTACAGGCTGCGCCGTCGCCCTCCTCGCATCGCTCATTATAAAAGACATCCAGATGTACTGACGGCGTAAGTCTCTGCGAGATGACCCGCAGTTCAAACCAATCGGGCTGGTCCTTAATGGGGGTGCCGAATTCCGCCTGGAGTTCACTCCACTCACCGACACCGCACATCTTCTCATAAGACGTATGCCAGGCCAGGTCGAGGCCAGATGCACCGGAGTCCGTCGCCTCCGGTGCCTGAGTTGGCGAGGTCGCACAACCGAAAGCCGCAAACCAGCCGATCAACGTCACTATCACACACCAAAGCCTTGGCTGGACCACGACGAATACCACGTCCGTTGTCTTGACGGGCTTCATTTACGACCTCCTCCACAGGGGCTACGAAAAATGGGATCTCATCCATGGTGCCCGCTCGCCACGGTCATGGCAAGGATTGATCCATGCGGGCCTGTCGCTTTGCGAAGGTCGAAGTGCCCGTTGCAATACGGCAAGTTGCCGGTATTGTGCCACCGATTATGGCAAAACTTATGAGATCTCCGTCCCTCCGTGGAGGCATCTGATGACCGTACAGGACTTTGTCGACTTCCAGTTGTTTGGCTTTTCCGTGGTCAGGTGGGCCTCGATTCTGCTGGTGGTGCTCCTGACCGTGGCTGTCTTGAGTGCGATCAAACGATTCGTCTTGTGCCGCCTAAAGGCCCTGGCCGAAGAGCATGAGGACGTTCAATGGCTGGGATATATTGAGGCCATGTTCGGGCGGCCAAAGCTCTTTCTCTACCTGGCGATGGGGCTCTTCGCGGGGATCACGGCGTTTCCCGTGAGCCCCGAGTTGGCCGACAAGGCCATGGCCCTGGTGCAGGTCTTCATCATCATTCAGATGGGGGTGTGGATCTCGGCAGCGGACAGCGTATTGATGGGACGGTTTCGGACCGCCCTGGAGGACGACCCCGGGCAGATGACGGCGCTGTCGGCCGTGAATTTTGTGGTCGACGTGGTGATATGGAGCGTCGTGGCCCTTCTGGTTCTGGCGAACCTTGGCTTCGACATCACGGCGCTTGTGGCCAGCATGGGGATCGGCGGGGTGGCCATCGCCCTGGCTTCCCAGGCAATTCTGGGGGACCTGCTGGCCTTCTTTTCAATTATCGTAGATAAGCCGTTTCTCAAGAGCGATTTCGTGGTGGTCGGAAATATCTCGGGCACCATTGAGCATATCGGGATCAAGACGACTCGCGTGCGCAGTCTCCATGGGGAGCAGGTGATCTTCTCCAACCAGGATCTGCTCCAGAGCCGCATCCGCAACTTCAAGCGAATGCAAAACCGACGGGTCGTGGTCGAATTCGGTATCGCCTACGGCACGCCATTGGACAAACTCGAGGAGATCCCGAAAATTATCGGCGAAATCATCGAGGCAATCTCCAACGAAGAGACCCCTGTGGACTTCGACCGGGCCCATCTATCGGATTTCGGGGAGTCATCCCTCCAATTTGAGGTGGTCTATGCCGTGTTGAGCCCGAACTTCGCCGTTCATATGGATATCCGGCAAGCCGTCCTCCTGGGAATCCTCGGCGAGCTACGGTCGCGGGGTATCGAAATCGCCTTCCCGACCCGGACCGTTCACATCACGGGACAGAAACAACCAGACCCATCGGATCATATGAGCGATAAAAGACGGGCCGCCACGGCCGCTTAGACCGATGGAATTCACTTCTGAGTGCGATTGATCGGTGTCTTCCCTATCCCTCTCGGAAAACAGCCCGGTGACCGTCCTCTACGACCCGCAGGCCCCGGCCAAAAGTCTGTTAGTCGCCAGGCCACGGAAAGGTCGGAATGTGGAGCGATCACTGGAATAGATTCAAGTCATTGGCCGACCGCCCTCGTGCCTTTCGGAGTAATCACGGCCATCCCCTTCAGCGGTTTGGCCTTCGTGTTTGCCCTCGCAAAACTCCTCGACCATCTTGGCGCAAAAGGCATCGAGGTCGCCGGGGTTGCGGCTCGTGACCAGTCCCTCATCGACGACCACTTCCTGGTCGACCCAATTGGCGCCGGCGTTCTCTAGATCGGTCCTTACGGAGGGATAGGAGGTCACGGTTCGGCCCTGTACCACATCGGCCTCGACGAGCATCCAGGGGCCGTGACAGATGGACGCCACCGGCTTGTGCTGTTCGAAGAAGGTGCGAACGAATCCCACGGCATCCTCGTTTTGGCGAAGATAGTCGGGGTTCATGACGCCGCCGGGTAGAAGCAAAGCATCGAAATCGTCGGCGCTGGCCTGCTGCAGCGGCATGTCGACGTCGAAATCATCGCCCCAGTGGTCCTTCTGCCACGCCTTCACCTTTCCATCGTCGGGACTGACCAGGACAGCGTCTGCCCCTTCGTTTCGGAGGGCCTTCATGGGCTCCTCAAGTTCAACCTGCTCAAAGCCCTTGGTGACCAATACTGCGACTCTCGTATTCTCGAGTTTCTGTGCCATCGCTTCGCCTCCTGGCCCTGTTAAAAACCGGTCTCCTATTGTCATATCGGAAAAGTTAGAACGAAGGGGGCAACCACCAAATTTTCTCTTGTGGATTCGGTCAAAAACTTGTCCTCACTTCGCGATTGGCGACGGCCTGAGTCTGCTATCCACTCTCGCACCTAATCGCAGCCGCCCCCATCCCCGCGCTCCCTTCCTTGAGCCGCTGGCCATCGGCCCTCGACTATCTGGAGTCGAGCATATCGGGAAGCGATGACTTCAGGCATATCCCCTCGCTGCAGAATGTCTGGACCGGCCGCTCCATTTTGCAGGCCAATACGGGACATTCAGCGCGGTCGGCCGGCGAAAAATGGGTACTGCAATAGGCCTGAGTTTTTTGTGCGGACTCCACGTTATAGATCACATGGTAGCAGGAGGGACAACAGTCGGGAGTGCGCGTCATGGTCGTGCAATCCGAGCCGGTCTCACAGCTCACCTCCCGGGCAGGTGGCTCGGTAGGAGCTTTTTGCTGGACCTCTTCGTCGATTTCTTCTACCTCGTCGGTGTCCTCCGTCTGGGCAGGATCTGCCTTCTCGGAAGAATCACTCTGTCTCTGCTCGGGAGACGGCAGCGGTTCATCTGCCCCGATCGGTGGTGAGGAGTGACAAGCGCAGATGAGAATGAGGAGGACACCGAATAGTCCGAATCGAGTTGCCCGAATACACATCTCATCACCACGTGGGCCGGCAAGAATCAACGACAGCAAGGAGTATGCATATTAAGCGGTCTAGTTGAGGATATAAACCACAACCTCAAGGAGCTATTGCTGCGCGAATGGTTCTCAACACTTCAAGTCGGCTGGCTACCAGTGACATAGTCGGGTATTGAGCCTCCGTCTTTTTATGATGTCACGACTGTCGCGCGACGCCAATAGTTGTACGATTTCACTCAATCTATGTACCTGAGGAGTTAAATCATGCCTCCCGAATCCACGACAACCTCCCCTGAAAACGCAGCGATCAAAGCGATCGTCAACAGGCTTGGTCAAGAGAGCACGACAGACGCCCAGCGACAGATGCTGATCGAGTCGCTGGTGACCATGCGAAGCCCAGTGGCAACACCGGTCTTTTTGGACCATCTCGACGATGAATTGGAGGCAGTCCAAGACGCCGCACGAGAAGGTCTGATGGTTGTCGGCGAAGAGGGGCTGCCCTATCTGGAGGAGGCTCTTTCCAGCGATGACCAGGCCATTTGCATCGAAGCGGCAAAGATAATCGCTGCGATGCCCCAATCGGCGTCGGTACGTGCTGCGATGGAACGCCACCTGCCGAAGCTCTCCGCTGCGGAGGCCATTGAGGTCTTCGAAAACGCCCTCGAAGACGGCGGGGCCGACGATATCCCGGAAGGCCTGAGGGAATTTGAGATTTTGAGAATGTCCTACTCCTACGAGGATCTCCGCTCCGTCGAGGAACGCCTCGCCACGGCGAAAGATGTAGAGGAGCTAAGGGAGCACATGGAATCGATCGTCGCCTCCGAATCGTGGCCTCTCGTCGCCCTCGGGGAAGAGTATATCAAGTATATGGCCGGTGAGCGCGAAGAGAGACCACCGACTCCCGTCCTTTTCGGGTCCACGCTGTGCTTCCTTAAAGAGCGGCCATTTGCTTCATGGTTTGCGGCATACGTGGTGTCCCGGTTTCCCGTAAAACGCAGCCACTACAAGGTCTTACTCGAGCAGCGACTCAAAGAGTGTCACAGCATTTTCGGTAATTCATTTGCAGTGGCAATCGCCCATTTTCTGGAGACCGACGACGAAGTGAAGCCTCGTAAGCACTTTCGGGAATGGCTCGCCATTCATGGACCCAAGAGCGAGGAGGAGCTATCTGCGGCGGACGATAAAATCGAAAAGAAAGAGATCGCCGAAATCGTCAAAAAAGCCCTGGGGAAACGCAGTTTCGACACCTTCGCCGGGCAGGTCGTCGTCGCGACCTTAGAGGCCTATCCCGATGGCTTTGCGCTCTATTCGATTTACGAAGAATTGCCAGAGGAGAAGCTAAAGGAATTGGTCGAAATGCACGGCAAACGCCGCCCACATCCTCGCGAGAATGAACGGGCCACGCGCAGGATCTTCGAATATCTCCGAAAGCTCGGCAATAAGGGCATCGTGGCACAGGTATCGTCGTCGATGTTTGGCGAGGAGTTTGCCGACGAGCTTCGCGCCGCCGATCACCGGTTGCTCACGATCATGGCGGAAAACGAATTCGGTTGTGCCTTGAGCCATGAAGCCGACGCGGCGCTCGAGATTGCCAGAGAACTCCCTGGCTGGAATGACGAAAAGCC
The DNA here is from genome assembly GCA_007135085.1 of Myxococcales bacterium. GTDB lineage: Bacteria > Myxococcota_A > Bradymonadia > Bradymonadales > Bradymonadaceae > SLJM01. The sequence goes on from SLJM01000195.1 coordinate 9,995, forward strand.
ACAGCTTCGCCGCGAATGAACCACTTGTCGCTCAGCCCGTGAATTCGGACCGGGTACTTCATATTGCGGTGGGCCCTTCGCTGGCCCGTCACGGCTGTTTTGTCTGCCCCTGCGGCACAGAACGGCTCATCCAGCGCCAGGCGACGACGACTACGACGAG
>SLJM01000170.1 GCA_007135085.1 Myxococcales bacterium
GAGACCCCAGTTGGTCGACGGCCAATACGTCGATGCCCTGGACCACGCCCGCTTCGGCGGCGTTGGCGGCGGGGACGATGACCCCCTCATAGCCCTGGTCGCGGGCCAGCACGGCCAGAGACAAGACGCCGCGCACCCGGCGCAGAGCGCCATCGAGGGCCAGCTCGCCGACGATGAGGTAACGCTCCAGATCGAGGGAGCCCTGACGAGGGATATCACCCTGGGCGACCATCAGGGCCAGGGCGATCGGAAGATCGAGGGCGGTGCCGTCTTTGCGAATGCTGGCCGGCGCCAGGTTGACCGTGACCCGCCGTCCCCTGGGAAATTCCAGAGCCAGGTTCTCCATGGCGGCATGGATGCGAAGCCGGCTCTCCCGCACGGCGCTGTCGGGCAGCCCCACCAGATGAAAGGCGGAAAAGCCGAGGGTGATGTCGATCTCCACGTCGATTCGAAAGGCGTCGATGCCCAGCACGGCACCGGAGTGAATTTTGGCCAGCATAATGATCCTCACAGGTCTTCAAGAGTGTGATCAGCGTCGCGTCGTGCCCTCACATTTGTTATCGACGAATTGATCGAGATCTTTCGTAATTTTTTTTGCTCCTGCTGGCATGAGGCATCTCGATTCGATACTCTGCGGGCTACGACGAAGAAGGAGCAAGAAGAGTGTTGGAAGTGATGGATCTTGTCCCCGACTGTGCCAAGTTGGCGTAGCTTGATTTCTGGACCACTGACGGGAGATATGGGGTAGCGGCAATTTTTGCCCCCCCCTGCACAGGTGGAACACAGATTGCATTGATTGGTCAGTCACTATTGAGATTGCTGGCCCGTTGTGCCCGGCGGTGATGCCGCGAATTGACAACAGGGATGATGGAAATGGCTAAACAGTCACACAAAAAACAGAAGCGGTGGACGCCGGCGGCGATCGGATTCGCCGCTATCGGTCACGCCCTGGCGGTGACGTTGATCTTCGTGGCCATGGTGGGAGCGGCGGTGCCACTGGAGGTGGCGGCGGCGGTATTTGAATTTGCCTGGGGCATAGAGCATTTGCGCGAGGCAGTGACGGCCAAGATCGCGATCCAATTCGGCCTGGCGACCTGCGCCTGGGCGTTGCTGTATATCGCCTTTCGAAGCGTCGATCTCGGGGTGCTGGCGAGCCGCCGTCCGCGAGTGGTGCGCCGAGCCCGGGGCACGGTGATTACCGAGACCCTGATCTGCATGCCCGTCTTTTTGCTGCTCCTATTCGGAATGATTCAGCTGTCGATCAATAATATAGCGGGCATCCTCAATCAGGTGGCTTCTTTTCAGGCTGCACGTACCGTCTGGGTCTGGGAGCAGGAGCCGGGAGTGTCGGAGGAGGAGCTCAAAGATCGGGTGCGAATCGCCGTGGCGTTGAGCATGACCCCCGTGGCGCCGGGCTATTATCCCACCGCCTATGACGACACGCTGTCACCGCGGGCCGAGAAGACCCGCGATTTTATGACGGAGCGCTTTGCCACCATTTTGCCCGATATCGAATTACCCAGCTTCGGCAACCCCGATCTGACCCTTCCCTCCGGGTTGGACGGCGACAGCACTCATTCGTTGCGAGCGCGGCGAAAATTCACCCACGCCTATGGCTCCACCCAGGTCGACAATATCATCTCTTCTGGCGGCCAGGTGGGGGCGGAGGTGACCTATATGCACTTTCAATCCATGCCCCTGGTGGGTCGTATTTTCGGGGAATCCGAGGGCGGCTGGTTTGCCCAGAACACCTACTATCAGAGCTACGATATGCGTTTCGTGCTTCCCCGGCAGATGTATGGAGTGGGGCGACCATGAAAGACCAACTGACGATTGTAGTGTCGACGATCTTTGCTGCGCGAGTTGAGGTCCGGCCATGAACAGACTGCTCCGTATCCAAAAGCTGGGTCAGCTTCGGCGAGGTCAGTCGGGGGCGATCGCCGTGCTCTGTCTGGCGGCGATGCTGATCATCATGCTCATGGGACTGGTGATCTTCGACTCCATCGAGATCGCCAACGAAAAGGTCCACCTTCAGGCTTCGGCCGACGCCGCCGCCTTTAGTCAGTCGTCCATCGAAGCGCGGACGATGAATATGACGGCATTTACCAACGTGGGTAAGCGCATCAACGTCGCCTATGTGACGGCCTATGACACGATCATGGGCTGGCTGGGCTGGCTGGTGGGCGCCGGCTGGGTCTTGACCATTTTGTGTGCGGCGGCGGCGGTGCTGACCGCCGGAGGCCTGGCCGGGGTGTGTAAGAAGATGGCCCAGATCGTCGCCGGGGCGACCTGTGTGTGGGCCAAGGAGCTGGTCGATCAGAATCGGCTCAGCGAGGTCATCTCCAATACATTCGGTCCCGAGTTGAGGGCCTTTAATAATTACCAGCAATACAAAGCGGATATCACCCCCTATTGGGCCTGGAGCGAAGGGGTCTGGAAGGGCATCGAAAACCGGGCGCCCATCACCATGGGTTATCCGGCGCCCAAGGGCGGATCGGATGTTAATTATTCATCGCAATTGCCGATTCGCCAGGCCTCGGGCCACAGCTGGGACGGCATGTGCGAGAAGACCAACTACGCTCCCAGCATCGGCGATATCGTCCTCGGTGATACATTCGACGCCCTGACCGAACAGGTCGACCGGTGGTATATGTTCGTCGATTTTATCATCAAAAACGGGATCAGCATCATCGGCGGCGCCGATGGAGAGGTCACCGGCGACGGCGATTTCGACGGGGGCGGCGGCGCCGGCGATCTCGAAGATCAATGCGGCGATATGGAGGAGCGAGCCGAACAAGATCCGGACAATTTCAAATACGACCCCGGCGAAGATTGTGAGGACGCCGACGACGATGACGATTGCGAGGAGTCGCCGCCGACGATGAGCTACCGCGACGCCGACGGAAATTGGGTCGATGAAGAGCTCACCGAAAATTGTATTCCCATCGATATTGCAGATGCTCTAAATGAGCTCGATTGCAGTGATATCAGCGCCGCCGGGGTCTATGGCTCGGTCTTCTTCGCCGGTAGCCTGGCGCTGCTCGTCGACCACAGCGGTCTTCCGGGCTGGATCAGCTGGGCCTTTCCCACCTCCTATAAAGACCGCTGCGGTGGAAGCGGGTCGCGGGAAGCCCAAAATAGCGGGCGCTACGGCTCCTTCGTTCAGGACGGGGCGCCCTGGGAGCTCAATACCAGCGACTGGTCGATGCACTCGTCGACCCTGACCTTTGCCTACCGCCCCAACGCGGCGCGCAACCAGGCCTCGAGAGATAAATACTCCATCGGCGAAGAGGTCAATGACGGATTCTTCACCTCCTCGAGCGAGGCCAGCGGCGTCTGGGCCCTGAGCCGCGGTGAGATCACCTGGCAGGGCGAGGATGATACACCCAATCTATGGGAGTCTCAGTGGGGCGCCCGGGTGCGGCCCGTGGCCCTTCCCGGAGAGTGGGAAAACTACGGAAGTAGCGGCGACTTCACCATCTGGGAGGCCCTCCAGGAGATCGAAAACGAAATGTTCGGCGCCCTCATCGTGGCCCATGGCGCGGACTTCTTGAACGTCAGCGACGCCGCCTCGCTCATCACCCACCCCTATGGGGCGAGCGACCTGTCATCATTTTCCGGGCTCCAGAGCATCTATGAGGAGTACCAGTCGACGCGCAAGTCCTTCGAAGCCATGGATAACGAGAAAATGGAGGGGCTCGTCAAATGATTGCCAATTTGCGCAGGATCACAGCCCGGTTTGTAGCTCCTCTGGACGAGGATCAGGGGGGGGCGGCGTTGACCGAATTTGCCATCACCCTGCCGATCTTCGTGCTCCTTTTGACGGCCTTGATGCATCTGGGCCATCTGGGCCAGACCACGGTGGCGGTCAAGACCGATGCCTACGGCGCTATGTGGGCCGAGTCCTACCGATTGACCCAGGCCACCATCGACGACGAGCCCGGGGTGTATTCGCCGCGCAGTCAGTTGATGGACGCCATGCCCGACGGGGTCAGCGCCCCGGAGATCGTGGGCAGCCTGGACGCCGCCGCCGCCGCCATCGGCGGCCACTGGGGAGAGGCGATGTTCAAGGCCAATTTGACGCCCATTTTGAGCGGCGGTCAGATCAGCCACACCAACCAGGACACGGACGCCGCCAAGCGGCTCAACGAAAACGTCAATATCACCACCGCTCCTCATCAGGTGATGTCTGACATCATCGGCGAAAGCCGTGACCACCGCCCCTCCTACGCGGTCAACGACAACCTGGGCGACGACAATATCGCCAATCACTTCGACGACGTCGACGGGTTGTCGGGGATTATCTCGTCGGCTCTGTCCAGCGTACTCACCGCCTCCGGGGTGGTCCCCGGCCTATTTGCCGGGGTGCGCACCGGCGACGCCGAGGGAAGCGCTTCGAGCACCGTGGAGTATAGCAATCGCTTCCTATCCCACAGTGATACCTATTCGGCGAGCTATCGCACGGGCTTGTCGCCCTACGCCGGAGATACGAGCGCTATTCCTGGATTTGACGTCGATTTCGGGAGCTTCGGCCGCGAGCAGGCCCAGTGGTTCTTTTATTATATTACGGGCCAGACGGTGACGAATAAGCGGGTTTCCCTCAATCTGTTGGAGATCGAATACGACACGTCGGAGATCATCAATAATCCGACGCGCTACGATTGAGTCCTACGTGTGACGTCGGCGGCGCCGACTGAACCAGCTGCGGGATCGAGTCTATGAGCCAAGAAAAGACAACACAGCGCATCAGGGCGGGCCTGGTCGGGGTGCTCAAGATCGGCTTTGCAGGGGCCATTATCTGCGCCTTTGCCTTCGCCCTGGTGATCTTCGACAGCCCCAGTGGCGAGGTCTCGGAGGCGGAAGCCGATATCTGGGCCTTCTTTGCCTCGGAGACCACCAAGCACGAGGATTTCGTGCGCACCCTCCAGGAAGAGGGCATGTCGCCGCCAAGAGAATACGACTACCACGGAAATCGGGTCTTCTTTAGCTATGACACCACCCGGGAGCGCCCGCGTCAGGTGATGAATCGCTTCGAGCAGGCCTTTAAGCGAAACGGGGTCAACAAATACGTCCACGGCACCGCCCGCGAGCCCATCCACCCCACGCACGTCAAAGACGAGGATACCCTGGCCCAGGGCTGGGTTGGTTTGAGTGAGATCTGGACCGGCGGCATGGTGCCCGTAGAGGTGACGCGAAACCGAATGGCCATGGTCGGCCTCGAGACCCCCCAGGGGGCTGAGACGCTCGACGAGGTGCTGGTCGAGACCGGGGCCGGCAAGGTCGCCGTCGAGGATATGGTCGGCGCCGTGCGCGTTCTGGAGGCCAATCGGGACGAGCGCTCCGGACAGACCACGATCACCGCCGTGTGGAGCGACGAGAACCTGGATCTGAGGAAATTTCGCCCCGACCCCCGGACTCGCTCCGAGGGCGGCGCCCACCCCATCGAATTTCAGATTCCCACCTGCCCGCGCTGTGTCAGGGTCAGCCGCCTCAGCGGCACCGAACAAGAGGCGGGCTACCACACCATTCTCTATCGCAGCCAATCCTCGATAAACGAAGTGCTGCGGTTTTACGAAAACCGAATGCAGGACTATGGCTGGCGATCCGACGATTCGATGCGCGGCCTGGTGGCGCTGCAGCAGCGCCAGCTGGCGCCGGGGGCCATGGAGAGCGAGATACGCGCCTATCGACGCGATGCGATGATGCTCACCCTGCTCATCTACCGCGACCGCCACGACGGCCAGACCTACATCCAGATCGGCACCAACCAATAGGGGCGCTGACGGCGAACGGGCAAAGACCTACAGGCCCACTACCTCCCCGGGCAGGCGATCCCGATCGTGGTGGGCCAGGTGATTTAAGATGGGACCGCGGGGCACGATGCCAGTGGGGTTGATGTTCTGGTGGCTATAATAGTAGTGGGATTTGATATGATCGAGGCGACAGGTCTCGGCCACGCCGGGCATCTGGTAGATCTCGAGAGCGTAATTCCAGAGATTGGGGAATTCGTAGACGTGCTTGATATTGCACTTGAAGTGACCGTAATACACGGGATCAAAGCGCAATAGGGTGGTGAACATGCAGACGTCGGCCTCGGTAAAGACCTGGCCGGCCAGGTAGCGGTGGCGGCTCAGATGGTTCTCCCATTTTTCGAGGGCTTCAAAGAGCTGGGTCACCGATTTTTCGTAGGCTCTCTGGGTGGTGGCAAAACCGCTGCGATAAACCCCGTTGTTGATCGGTTCGTAGATGGCGTCGATGATCTCGTCGATGCGCTCTCGATGTCCCTGGGGCCACAGATCGACGTCGGTGGTGGCAAAGGCTGCGAAACCCTGATTGAACATCCGGATGATCTCGCGGGACTCGTTATTGACGATCGTCGCCCGCTCCCGATCCCAGAGCACGGGGACCGTGACCCGTCCCGTATATTCATCGTCGGCCTCCACATAGAGCTGGCGCAAAAATTGATGGTCCCCAATGGTATCACCCGTGGTCCCGTCGAAGTCCTGGTCAAAGGTCCAGCCATCGTCGAGCATATGGGGATGGACCACAGAGACGTCGATGGCCTCCTCCAGCCCCATCAGAGCTCGTACGATGAGCGTGCGATGGGCCCAGGGACAGGCATAGGACACGTAGAGATGATAGCGCTGGGAGGCGGCGCGATAGGTGGCATCCTCCCGATCTTCGACTTGATCTCGGAAGGTGGTGGGCTCCCGTTCGAAGTGGCCCTCGTTATCGCGCACCCAGGTATCGGAGCGCCATTGACCGTTGATCATTTTACCCATGGGCAGACCTCGTATGAGCGGCTGGAGGAGGGGATTATTCACCGTTAGGAATTAAACACCAGAGTTGAAATAGCAATCGAAGACCGCCGACTTCCCCCCGGGCCGATAATCTGTGGGGAATAAAGGTTCAAAATCTGTTCACTTATGGTTGAATGTGGTTATGTTGGAGTTCATATGGTGTTCATATGCTTCCATATCCACATTAGGCGAATCGCAAATGAGCTACCACGATGAAGCCACATTAAATATCGGAGCCCTGTCGATGGCCACCGGCGTGCCCGTGGAGACCATCCGGACCTGGGAGCGTCGATATGGCTTTCCCGCCTCACAGCGCAACGAGGCAGGGCATCGCATCTACGAGATCGACACCATCGAGCATCTGCGCCTGATCACGGCCATTCTCGCTCAGGGTTATCGGCCATCCCAGCTTCAGGGGCAGAGCCGAGAGGAGCTCGAGGAATTGCTGCTGCGGACCACAGGTGAGAGCCCTGAGGCCTCTGAGGACTCCAGCTCCGCCGACGGGGCCGTCGACAGCGATGGCGAGGAGCAGGAGTGGCTCGACGATTGGCTGGGGGCAGCGGTGGAGCTAAATCGCGAAAAGCTCACCTGTCACCTCCGGCGCGACTATTGCCGCATGGACGCCTTGGCCTTTTTAGAAAGCCGGATCGCTCCTTTTTTGGACGCCCTCGGCGAGGGCTGGGCAACGGGCAAACTAAGCGTTCTTCACGAGCATTTTGCCAGTGAATGCCTCCGTGATTTTCTGACCGCCACCTGGCGACCCATGAGCGATATGGCTCAGGGAAAGAAGGTGGTGTTGGCCACCTTGTCGGGAGAGCAGCACAGCCTGGGGCTGCATATGGCGGCACTGGTGGCCTCTCTGGCAGACCGACCAATTCTATTTTTGGGATCGAGCGCCCCCGTAGAGGCCATCGCCGGAGCCATCGAGGAGAGCGACGCCGAGACGGTGGGCATCAGCGTATCCCGCTATGCCAATGCCAGCACGTCAAAGAGCATTTTGATTCAGCTGCGCCAGCTCGTCGGTGACGAGGTAAAGATCCTCGTCGGCGGCCGGGGGGCGACCTTTGACGTCGCCGGGGGCACGATCGTGGAGGATCTTCAGAAATTTTACGAAGTGCTCAACTCCAGCGGATGACCCCCCATCGCATCGACGGGCTCACGGATCAGGCCTGGCTGATGGAGGTGCCGGTCTGCAGGCGGATCTCTGTGGCCTCGGCGATCTCGTCGATGGCCCGGGCGGCTCGGTCGTTGGCTTCCTCGGCGTGGGTGCGAAGGGTGGCCATTTTTACGGCCATCTCCCGTGATAATTCGTCGACCTTGACCGTGGCGTCGCTGGCCAGCGCCTCCAATTTTTCGTGGGCTCCCCGACGCACGTCCTGAAGGTCGCCGCGCAGATTCTCCAGCCGCTCTTCTACGTCGTTGCTCATCTCGTCGATGCGAAGGGCCAATTCCTGTCCCAGATCTTCGACCCGTTGGGAGGCCTCTTCACGGGCCAGCCGGGCCCGACCTTTGAGCTCTTCAACGCGCTCGTCGAAGTCACGGCGCGCCCGCCTGGCGGCTGCTCGTAGAGCCTTGGCCGGGTGGGGGCGATCCTCGACCACGTGGCGTGGCGGTTCACGAAGATCGGAGACCAGGCCCACTTTGCTCATGGCCCACAGGATGTAGTAGGTCAGGTCGATCTCCCACCAATAAAAGCCCTGGCGGGTCGAGGCCTGATAGTGGTGGTGGTTGTTGTGCCAGCCCTCACCGAAGGTCAGGAGAGCCAAAAACCAGTTGTTTCGACTGTCGTCGTCGGTTTCATAGCGCCGCTTGCCGATGACGTGAGCCAGGGAGTTGATGGTGAAGGTGGTGTGCCACAAAAAGACGGTGCTCCAGACGAATCCCACGATCAAGCCCGCCCATCCAAAGAGGGCAAAGCACAGCCCGGCCAGGACCAGCCCCGGCAGATGTTGAAAGCGCTCCAAAAAGCGCAGCTCCGGGTATTTGGCCAGATCCCGGACCCGGCTCATATCGGTTTCGGCCCATCGGGGGGAGACGACCCAGCCGATATGAGACCAGAAAAAGCCGTCCTGGCGAACGGAGTGAACATCTTCGGGCTGATCCGAATATTTGTGGTGGTGGCGGTGATGGGCGGCCCACCACAATACGCCGCGCTGCATGGAGGTCTGAGACAAAAAGGCCATCAAAAATTGCATGACCCGACCCATCTTATAGGTGCGGTGCGAGAAATATCGGTGGTATCCGGCGGTGACGCCGAACATGCGCACTGCCCAGAGGACGACGGCCAGGATCACCGCCTCTAAGGGCACCCCGGTCCAGATGGCGGCAAAGCACAACAGGTGCATGGCTCCAAAGCGGAGGGCGTAAAACCAGCCGGAGACGGTATTGGGGTAGCGCGATTGAGCGGTGGGCAATTCTGCTGACATTCTCGGTCCTCGTGGATCGGGGCGATTCTTGGGGTACGGTTTTTAATAGTGCCTAACTCATATACCGGGTGAAGCGGTGAAGGGAAAGAGCACTTCTCGTTCTTGTAGGATTTCGGCGGCGATGCTCACGGCGATCTCCTCCGGGGTATTGCTGGTCATTTTCACACCGATGGGAGCGTATAATTTATCGATGGCCTCACTGGCGATGCCCATCTCGATCAGCTCTCGGCGAATGCGGGCCAGTTTGGCGGGGGCCCCCATCACTCCCAGGTAGGGGTAGGGCCCTTCGGCGAGCCCTGATAGAGCTCGGATATCGGCGCTGGCGTTGGCTGTCATGACGACGACGTGGGTCAAGTGCGGGTGGTCGATGGCATCACCTGCCCGGGCATAATCATCGACGGCGATGCGATGATCGGCATAGTCATTAGAGCAAAACGTAAAGACATCGGGGCGGTCGTCAATGACGGTCACCGTATAGCCCAGGTGGTGCATTTGACGGGAGAGGGCAAACCCGCAATGGCCACCACCGACGATGGCGATGCGCTTCCAGTTGAGTAATTGGAGCGACAGGCACCAGTCCTGGCCATCCTGGAACCTGAGGGGGGCCTCGATCTGTTCCGGTGCAACTTCCTCCAGTTTTAGCCCAGCTTCAGAAAGGCGCACCATCCCGGGACGATCTGCTGCCTTTCGGGCGGCGATCTCGTTGACAATCTCCAGATCCCGGTCGGGAGTGACCAGGTGATAGACATTGGTCTGGTTGCCGGCACAGCCGAGCCCGGAGGTACGACCGCCGCCGTCTTTGGGGGCGTTGCGGCGGTGGTAGAGGCGTTCGTATCGGGCAGAGAAACTCGACGCCGCCAGCGCCGTTTGGGCCATCTCCA
>SLJM01000460.1 GCA_007135085.1 Myxococcales bacterium
AAGTCAAAGGGCCACAGCGGCTTCTGAGCCCGCCCAGAATATACGACCTCAGGAATCTTTAAGATGGAATCTGCCTTTCGCTACGCCTACCTCCATGGATTTGCCTCCAGTTCGAAAGCTCGAAAAGGGCAATATCTGGCAGCTCGCTTTGCCGAGATGGGGCTCACGTTGGAGCTTCCCGACTTGAATCGCCCCTCTTTTGAAAAGCTCACTTTCACAAAATCCCTGGAGGTGATCGACGAGCTGGACGCTGAAGATGAGCGCCCCTGGCGCTTTATCGGCTCCAGTATGGGCGGTTATCTGGCCGCTCGTTGGGCGTCGGTCAATCCCGACCGGGTGGACCGCCTGGTCCTTCTCTGTCCCGGTTTTGCGCTCGCGCAGCGGTGGCCGCAATTGGTGGGACCCCGCCGTATGGAGCGTTGGGAGCGAGAGGGGGAACTGCGCCTGCCTGGACCGCAGGGAGAGATGGCGCCCGTTCACTGGGGATTTATTGAGGATGCGCGCAATCACCCGCCGGTGCCGGAGGTGAGCTGTGAGACGATTATCATCCACGGACGAAGAGATCCGACGGTGCCCATCGAGTCGTCCAGAGATTATGCGGCGCGGCGAAATCACGTCGAATTATACGAGGTCGACGATATGCACAGCCTCATAGACTCGGTGGAGTATATCGAAAAGCGAATTTTCGAATTTTTCGAGATTCGGTGATATTCGTGGCCCAGATCGGTGTCTGAAGGCGTTGATCGATCGAGGATCGATCGATCAACGCCCCAAATGAGGCGATCTCCTTGACAGCGATCGGGGTCGGGCATAGTCTCGACAACACGATCGGCTAATGATTCCGACCAAGATCGATGATGTGACGACGGCTCAGCAGGGATGCAGAGTCGAAACGAAGGCAGCGATCTACGTTGGAGTCGCCTCGCTCAGGGCAACGCGGTAGAATGAGCGGCGCAGGCTGAGCCACCTTACTCCTTTTGGGAGCGGTGGTTGCGGCGAAGACAGGGAAGTAATTTCGCATCTGGCCAAGGATGGCCCACTTCTCAAACTCCGAACTTTGGAAATCGGATCGAGAAGTGCGACATGACAGGGAAGTCAATGGAAGCGACCAAGCTCGCGACGTCTAATCTCGAACGAGAACCCTACTATAGCGACGACCGAGGGGTGACCCTCTATCAGGCAGATTCGCTCGAATTGCTCTCCCAGATGGAGTCCGAGCAATTCGATATGATCTTTGCCGACCCCCCCTATTTCTTGTCCAACGACGGGGTGACCTGCAAGTCCGGTAAAATGGTGTCGGTCAACAAAGGTCGATGGGACCGCTCCAAGGGGGTGGAGGGCAATCACGCCTTTAATCTGCAGTGGCTCGGCGAGTGTCAGCGGCTGCTCAAGCCCAACGGAACAATCTGGGTCAGCGGTACCTTTCATGTGATCTACTCGCTGGGATTTGCCATGCAGACCCTTGGCTATAAGATCCTAAATGACATCGCCTGGTTTAAGGTCAATCCGCCCCCCAATCTGTCGTGTCGATATTTTACGCATGGCACGGAGACCATTATCTGGGCCGCCAAAGACGACGACAGCCGTTATACCTTCAACTATAAGACGATGAAGGAGATGAACGGCAATAAGCAGATGAAGAATCTGTGGAATATCATGTCGCCTCGAAAGGCGGAGAAAAAACACGGGAAACACCCGACCCAAAAGCCGATCAAATTGCTCGACCGCATCGTCCTGGCGGCCTCCGACGAGGGAGATCGAATCCTCGACCCCTTCTGCGGATCGTCGACCACGGGCCTTGCAGCCATCGAGCACGGCCGTCAATACGTGGGCATCGACCAGAGCGAGGAATACCTCGACCTGTCGATCAAGCGACTTCAGGATCTCTACGAAGAGAAGTGATCCAGCGCTCCAAGGGGGGGAGCGCAGATCGCCTGGAGCTGGTGGCGGCGCCACGTCGACTGAGGAGAAGTAATGGTATACCGAGGTCTAAAGCTCGATCCCTTCCAGCGCCAGGCGATCAATTATATCGAAGAGGGCAAGAGCGTCCTCGTCGCCGCGCCGACAGGTACGGGAAAGACGTTGATCGCCGACTACCTCATCGAGGAGGTCCTCGACGAGGGAGGGGAGGTGATCTATACGGCGCCGGTCAAGGCCCTATCGAATCAGAAATACAGGGAATATTGCGCTTTTTTCGGGCGCGATAAGGTGGGGCTTATCACGGGGGATCTGGTCATCAATCGGGACGCCCCGATTCGGATCATGACCACCGAGATTCTGCGCAATATGCTCCTCGAGGGGCCGCGGATGCTCGAGGAATTCGGCGCCCAGATCGACGATGACGACGAGACGGCGGCGGTCGACGCCTATTCGCCGTCAGACGTCATCTTGCCGGACCTGGCCAATCTTCAGGCGGTGATCATCGACGAGATTCATTTCCTCGACGACGAAGATCGGGGCACGGTGTGGGAGGAATTGCTGATCTATCTTCCCTCGTCGATTCGAATCCTCGGGCTGTCGGCGACGCTGTCGAATCTGGAGGAATTTGCCGACTGGCTCACCGAGATTCGGGAGTCGAAGGTGGAGGTCGTCCTGGAGACGGAGCGGGCCGTTCCCCTCCAACTTCGCGTGGGCTGCAAGGATACGGGCCTGGTGGACCGCAAGACCTTTGAACGCGAATATGTGCGGTGGCGAAAAAAGCGAAAGCATCAAAAGAAGAAGGGGCGCCGGGGACGGGGAGATCAGACCCGGCATATCGATCTGTTGAAGATGCTCTCCGACGACGATCTGCCGGCCCTATACTTTATCTACAGCCGCAAGATGGTCGAGACTCTGGCCACCAAATTATCGCGTCACGGCCATGGCAAACGGCTCAATAAACGCCGTGATCGCGACGATATCGACGAGCACCTCAAGGCCTTCGATAAGAGGCATCCCGAGGTGCTAAGCCATGACTTGAGGCGTATGTATCGGCGGGGCATAGCCTTCCACCACGCCGGACTCCACGTGGGGCTCAAGGCCCTGGTCGAGGAGCTGTATGAGGCCCGCCTCATCCGTGTGCTCTATTGTACGTCCACCTTTGCGCTTGGCATCAATATGCCGGCGCGGACAGTGATCTTCGACAGCCTGACAAAATTCAACGGCACCGAATTCGTGCCTCTGAGCATTCGCGAGTTTATGCAGATGGCCGGTCGCGCCGGCCGACGGGGAATCGACCCGGTGGGCACCGTGGTGGTGCGCCAGGATTTTCAGTTCTACGGGGAGGTGCGAAAGGTCTTTAAGCGACTGCTCACGGATATCAGCGAGCCCGTGGAGTCGGCGTTTAATCTATCCTTTCACTCCGTGGTCAATCTGGTGGACAGGTTCGATGAGAAGTCCATTCGCTATATGCTCAACCAGAGTTTTAAGGCCTATCAGGACGCTCAGATGGCCCGCGCCGTGGAGGCGCAGATCGCCGAGATTGAGGAGCGAGCCGCCGGAGATGAGGGTAAGGAGCGAAAGAAGTTGGCCACTCTTCGCCGCGAATTATCACTGCTCGAGCGGCCAAGGTTGTGGGAGAATTTCTCGCGCAAGGTCAGCTTCTTAAAGCGCCACGGCTATCTGCAACCCGACAATAGCCTCAACGCCCCGGCACAGATCTTGAGCCACATCAAGATCGAGGAAGTCTTCGTCACGGAGTTGCTGGTCAACGGCGTCTTCGAGGACCGCACGGCAGACGAGCTCTTCGGCATGATGGTCGGGCTGGTCCAGACACTTCCCCGGCAGGCCCGGGTCTTTATGCCAAGCGACGAAAAGTGGTTCGATATCTTCGATGAGATGACCGCCGTCTACGAGAGCTCCATCGTCGCCGAATCAGAAGAGCTCATGGATCGAGAGTCCACCTATACGCCGGAGCTCATGCCCCTGGGAGAGCGATGGGCCAAGGGAGATAGCCTGGCCGACATCCTCCAGGAGATTCAATGCCGCACCGACCTGTCGGGCGACCTGGTCGGCGGCTTCCGCCGCGCCAAAGACCTGGTCAGCCAGATCCGCCAGGTCCATCGCGACGACGAGGAACGATGGAAAGAGCTCACCGACGTCCTTCGCCGGGTCAGCCGCGATGAGGTGCAGGTGCTGGACTAGCAGTCCGCGCTCCACTTCCCATAGACAATGTGGGGCCGATAGTCTCTGACTATCGCTCAATGCTTCGCCAACCAAGCGACGGTCTGGAGACCACCGGCCCCACGACTCTTCTACTGTGTGTGCGACGGTCTGGAGACCACCGGCCCCACGGGCTTCGAAGATTTGTGGGGCCGATAGTCTCTGACTATCGCTCAATGCTTCGCCAACCAAGCGACGGTCTGGAGACCACCGGCCCCACGACTCTTCTACTGTGTGTGCGACGGTCTGGAGACCACCGGCCCCGCGGGCTTCGAAGATTTGTGGGGCCGATATTCTCTGACTATCGCTCAATGCTTCGCCAACCAAGCGACGGTCTGGAGACCACCGGCCCCACGTGCATTTAGGATTTGTGGGGCCGATAGTCTCTGACTATCGCTTAATGCTTCGCCAACCAAGCGACGGTCTGGAGACCACCGGCCCCACGACTCTTCTACTGTGTGTGCGACGGTCTGGAGACCACCGGCCCCAAACAACGACCACCAGGCCCCGACCAAATTCAACACCACCCACCAATCCCGTTGACCCGGGGCGGAGCGGGGCATCAGCCCCAGGGTCGCCAATCGCCCGCGCAGCCCCCAGCCTTAGCTGGGCGGGGGCCTAATCGGCGGCGAGCCGCACGGCAACGAAACGGGGTTCGCCGCGGCGTTGGATGAGCATGCGGATCGGGCGATCGCGGGGCTGGGCGCGAAGGGCGGAGGGAAGGTCTTCGGGTCTGCTCACCTCGGTGTCGCCGATACGCAAAATGATGTCGCCGCGATGGAGGACACCCGAGGCCGGCGAGCCGGTCTCGACGCGGTCGACATAGACCCCTACATCGCCGGGCAGGTTATGGCGGCGGCGCATGTCGGGGCTCACTGATCGAAAGGAGACTCCCAATCGGGTGGGATCGACGTCGTGGTCGGCGTCGCGGGTGCGCTCGACGCGCTGGCGCTGAGGATCGGGGCGCTCGGCGACGGTGACGTCCACCTCCTGGCTCTGGCCGTCGCGAATAAATCGCACCGTGACGGCATCACCGGGGGAGACGGTGGCCACCGTGGCCAGCAGTTCCGAGGGCTCGCGAGTGCGTTCGTCACCGATATGGGTGACCACGTCACCGGGTTCGATATTGGCTCGGTCTGCAGGTCCGCCGGGCTCGATGGAGCGGATCAAGACCCCGTCACGGGGTTCGAGTTCGAAGGTCTCGGCCAGGTCACGGCTCATCTCCTGGACCCCGGCCCCCAGAAATCCACGCACCACATAGCCCCGGTCTCGCAGCTCGGGGAGGATGGCCGTGACCGTGTCGACGGGCACTGCAAAGCCGATGCCCCGCCCGTTGCGAATGATCGCCGTATTGACGCCGATCACTTCCCCCTGGAGGTTGAAGAGCGGTCCCCCGGAATTTCCGGGGTTGATCGAGGCGTCGGTCTGCAAAAAGTCATCGTAGGGCCCGAGGCCGATCTGACGGCCCTTGGCGCTGAGGACGCCGACGGTGACCGAATGTTCCAGGCCAAAGGGGCTGCCCACGGCAAAGACCCACTCCCCGGGTGAGATGTCCTGTGCCGAGCCCAGGCGGGCGGCCTCCATGGGCGTCGGCGCATCGATCTCGAGCAGGGCGATATCGGTGCTCGGATCGGCGCCCACCAGGCGGGCTGAATAGCTCGCCCCTTCGGCGGTGGTGACCTGAATGGAATGAGCGTCGGCCACGACGTGCCAGTTGGTGATGGCCAGGCCGTCGGCGTCGACGATAAAGCCCGTGCCCTGACCACGGGGTGGTTCGCCGTTGGGGGCTCCGAACATCGGGCCGAAGGCTCCGAAGAGGGGAGCCAGCTCGGTCTGGACGGAGAGCACCTTGTCGCGGTGAGTCTCAAAGAGGGCGCTCACGTCGGGAAGTTGATCTTCCCACGTGGCCGACTCCTCGCCGTCGGTCTCCTGGGCAACCAGGGCCGAGGGAATGGCCAAAGAAATGACCAGAACCAACAGGAGCACACCTGAATTTGAAAGTCCCTTCATGGGCCACCTCAGAGGTTGCGATTGGTCCTGGCACACTGTGAGAAGGGCTCAGGGATCGAGCATCTTCATCGGATCTTCGGCGGTGGCCTTGTCATCTTCCAGAAGACCACGGAAGACGTAGACCAGGGAGCCGCCGTCGCTGACCCAGGTATCGGCCCGGCCGTTGATGACCAGGTCATCGAGCAATGCCTGGGCCTGATCGATGGGAATACGGCATTCCATGGCCGCTTCCTCGGCGGTGAGCTTTCCCTTTTGATGGGCCGCTAATTTGAGGATTCGCGATCGCTCCTGAGCCAGTCCGGAGACCGAGCTCCCTGCTTCTCGGGCAGCTTTGAAGGCGATGACCCCCGAAAAGGCGGCGATGCCGCCGAAGAAGAAGGCCAATAAGACGGCCAGCCACATCTGTTCAGAAAAGATTAACCCCACCAGGAGCATGGCAAAGGTCATCAACGTGAAGACCAGGGTGCTCAGGGCGCCCAGAAGCGTCTTGGTACGACTTGGCATGATGATGTTTCCTGTGGTTCGTCAACCTCAGTCGTAATTGTGGGAGACCCAGAAATCAGGTTCTGAACGAGATGAATCGGCGAGTTGACGTCGAATTCCGATCACCGTCTCCGGCAGTGTGCGTCGAGTAGCCCAGCGAACCAGGGTGTCCGGCAGCCAGCCGCCGATGTCGACGTTGAGCACGTGCTTCAACATAGTGTGTTCACCGTCGGGACCGTAGGAGCGCAGCACCCAATAGCCGAACATATCCTCCATATTGCCGCTGTCTTTGACGTATTGAAAAGTGGAGACGAAGCTGCGGAAGCCGCCGACATCGGTGACGCGGTTTTGGACTCGGAAGTCGCCGTGGCGATCGCGGGCCGGAAAGGGGGTCTTGGCCGTGCCTCCGCAGATGACCACGTCGTCTTCCGGGCGGGCTTTGAGGGAGGTGTCGGTCAGGCTGTCGCGCCAGTCACCGTATTCCCAGCACCGGGCCACCAGGGGGATGACGTCATTGACCGGGGCCTGCACGATGCCGACGACCACCCCGCGGTTGAGCGACTCTCCCTGGTCGACTTCGATGACCACTTCCCCGGCGTGGACCTTGGCCAGGTCAGAGGCCGAAAGAGAAGGTTGGGATGGCGTTTCTTGAGCCCCAGCAGCGGTGGCCACCAAAAGCATAGTGAGCGCGCAGCACAGAGCGAGCGCCGTGGAGGTGGCCGGGCGAATCAGGTCGCGAAGGAAAGTGGAGTCCATGATCGGAACCTCATGAAGTGCAATAAGAGAAGCCAGCGCAAAACGAGACTAACTAAATGACGGCCGTGACTCCAGCGACGAGTCAGTCCTGGGCCGTGGTATCGGGTTGGACGGGCCAGGTCGAAAAATATTCGATGACCCTCCAAAGATTGCGGGCTGGCAGCCCGCGCTCCACGAAAGTCGAGGGGGTGGGCTGGCAGCCCGCGCCCCACGAGATTCGGAGAAACCTAGAAGATGCAGGCTCGCTCGATATAGTCGAGGTTCTCAAAATTGGCGCGTAGATAATTATTTCCCTCGTTCTGGATGCGGCCCTGATCGGGGCCCTGGCCTCGGGGAGCGCCTTCGCCATAGCCGTCGTAGATGCTGTCGACGACGTCCATGCCGTCGATGACCTCCGCAAAGGGGCTAAAGCCCTGGCCGTCGAGGTTGGAGTTATTGCCGAAGTTGATGAAGAGCTGGGTGGTTCGCGTATTGGGTCCGCGCATGGCGAAGCTCAATTTGCCGCGCGTATTGGAGCGCACGACGGGATCGTCGGGGATGTCCGAGGTGCGCCAGGCGGCGTTGACCTGCGGTTGACCGTGGATTCCGAATTGAGCCATGAAGCCGTCGATGACGCGGAAGATGGCGATATCCTCGAAATAGCCGATGTCGACCAGGTTATAGAAGCGGTCGACGCCGTTGGGGGCCCAGTCGCGGTGGGCGGTGACGGCGAAATTGCCGGCCGTAGTTTCGAAGAGCACGTGGAATCGCTGCGGTGCTTGCTCGTCGGCCAGCGAGGGGTCGGTCAGAGCCGGATGAGGCTCGTCGTCGGACTCCGGGCAGGCTTCGGGGATTTCAGGCGCTGCGTCGGCGGCTTCGTCGGTGCCTTCCTCTGTTGCCTCGTCGGCGGCCCCTTCGTCGTTGCGCGTTTGATCCGGGCTCTCACAGGCGGCGACCAGGAGCAGGATTACGGCCAATACGGAAATGCTGGAGATAATTCGTGTCATGAGGATCCACCGGTTCGAGAGTTTTTGGAAATTAGGTGATGCGACGCTTCACTAAGCTATCGTCGCAGAAAAAAACGTCAAGTCACAGATGGGAGCTGCCCGGCAGAAAGACGTCGGCCACCCGTCTGGGCTCAATTAACCCCTGGTCTTCGAAATAGGAAAGGTCGGGGCGGGATTGGGCGGTATCGTGTAGGTTTGCCAGCCGCAGGCGGGCGCAGCCGGCCAGGCAGATCAATCCCTGAGCATCGGCGTCGGTGACGATCTTGTGCAGGAGCGCACGGGCTTGCTCGGGGCGCTGTTGGACCGTGCGCAGTCCCGCCTCCAGGGCGTCGGACCAGAGGGAAGCGAGGGAGGATTTTTCTTCATCTCGAAGATCTGCGATCCCTTCTTCGACCTCCCGGTGCAGACCAGGGTTGTCGTCGGCGGCGCAGAGGGCCAATTGGAGGCGGGCCTGCGACCAGCGAACCTCCATTCGTGCCAATTGAAAGCGCCGGGCAAAGGGGGTCCGGCGAAATTCTTTGATCTGCGACAGAAGTTCCTCTCCCTCGTCGAGGACTGAACGGCGGTAGAGGGCGAGCTCGCAGCGAGATCGGAGATCGTACCAGTGGAGGATCGACTCTGTGGTCAGGGGAGGGTACAGGGGGCGCTCATCGAGGAGAGCGGCCACCCGATCGGGATCGCCGCGCAGGGCGAAGAGCATGCCGGCGATTCGATGAAGGCCCATCGTTTGCAGGATGTCTCCGTGGCGCTCGGCTCGCTCCGTGAGTTCACCGTAGAGCTCATGCAATTCGTTGAAGCGGCCCAGGTCGTAGAGGGTCTTTACCCTCCAGGTGAGCAGTCGATTTCGACCGGTCACTCGCTGGCTTCCGGTGACGTGGGCCTCGATCTGGGAGGTGGCTTCTCGCTGGACTGTCAGGGCCTGCCCGGGACGGCCTGCGAAGACCAAGAGGGAGCCCCGGCAGCCGGCGACGATGGCTCGCTCGGCGTCGGTGACGGCTACCTGTTCGGCCGTTTCGAGCAATTCCTCGAACACCTCGCGAGCCGCCCATCCCCCACGGGCGGACTCGGCGACGGCCTCGAGGGCGATCCCCTCGACGATGGCCGGCCGGTGGCCGAGCTCGAGGGCCAGTCGCAGGCCTCGAATCCGAAAATTGAAGCCCAGCAGGGGATCGATAAAGCTGATCTGTCGGGAGGCGGCCGATAATAATTCAAGGCGCTCCAGATCTGCCTGGTCCAACCTGTCGGGGTGACGGGGCAAAAAAGCCAGTCCCCGTCTCTTAAGTCGCCAATGGTGCCAGAGGGTGGAGGCGATAAGACTGGTCTTGCTGGTCGCGATGGCCAGGCCGCTCTCGGAGAGCACTGACTCCAACAGTTCCAATCCCCGCTCCACCTCACCTTTGATGAGAAAGGCCTCGGCAGCCTGACGTCGAAGGCGGCGCCGTTGTGGTCCCGAGGGATAACGGGCAGCAGCCTGCAGGTAGAGCTCGGCGGCGGCGCCGGACCGGCCGCTGTTGAAGACCATATCGGCCCGGGCGACGAGCAGCTCCTCATGATGAGAATCGTCTCCCTCATTCAACTCCAGAGCTCGTTGATAGAGCCGGGCCGCTCGATCGAAGGCAAAGGCTCGGGCTGCCCGGTGGGCGGCGCTTTCGGCATAGGTGGAGGCCAGGTGGGGACGGCCGCCGAATTCCAGGTGGTCCACCAGGACCAGGGGATCGTCGAGATAGGATT
>SLJM01000133.1 GCA_007135085.1 Myxococcales bacterium
CGCGGTGTCAAAGGGAGCGAATATCGAGATCGTGCGCCTCGATGGGCCGACGGGGGTGCGCTATATGGCCACCCTGTCTCAGTTGGAGGTCTTGCGCCTCGATCCGGCGGCGGGGTTGACCGGGCGCCAGCGAGAGATCGCCGAATATGCCGCGCATGGAGCCACGGCAAAAGAGATCGCAGACACCCTCGATATTTCACCGCATACGGTGAAGACCCATATCAAAAATATCTATCAACGGCTCAATATTAGCTCCCGGGTGGAGCTGGCCCAGGCTATGTTGCCCTGATCAGTGAGTCAAAAACTTGCGCACCGCCGCCAGGGTGGCCTCACTATCTTCCATCTGGAGGAAGTGGCCGGCGCCGTCGACGACGTCGAGGGTGGAGTTGGGGAGCAGGCCGTGGATCTCCTGGGACCACGCCAGGGGAGTGGCCTGATCGGCGGAGCCGGTGCGGATATAGACGGGCAGGTCCAGCTGGGGCAGATCTCCACGCAGATCGGGGACGTCTGTTTCGATATGAATGATGTCCAAAAGTTGTTGTTTGCTCAGCGGAGCGAGCCATTCGCCGACTTTTGTGGCCGCATCGGGATTGGCCTCCATATAGTTCGGGCTCAGCCAGGCAGGGGCCATGGCCTGTGCGATGTCGATGGCGTCGGCCTCGATGGCCAGGGCCAACTCCTGATATCCGGCCAGTACTTCCTCGGGATAATAGACCAGGGGCCCCAGGGCGACCAATTGGGTGACCTCTACGTCGCCGCGGGCGGCCATATGAAAGGATTGGAGCGCCCCGTAGGAGTGACCCAGAAAGATCGCCTCTTCCACATCGTGGGCGGCCAGTGTCTCGTCGAGCTTCCTCAGTTGATCCGCCGCGTTGAGGCCGCTGGCCAGCATGTCGGGGACGATGACCCGGAAGTGGTCCTTTAGACCATCGACGAAGAGGGCCATCGTCTCCGGGGGGACGGGATTTCCGTGAAGAATAACGAGGTTGGCGCCTTCGCCGTCGATCTGGACTTCGAACATGATGGGGATTCTCTCGATTTTGGGAAATGTCGCCGAGGCCGAAGGATAAGCTTTTGGCCCGTAGGCTGGCAAGAGGTGAAGGGGCGTTAAGATTGTAGGTGATTTGCTGCAGATGTGCGCACTTGTCTAAGCGGGCTTGTTCGGTCAAATTAAGGGGGGAGGTCAAGATGCGGGTATTTCTGATAATGATTTGCTGTATCGGTCTGCTTACGGCGGCTTGCGGCGGGGAGGCGCCGGACCCGGAGAATGATGTGGCCCCTCGCTCGGGAGAGGGAGACGTGGGCCTGGCGAATACCAATCCCGGGCCCGAAGAGGACGTCGAAGAGGACGTGGCGCCGGAATATCCCTATAGCCATTGCGGCGACGGTGAGCTGAGCGGCGACGAGACCGACGTGGACTGCGGCGGCTCCTGTGTTCCCTGTCGGGTGGGGCAGCGCTGTGAGGTGCGCACCGATTGTATCACCCTCCATTGCGACCAGGAGGAGAATATCTGCGCCACCCAGGGATGTCTCAACGACTGCTCCTTTCTGGGCATCTGCGAAGAGGGGCGCTGCGAGTGTCAGCCCGGCTGGACGGGCCCCGATTGCTCCGAGCCGGCCTGCCTCAACGATTGTTCGGGCAACGGCACCTGCTATTCCGGTGATTGCCAATGTGACGCGGGCTGGACCGGGATGGATTGTTCAGAGGGGCCGTAGGCCCCGGGGTGGAGAGCGCTTCGCGCTCGGGGTGGAGGCGCCTTCGGCGCCGGGGTGGAGCGTCCTACGCTTCGCTAAGGGACGCGGGGTGGAGGGCCTAAACAGCGGCCCGGATTTAACTGCGGTTTATTGCAATTGGTCAACATTACTTTAATAGTAATTCTACGAACAAGACTTCGAGCTGGAGAGAGCTTGATGGGTAGTTAAAACCGCGGCGTAGTCCAGCCGCTCCACCCCGAGCGCGAAGCGCTCTCCACCCCGGCGGCAACGCCGCCTCCATCCCGCGCCCAAAGGGCGCTCAGGATCGTTTATGAGTAAACCGCCAGAAGGAATTTGTCCGGCGACGGGAAAGAAGCTCGACGAGGTGGCGTGGACCGACGCCAGTGCCGTGAGCGAGGTGGTGGGGGCGGCCAGAAAAACGCAGCCGCCTTGGGCGGCGAAGAGCTTGAAAGAGCGGGGGCAGTTGTTGGCCCAGGTGGCGACGACTATCCTGGGGCAGGCCGAGGAGATCGCCCAGATCGTGGCCGATGAGACGGGCAAGAATGTGGACGAGGTCTTGCTCAACGAGGTCTCCGGCGTCGGCGAATACGTCAAGTTGGCCAGAAAAGAAGCAAAGGCGGCGCTCCAACCTCAGAAGGTGGCGATCTCGTCGGTGGCCTATCCGGGAAAGAAGGCGACGGTCGAGATGGTTCCCCGCGGAGTGGTGGGGATTATCGCCCCCTGGAATTACCCGCTGTCCATCTTCTACAAACCCCTATTTCCGGCGTTGCTGGCGGGCAACGCGGTGGTGTTGAAGCC
>SLJM01000165.1 GCA_007135085.1 Myxococcales bacterium
GGCGACGCGACGACTGACCGAATGAGCTGATCAGCTCATAAAAAAGGGCGGCCCCGCGGGGCCGCCCTTTTTTATGAGCTGATCAGCTCATTCGGTCAGTCGTCGCGTCGCCGGCGAAGCCGGCTGGCGGCGGCCATTCCGATGAGCAGAAGCAAGGCCAGACCCACCGGCTGGTTGCCGTCGGTGGCCGAACAGGCCCGGGAGATGCTGCTGTCACCATCGTCGGCAGCGCCGCTGCCGTCACCGTCGCCGGTACCGTCATCGTCGCCGGTGCCGTCATCGTCGCCGGTGCCGTCATCGTCGCCGGTGCCGTCATCGTCACCGGTGCCGTCATCGTCACCGCCGCCGCCATTTCGGTCGGCACAGGCCGGGTCGTCTGCGCAATAGGGATCATCGCAGTCGGTCATGCCGTTATTGGTGTTGTCGATGCCGTCGTTGCAGATCTCTTTGTAGGCCAACCGCTCATGAGCGTTGAAGTCGTGCATGATGAACAGCTCATCGAATTGGAAGGCCGAGGCATCTGCGGTGATGGAGACCAGGAAGGAATCACCGTCGATGGTGAAGTCGAAGTCGTCACCCAGATCGAGGCGGACCATTTTGCCCTCATCGTCGACGACCCAGACGCTGAGTCGGTACATGAAGTCGAAGATGGTGTATGGCGAGCTGGTCAATCGGATCTTGCCGGCACCGGTGACGTAGGAGTCGATGTAGATATCATCGATGACCTTTTCACCGAGCTGGAGACGATCGATCTCGTAGGGGCTGGTTTCCAGAAGCGGTGAGGCGTCAAATCGGGTGACCACTTCCAGGATTCCGTCAGCAGCCAGGCTGTCGGGATCGATGTCGATGGTCTCGTAGACCCGCCCGATCTGGGAGGTCAGATTGAGCGCCGTGGCTCGAGAGCGAATGGCATCTACGTTGGCCAGGGTGCTTCCCGAGGTGAAGAGAAGGGTGTTCAACTCTTCGTAGGCCCCGTGGAAGATGATGCCCGCGTTGGGGGTGTTGGAGTAGGGAGTCGTCGGCGGATCATGGGGATCGAGGGGGTCGGTGCCCATATTGATCTCTTCGCCGTCGCCATAGCCGTCACCGTCGGTGTCGGGATTGAGGGGATCAGTGAAGTGGACGTAGATCTCGTCGTAGTCACTGAGCCCGTCGCCGTCGCTGTCGCGATTCTGAAGGGCTTCCTCAGTATAGTTGGAGGGATCGGCCGGCGTATCCGGATCGAGAGGATCGTAGCCAAAAGCGATCTCCACGGCGTCGGGAACACCGTTGCCGTTGGTGTCGCGGTTCAGCAGCTCTTCCCAGCTATAATCATCGGGGTTGGCCGGGCTGTCCGGATCGAGGGGATCATAGCCAAAGGCGATCTCGATATAGTCGGGTACCCCGTTACCGTTGGTATCGATCTGGTGATAAGGGGTGAAGAAGGTCGGATCGTCGGGATCGAGAGGATCGCTTCCGTAGATGTAGATCTCTTCGTAGTCGGAGATGCCGTTGCCGGCGCTGTCGCGCTCCATGAGCACGTCAGTGGTATAATTGGACGGATCTTCCGGGGTGTCCGGGTCGAGGGGATCGTAGCCAAAGGCGATCTCCACGGCGTCGGGGATGCCGTTGCCGGTGGTGTCGCGGTCGAGCAGGGACTCCCAGGAGTAGTCCACGGGGTTGGACGGCTCATCCGGATTGAGGGGATCGTAGCCGTAGATTTCTTCGATATAGTCGGGGATGCCGTTGCCCGTGGTGTCGGGATGTTCCTCGACCTCGAAGTCGGGCTCATCGGGATCGTTCCAGGTTCCCGATCCGGGGGTGGACCCGCTGTCGGGGCAGGTGCTGCTCTCGGGGCCGCTGGACACGTTGTCGTCGATGACGACGAAGCTGGCGCCACCACAGGCCATGATTGGCTCGCCGCTGATGGTGCCAGTCACCGTGGCGCTGGTGCGGGAGCAACTTCCGTCGGCACAGAGGCCCCAGGAGCGTTGCACGACCTCGACATCCACATAGGAGTTGGCCGGCACGTTGACCAGCTTCGTGATCGAGGGCTGGGTATAAAGCGCCGGGTTTGCCGGCATGGACAGACATGAGTCGGCCGGAGCTTCATCGCGGAAGGCCACCGGGAAGTTATCGCCGTCGCCCACCATGGACAACGAAAATCCCTGAGCATGGGGGTCGGGGGGCTCACAGGCGCCGTCATGAAGCAATTGGATACCTGCGTTATCTCGCTCGCAGGCGTTGGGGTAGGTCACGGCATCGCAGCCACATTGGGGCGCTAATTCTTCTTCGGAGCAATCGTCGGGCTCTTCCGGTGCTTCCGGCGATTCGGTGCAAACCTCCTCGGGGTTGGGATCGGGGGGCGGGACGTCGCCTACCTGCAAGGGGCGCTCCGTATTATCGCTCTCGATCTGGAAGATGCCGTTGAAGGCCTCGTCACTATTATTGGTGACGCGGTAGGTCAAAACTTCGGGCTCGCCGGCCTTGGCGGTGACGATTCCGTTGCCCGTGGCCAGGGAGAGATCGAGCATGGGTTTGCTCGGATCCGTCGGCGAGGGTCTGGTGGTGCACAGAGTTTGTTCGGCACACTCGGCGGTGACCGTCTGGCCGCTGTCGAGGGTGACCGTGACATTGCCTCCCATAAAGCAGTAGCGGTCACCGCCGGGGGAGAGGTTGATCGACAGGGGAACCTCGTTGAGTCCCTGCAGGACCGAGGTTGAAAGGGCGGTGGTGCCGGCCAAATCCTGGGATTCGGTCTCCGGATCCATGCACATGGAGTCCAGGTTAAAGGACGCCGTGGCTCCCTGAGCCCGGCAGCGCGGATCGGCGCCGGTGACGGTGACGAAGAGGCTGGCGTCATAATCGGCGTTGATATCGCCGCCGGTATTGCTCGCCGTCTGGGTTACGGCGAGGGCGCAGTTGACGGCCACCCCGCAATCAGGAGGCGGAGGTGAACCACCGCAGGCCTCAGCGTCGTTGAGTTGTATCGACGAGACCGCCCCGAAGGCGACCGCCGTACAACCGAGCCATATCATGAGATCCGACCATTTTTTCATCTTCCATCTCCAGGCAGGAGTTAGCAGCCATTCGCATTGAATTTAGCGTTGCCCTCGGAAACCAAACGTGGCCAAAAATTCACGTCGATAAACGTGATTGACGACACGAAAGAGAGAGCAAAAACACCAAAGGGTGATGCCGCAAAATCTGATGTTGAGAGCAGTATAGCAAGACCGGTCGAACTCAACAACAGTTAACAATGATCTAGATCATTGACCGCCACAGAAAGATTAGTCTTCGATTTCGAAGGTCATCCCCCGGCTGCGGAGCCGTTCGATGAGGTTGGTGCCCAATGCCGAAGCGGGGGTGAGGTCGCCGCCGGTCAAGCCTTGGTCGATGGTGTCCTGAGCCAGGCAGAGGGCGGACTCGCCGAGCATAATGGCCGTGGCGCCGTAGCCCGGGTCCAGGTCAGCGCCCACGCGAGCCGAGACTTCGAAGTCTGCGCCGTCGGCGTCGGTGCCGCGGCCGAAGAGGCGCACCTCGAAACTTCCGCTGGAGCGCGCCTGTTCATCGGGGCCTTCGCCGGGGGAGGGAAGAACGAAACGGCGAAGGAGTTTGCGCGTCGGGCCCAGGCTCATGGCGGCGGCGAAGGCTCCGGAGCCTCCGGACACGGTGGCGGCTCGAATCGCTCCGCGAACCCCAGCGCCCGTACGGAATCCTTCGGAGTAGCGAAAGTCCCGGCCGTATTGGTAATCCAATAGGGCGTTGGAGCGGCGCACCACTTTTTCGTTGATCACGGCCATAATGAAGGGGCCGGTCCAGGTGTGGGCGAATTCGTCGCGGCGCGGCCCCTGTTGAAATTGGCCGTCCGGACCATCCCCGTCGGGAACCAGGGCATAGGGATCGGACATCAGTCGACGAAGGTGGCGGTCTTTCGATGCCTGCTCCATGGAGATGGCCATCGTGGCCACTGTGCCGCCGGAGACGGCGCCGCGGGCGCGCCACACCAGGAAGCGAATTTCTTTGCAGGGAGCGCCGTATTCTTCGATGGCCTGCCGCTGCAAAAGAAGAGTGCCAAGATCGCTGGGGATGGAGTCGAAGCCGCAGCAGTGGACGAGGCGCACCTTCTTTTCGACGGCCTGGTCGTGATGAGCGTCGATCATCTGGCGAATCCAGTGGGCCTCGCCGGTGAGGTCGCAATAATCGGTGCCCGCCTCCACACAGGCGGCGACCAGGTTCGAGCCGTAGGTGCAGTAGGGGCCGACGGTGGTGCAGATCACGCTGGTTCGAGCGGCGATGGGAGCCAGGCTCTCTCGATCCAGGCAGTCGCCGACCAGGATGGGAAGATCGGCGTAGGCCGGTCCCAATTCGTCTCGAAGCGACTCCAGTTTGCCGCGATTTCGACCGGCGATGGCCCAGCGCAGATCGCCCACGTCGGGATGAGAGCATAGATATTCAGCGACCAGGCCCCCCGTAAAGCCGGTGGCGCCAAAGAGGACGATGTCAAACTCACGATTTGATGTGGCGGTCATAGTCTCACTCCCCGGTTCAGGGTTTTCATTCTAGCATTGTGAAACCATAGATGGCCCCCGTAGTCCAGCATCGGTCGGCGACGGCCGACCTGGTTCTTGATTTCGGATCGACACCACCGTCGGCGTTGGGCTAAATTTGACGCACAGCTTGGACTCTTTTTTTGGAAAATTCTCAATGAGGGGAATGATGATGGTACATAATTCGAGAAAGTTCGGCTCTCTCAGATTCATTATTGCTACGTTTTTTTCGGTCGCGGTGGGCATTGGTTGTGGTGACGGCGACGAGCCAGTCCTGATCATCGATGAACAAGAGGACGGTGAAGAAGAAGTCCCGTCGATCACCGGGCTCGATGTGATGCCCGATGAAGTGTTGTTGGCAATTGGAGAGAGGCTGCAACTGGAAGTGAGCCCTCAAATGGCCTCCGGCGACGACGTCGGTGACTGGGACGAAGAGTTGATATGGACCAGTGGCGATCAGGGAGTTGTCGCCGTCGACGACCAGGGAATAGTCCTCGGGACGGGAGAGGGAGCGACCTGGGTGCAGGTGTCGGCCGGAGCTGTCGAGTCGCGAGTCCAGGTAGAAGTGGTGCATAAGACGTGGCGCCACGCAGCCAATACGAATTCAGCGACCTGTGCGACCACCTGGGAGGGCGACCTCTATTGTTGGGGACAGGGGTATTTTGGCGTCTTCGCAGTTCTCGAAGAAGAGCGCCCGCCTCAATCTGAACCGACTCCAGTAGAGGTGGGCATCGACGTGGCGGGAGTGGCTATGGGCATCTGGCATTATTGCGCATGGAGTGATGACCAGCCACCAAGGTGCTGGGGCTACGGTCCCTATGGACAGGTCGGTGTGCCGGCCACGGAAGTTCTGCAAGCGCCGATCGAAGTAGACGAACGAATTTATTCGGAGCTCGTCGCCGGAGAGCATTTTACGTGCGGAATTTCCCAGGGAGAGGTCTATTGCTGGGGACATAACGCCTTTGGCCAACTTGGTCGAAGTGGAGCTGATGTGGTCCATTCACCGCGGCAAGTGGAGTTGGAGCGTCCGGCTGTTTCCCTGGCCGCCGGGGCCTGGCATGGTTGCGCGATTGATGACCTGGGCAACGTCATCTGCTGGGGATGGAATGGGACCGGGGCGGTCAATCCCTACTCACCATCGACGGTGCCCGCCACGCCGACGAAGGTCGACCTTCCCCTCAAAGCGCACCAGGTGGCGGCCACACGACAGGCCACCTGCGCGCTCACCGAGGAGCAGACTGTCTATTGCTGGGGAATGGGAGCCGGCGGTGCTCTGGGACGGGGCACGGTCTCTTCCAATTCGATTTATCAACCCGCTCCGGCCCAGGACCTAAGCGCTGCGATTGACCTGGTCGGTGGCTTTAATAGCTTCTGTGCTCGAACTGCTTCTGGGAGTACCTATTGCTGGGGTGATAATCGCTACGGAGCTCTCGGGACGGGGAGTGGTTATATTCATTATAGGCCCACCGAAATGATTGGTGACCATAGATGGGAATTGCTCTCCACCTTCGGGATAAATACCTGTGGAGTCGACGACGAAGATAAGCTGTGGTGCTGGGGGCGCAATGCGTTTGGTGAGGTCGGTGATGGACGGCCCATGATGCACGACGAATTTCTGAAGGTAGAGGGACTGCCCGTGACAGCGGAGTCGTTGGTGACCGGTGGGTCTACCGTATGTGCTTCCGGCGATGAATCCACCTATTGCTGGGGTGATAATCACGATTATAAATTTCAGAAATTCAGACCAGCCATGGCGTCGACACCGGAAGAGCTTTCCCAATTCTCCCCGGCGACGCTAGGGGTTGGGACGACCTTTGCCTGCGGACTGGATTCCAATGATGTCGCGTGCTGGGGCAGACATTCTGCCGGTGGTCTGGGCCGTGGGCAAATGGAAGACGAGGATACTCGCGCCCTATGGGTGGCGGCAGATCAGAATTTTGCGAACCTCTCCGTGGCGTGGGGTAATGCCTGTGCCATCGATAACGACGGTCAAGTGTTGTGTTGGGGCGAGAACGGCTGGGGACAGGTTGGGGACACACCCAGTGAAGGGCAGGCCACACCGCGAAGAGTCGACGTCGATGAAGCATTCGTGGAGCTTGCCGTGGGGCCGACTCATACCTGTGCGCTGACCGACGAAGGTCGGGTCTATTGTTGGGGATCCAATATCGGTGGCGAGCTGGGCCGTGGTGATCGCACAGAGTGGGAACCACCGGCGCCGACGATCTACGAAGAGGAGTTCGTCGAGATTGGAGTGGGGTTTTATTTTTCCTGTGGTCTGACGGTGGACGGGCGTGTTCTCTGTTGGGGCTCAGGTGCCAATTTTAGCGGCGATACGGAAGATTTTTATCTGTCCACGCCCAGGGAGTTTCAATTCGAATGGGATACCCTTCGAGTCAGCGATTTTCGTGTCTGTGCGTTGCGTGATGGAGAGCTTCGGTGTGCCGGCAGAGGACGGGCCGGATGGACCGGGGAGAGCAGTCGGGTATTTGTGGACGCTCTGACCCCAATTGCCCCTGGTCTTGAGGTGATCGACGTGGCGTTCGGGGAGCGATATTTGTGCATTGCCGACTCCGGTGGCGACGTATTCTGCCGTGGTGTGGCCGAACGAGGCGTCACCGGTGATGGCGAGGCGGTGATCCATACAGAGCCTTATCAGGTGGTCCTCCAATAAGTGGTGACCCATGAACGGATTTCTTAACCTTCGCCTGCGGCGATCTTAGGTTTGGGCCCGATCGGGCAAGGGCATTTTCAAGCCGGAGGTTGAGCTATGAAACATCGCATCGCCATTATTTACGGGACCACCGAAGGGCAGACCGAAAAGATCGCCGATCATATGGTGGATCTGTTCCGTCAACAGGGGGTGGAGGCCACGCCCTATAATATCAAGGAATTGCCCGGAGACTTTTCGCCAACGGGCTATGACGGGCTCATTGTGGGAGGTTCGGTCCACGCCGGAAATTATCCCAAAAAAATCGCCCGCCGCGCCCGGGAGTGGGCTCCTGATCTGGCGGAGATGCCGTCGGCCTTCTATTCGGTGAGCCTGACCGAGTCCCATGACACCGAGGAGGCCCGTCGGGAGGTATCAGAGTTGGTCGATACCTTCCTGGAGGAGACGCGGTGGCGCCCGGCGCTGGTGGCCTCCTTTGCGGGAGCGCTGAAGTTTTCCCGATACGGATTCTTCAAGCGCAAGTTGATGAAGAATATCGCCGAGCGCGCCACCGGGGAGGCCGTCGATCCCAGGCGGGACTACGAATATACGGATTGGACCTCCGTCGATCAGTTCGTCGAGGAGTTTATCCGGCACCTTGAGGGGCGGGGAGCCCAGGACCTGGGCGCAGAGAGGCGGCCTTCAGCGCTGTGAACGGAGCCGTCACGGCATCAGGAGCGGGGGGCCATGCGCTGCATCAGCAGCAGACGATCGTCTGCTTTTAGGATGAGATCTTCCTGGGGAGGTAGATAGATGACGTCGTCGCGATGCAATCCGGCCAGGGCTCCCAGCCCAAGAGGTCTTGTCCTGGCGATGGCCCGAGAGAAGGGCTGGTCCACCAATTCGGGCGGCACCATCTCCTCGCGCAGGGCGTAGCCGGCGCCGGTCTCGAAGAGCCGAGTGAAGAGTTCGGACAATCCCGGGCTCTGGATCGATTGAGAGAGCATGGCGCCGGAAAAATGGTCGGCCAGAATCCATTCGTCGACGCCGGCGTCGCGTGCCACGGCGAGGTTGTCCTCGCTGCGCAGTTCAGCCAGTAGGGGCACGGTAGGGCTGATCTGTCGTATGGCCAGAGCGGTCAGCGTGGTGCGAGCGTCCACCGTCTGGAGCCGGTCGCCCTCGATGGCGTCACCGAGGATTACGATCGCCCGTGCAGCGCCGGCGTTGGCCCGAGTCAGTACGGAGGTGTGAGTGGGATCGCCGTGAACGAAGGTCACATGGGAGTGCTCGGGCAGTTCGACGACCTCATCGATGGGGCGTCGGCATATGATTATGATCTGCGGCGGTGGGTGGAGGCTCAATAGGTCCTGGACCATCCGGGTGCCTTGCGCTCCCCAGCCGCAGACGACGTAATGATCTCTTAATTCGGCGCTGATCATCGGTGATCCACGGATTCAAGGGGTAAGATGACCACGGCAATATCGCCCGGTTCAATTTCAGGGTCATCGCCAAGATCGATGCGCAGCCGGTCATCACGGCGCAGGCCGATCACGGCGACGCGTCGGGTCTTGTAGAGGTGGGCGGCCGCCTGAGAATGGGGCAGCCCGAAGGTGTTATCGGGAAAGGCAATCTCTGTGAAGACCGAGCCGCGTCCGATGTCGAAAAGATCGGCAAAGGCGCGATTGACCCCGGGGGACTGGATCGACTGAGAGAGTAAGGCCCCCGTATAATTATGGGTGACGATGGCGTCGCTGGCGCCGGCGCGGCGGGCATGGCCGTAATTGGCGGTGTCTCGCAATTCAGCGACGATCCTCACATCTGAATTCAGCCGCCGGATGGCCATGCAGATCAGAATCGTCCGAGCGTCAATATCGACGTCGGAGTTGCACGACGAGTCGTCGGCCAGGACGACCGCCGAACGAGCCTGATCAATTTGACTGTGGCGAATGGCCGACTCCCTGGTCGGATCTTCGTTGAGGAGGTGCAGTCGAGCGTCCAGCGGCAGGCCCAGATAGTCATCTTCGGTGACCACCACGACGTGGCGGTCGGGGTAGCTGGGACGCAGGTCACGCACCAGGCGTCGTCCATTTTCGTTCCAACCGTAGATGACCACATGGCCATGGATTCCCAAAATATCGAGCCCCATCGTCTCCCGACGGCGGCTGCGGTTGATGAGGGCCGATGCGAAGACTCCGGTGACCAGGCTCCAGAAGCCCAGACCGGCCAGGACGACGGCGCTGGCCACGATGCGCCCCCCCGGGGTCACGGGTACGATATCGCCGTAGCCCACGGTGCTGATGGTGACCACACACCACCACAGAGCGTGGCCCAGACTATCAAAGCCCGAGTCCGCTCCCTTTTCAAAGATCATCACCCCCGTCGTGCCAAAGACCATGGCGCTGAGGAAGTAGATCAAAACGATCAGATTGCCCGCACGGTTTCTCTCCAACTCGGCGCCAAAACCGGTGAATATGCGGTTGAGGAAGGTCCCCGTGCGAGCCAGGCGCACTGATCGAAGGACTCGTAAGAGCCGGAAAATCTGGGCTGCTCGGAGAATTCGAAACAGCCTGAAGACACGCAGTACGGGGAGCAGGGCCAGCAATTCTATCCAGCTATGGCGTATGAAAAACCACTTGCGTCCCGCCGGGGCGATCCACAATTTGCTGGCATATTCGATGACGAAGAATAAAGTGATCGCCGCGTCGACCCAGAAGAACCACCCCGTAATGGTTCCACCGGCCACGCCACCCATCCAGCCCACGGGTCGGTCCGTCGGGGAGGCGACTTCGATGAGCAACATGGAAACGGAGACGATGATGATCGTGAAGATCGCCAACTCCGTATAGGGGTGATACCAGAATTCATAAGCCCGACGTTTGGCCGGCGCATCGGTCAGCTGCCTGATAA
>SLJM01000400.1 GCA_007135085.1 Myxococcales bacterium
GCGTCTTTTTATCGGCCGATCTATTCAATATGTACGTCTGTATGGAGGTGATGGGGCTGGCCTCGGTGGCCCTGGTGGCCATGGCCGGCCCGGCGGCGCTGCCGGCGGCCTTTCGCTACCTCCTGGTGACTCTGGCGGGCTCCCTTTTTTATCTCTTCGGGGTGGCGCTGATCTACGGTGGCTGGGGCGCTCTGGAACTGGGAGCGGCCGGCGCGGTAATGGAAGCCACCAGGGGCTCCTATGTGGCGTTTGTGGCGATGACCATCGGATTGGCTTTGAAGACGGCCTTATTGCCCCTTCATTTCTGGTTGCCCGCGGCCCATGCCAACGCGCCGGCCCCGGTGAGCGCCGTGCTCTCGGCGCTGGTCGTCAAGGCCAGCTTTTTCGTCTATGTGCGGGTCTGGAACGATGTCTTCATCCCCCTCGATAAATCGACGGTAGCCCTGGTGTTGGTCGCCCTTGGCGCGGCGGCGTTGGTCTGGGGCAGCGTTCAGGCCCTACGCCAGCGGCGACTGAAGATGTTGGTCGCCTATTCGACGGTGGCGCAGGTGGGATATCTCTTTATCGCCATCGGCGGCCAGGCCTGGACGGGAGCCGCTTATTTTGCCCTCAGCCATGGTCTGGCCAAGGGGGCGCTCTTTTTGGCCGCCGGCGCCGTCGCTGCCTCCGTGGGTGACGATCTCTTCTCGTCGATGCGGGGGCGGTTCAAGGAATTGATCTTGCCCCTTCTGGCGTTTGCCCTGGCCGGCGCCAGTCTGGCGGGGCTGCCCCATACCTCGGGCCATGAGGCCAAGGCATTCATAAAACTATCGGCCGAGATCAACGGATTATACGGGGTAGGTTATCTATCGACGGCGGGAAGTCTGCTGGCTGGATTATATATCTCGGTGGTCTTTATCCACGTATTGAGGAGGCCTGAAGAGCAGGGACAGCGACCGCCAGCGAGGCCCGTGCCAATGGGGATGAGCATTTCTGCTCTGGCCCTGGGGGCTCTCGCCGTGGGGTTTGGCGTCTTTCCCGAGGTGGTGGTGGTCCTGCTGGCCTGAATCCCGGGATTCGTGGTATGCCAGACGCCGTATTGCCGTGCCAAATGGAGCGCAGATGAAGAAACGAAGCATAATCACTCTGGTCGTCATTTTCGGCGGGCTTTTTATCGGGCTCGTCATCTTTATCGCCGTCTTGATGGTGGCCTTCGGGCTCGACGATGGTCAGCTCACTGAGCCGAGTATCGGCGTCGTCGAGGTCGATGGAAGCATCATGAGCAGTGAGGAGATCATCAAAGACCTGCGGCGCTTTGAAGAGGAAGATCTCATCCAGGGCGTCATCGTTCGGGTCAACAGCCCCGGTGGGGCCGTGGCTCCCTCGCAGGAGATTTATCAGGCCGTGCGCCGCCTGGGCGGGGAAAAGCCCGTAGTGGTCTCCATGGGCACCGTCGCCGCCAGCGGTGGATATTACGTGGCCTGCGGCGCTGAAAAGATCTTTGCCAACTCCGGGACCATCACGGGCTCCATCGGCGTGATTACCCAATTTTTTAACGTGGAACGCCTCGTCGAACGGGTCGATCTCGAGGTGCACACCGTCAAGTCCGGGGAATATAAAGACGCGGGCTCTCCATTTCGACCCTTCGAACCGGAGGATGAGGCGATCTTTGCCGATATGGTCTTCGATATTCACGACCAATTCGTCGAGGATATCGCCCAATGTCGGGACATGGAGCATAGCGAGGCCGCCCAGGTGGCCGATGGCCGCGTCTTCACCGGTCGTCAGGCTCTGGAGTTGAACCTGGTCGACGAGATCGGGTCCCTTCGCGACGCCGTGGACTATCTGGCCTCCGAGCTCGGTCTCGACGACCCGCCCCTGATCTATCCGCCGGAGGAACGGCTCGGATTTTTCTCGGAGCTGTTCAGCGTGGCCATTGATTCGTCGATCACCGAGGCCAAGGACCAGACCAGGCCGCGGATAAAATACGAATATGTCGGACCTCAATGATGAAATGCAGTCGGTCAGTTATTCGAACGGCAGTGGTGGCGCTGACGGCGCTGGTCACGACCGTTACCTCTGCGGCGTGGGCCGAGGAGCCTCAGGAGTACGAACTCGACGAGATCCTCGATGAGGCGCGAAATTATGCGCCCCTGCTCCAGGAGTTGGAGGCCAAACAGGATTTCGCCCAGGCCCGCAAATCCCGGGCCGATCGCGCCTGGTGGCCCAGCCTTCAGGCCGAAACCCTGCTGGCTCCGGTGCCGGCCGACGCCGACCCGTCGCGGATCGATGAGAATATCGACGAGATTGTCTCTTTTAATCTCGGGCCCTATTTTCGGCAGACTGCGCGGGTGGTCCTGCCCATCTATACCTTTGGAAAGATCACGGCCGCCCAGGAGCTGGCCGAACTCGGGGTGGACGTCGAGGTCATTCGCGCTCGCCAGGCCATGCAGGAGCATCTGCATCGCACCTACCAGGCCTATTATGGAATGCAGCTCGCCAGGGCCTTCTCAGCGCTCCTCGAAGAAGGGGATGCGCTCATCAAGGAGACCCTGGAGGAGATGGAGGAAGCCCGGGCTTTCGGGGACGCAGATTTTGAGACCAAGGACCTGCGCCGCCTTCAGATCTTCAACGCCGAGATGGACCGCATGGTCCTCGACAACGCCAGGCTCAACGATCTGACCGAATCGGCCTTGCTCTATCTCACCGATCTGGAGGGACCCATCGAGGTGCCGGCCATGACCCCTGAGCAGGCCGACCTTCCCATCGGCACTCTGGCCACCTACCAGGAATTGGCGCGGATTCACCGGCCTGAGCTGGCGCAATTGGAGGCCGGCGTGGAGGCCAGGCAGATCGAAGAGCGCCTGGCCCGCCGGGAGTTTTTACCCGATATCTTTCTGGCTGCAGATTTTCGGTTCGGCTGGTCCAATAAAGATCCCGCCTTTCAGCGGGTGTGCCGACAGGTCGAAGAAGACGGCCCCTGTATCAATTCCGAGACCCTCTATACGCGACCCTACTCAAATCCCTTCGACACTTTGAATTTCGGTGTGGTTCTGGGAATGCGGTGGAATCTCAATCTGGGCCAGCAACTGGGCCGAGTGGGCGAGACTGAGGCCCGTCGAGTCGAGATTGAAGCCCAGCAGATCCGGGCGGTGGGGGCGATCGAATTGGAGATCGAGCAGGCATGGCGCGAGGCTTATGACGCGCGGGAGCGCATCGCCATCGAGCGTCGGCGATACGACGCGGCACGCCGCTGGAGAAACCAATACGGCCTGCAGAGTGAGATGGGATACGAGGGGGATATGCGCGATCTCATCGATCCGCTGCGGGCTTTTTACGAAGCCCGGGTGGGTTATCTGGAGGCGGCCCATAATTATCTGGTGGCCCGGGTGGAATTGGCGCGGGTGGTCGGCGTGGAGAGTCTGGATGATGTGGACGATTTGTAGATCTGGGCGCCGTCAGTGAATGAAATCGGTTGGGGGACGTATAATTGATATGCCCGCCTCGCACGGAGGCCGGTGACCAATGTGAACCGCCCCAGGGTTCGATTCGATGGACGAACGGAGGTTTTCGATGAAGTGGTTTTGCGACAATGCTTTCAGGACAGGCCTCGCCGCGGTGTTGAGTGCCACGATGATGCTCTCTGCCGGCACGGTATGGGCCGACTCGCCCAACGCCGAGGTGGAACGCCAGACCGAGGCGGTCGCCCAGGTGCTGGCCGAACCGGAGAGCCCGCAACGCACGGACACGCTGGCCCGGACCATCGATGAGGGTCTTGATTTTGCCTATCTCGCCTCCCTGGCGCTGGGAGAGCATTGGGAGCAGCGCACCGACGAGGAGCGTGACCAGTTTTTGACCCTTCTTCGCCGGCTCCTGTTGGCCAATTACGAGGACCGACTGGCGGGCCATCAACTGGAAGAGGACTATACGGTGGAGTTCGAGGAGGGCAGGCAACGCGGTGATCGAGCGTTTGTGGCCGCCGAGATTACCCACAAAGACCGCACGGAACCGGTGGTCTATCGTCTCTATCGCGATGATGACGGTGATTGGCGTATCTACGACCTGGTCGTCGACGATATCAGCCTGGAGGAGACCTATCGCGAGGGATACGTCCCGATAATCGAAGACCACGGCTGGGAGGAGTTGATTCGACGTATGCAGCGACGGGTCGAGCAGCTCGAAGAGTGATTCTTATCGCCGGGCCACCGGCTCGAATTCGATCCCCTCGTCTTCGAGCCGCTCTTCCACCTCCTGGAGAAGGGCTTCGAAATCAGGGTCGGCATTGATGGCGTAGGCCTGGGCGGCCTTTTCGTAGGCCTCGGGCAGGTCCTCCGTATCACCGCGGCGCAACAGGCGTCGGGCCTCGCTGCGAAGGGAGTGACTGACCGTGGAATCCAGGTGGGCCAGGGTGGAGGCAGCACGCTCGCTGGCGCGGGTGCCCTCTGGAATCTGGAGGAGCTTTTCTCGGGCCTCGCTGTGGCGACCCTGCTCGCTGAGCCTGTCGCCTTCGGTCAATAATTCGGCGCCCTGACGCTCCAGTCCGACCCGGTCTCTCAACTGCCGCGCCTCTTCGTGCTCCGGGCGGCCATGGGCCAGGCTGGCTGCCTCGTCAAAGGAGGCGCTGGCGTTGTCCCAATTGCCCATATCCAATTGGGTCTTGCCCTGTTCGATGAGCTTTTCGATCTGTGTTTGGAGGGGATCTTCGTCGACCACCGCCGCATCGTCGGAGTCGCCGGCCAATGTATAGATGCCAAAGACCACGGCTCCACCAAGGGCCAGACCGGCGATGAGGAGGACCGCAAAGGTGGCGTAATTGGCAATTCCCGTGGTGCCGCCGGTGGCCACGGCGTAGTCGTGGGGATTGATATTGCGATCCCCTTCGAGGAAGACGAACTCCACATTTCCGAATTCGACGATATCGCCGGAGCTCAATTCCTCGCGGCTATTCAGGGCCTTGCCGTTGAGGCGGGTGCCGTTGGAGCTGCCCCGATCTTCGACCATATACAGGTTGGCCATCTTGTGAATGACCGCATGATGACGGCTGATCGAGGAATCGGAGAGAAGGATGAAATTATCGTCGGTGCGGCCGATCGTATTTTCCTGCTCCGACAGGCTGAATTCCTCGCCGGCAAAGGAATCGTTGATCCGCACCAATTTGTGATGTTCCGTGCCGGAGTCGATAAACAGGGTGCTCAGCACGTCTTGTTTTTTGCGATCCGTGGGGCGCTGGTATTCAAGGTACAGATAATAATCGCCGACCCGGATCTGGCTGGCCGTGCCCAGGTCGCGGGTCTGGACGACGCGCTGACCGTCGACGATGACCCCGTTGGCGCTGCCCATATCTTCGACGTAGCAGCGGCCGTTCTGGATGAAAATACGAGCGTGCTCTCTGCTGACGCTGGTAGAGGGAAGGACGACGTCGCAGGTCTCGAGGCGCCCGATGGTGTAGGAGCCATGGTCGAATGAGAAGGAGTCGGCGACCTGACCGTTCTGATCTTCGATAGTGATGGTAAACATAGCATTCCGGTCGGCTGGGTTGTCCCGACGAATTGGAGGGGCCGCCTCAGGCCACAGACCTGCTGCTGGCCCCGACGAAGAAGGCCGGGCTCATTCCCGGAATATGCCCAGGTCGACATCGAGCCCTGCGTGCCTCAGATCCTCGTAGAATAACGGGATATAACCAGTGGGATGGAAAGCGCCGGCGCTGCCCTCGACCCGGAAGTAGAAAATGTCGTTGAGGCGGAAGGCGTCCAGATCCACTCCCTGAACTTCGGCGATCTGCTGGACTCGGAAACCTCCGTCGGGTCGGTTGTTGAGCACCACCACCAGGTTGACCGATCGTGCTACCTGTTCGCGCAGGCCCCGTGGCGAGATATCGCCGGCGGCCAGAAGGCATAGGCTCTCGAAGCGACTCAAGGCGTCGAGAGCACCCGTGCCGTGGAGGGTGACCATGCTGCCCGCCGTACCGCTGGCGGCGGCAGTGACCCATTCATAGGCTTCAGGGCCCCGGCATTGATCCAGAAGTATCCGGTCCGGATGCATGGCCACCGCATTGGTCAACAGATAGCGCATATCAAAGCCCGAAGCCGGGCTGGCTTCGAGACGAATGAAATTGGGTTGTTCCAGGGCCAGATTGCTGTGCTGTTCCAGGGCGATGACCCTCGACGAGGAGGGGATCGTCTGGGTCAAGGCAGCCAGAAGTGTGGTCTTGCCAGAGCTGACCGGTCCGGCGATGACGATGGAACGACCCGCCTCGACGGCGCGCTCCAAAAACTCGGCCATTCCCTCAGACATGGCGCCGTCTTCGACCAGTTCGTCGAGATCGGGGAAGGACTGATTTGGCTTTCGAACAGTCAATGCCGGGCCGTCCACGGCCACAGGGGGCATCAAGATATGGACTCGCGTGCCGTCGCCAAAGCGCACCTCGTCGGAGACGGGCATCGGATCCTGGGGCCCCAGAAGTCGGCGGGCTGCCAGATCGAGCATGTCGGGATGACTGAAGGCGTTGGCGGCGACCACCAATTTACCCTGGCGTCGGACCACGATCCGATCGAAGGCGTTGATATAAATCGCCTCCACTTGCGGGTCGTCGAGATAATCCTCCAGTGGACCGAGACCGACCGCCTCTTTGGTCAGGATATCGGTCAAATCATCGGCGTCGGCCCCGGCGCCGGCGGAACCGACGGCGCTGGTGACCGTCGATTGAACCCGCTGTTCCAGCGCCGGATCTTCGATGGGATAGTCCAGGGGCAGATCGGAGATCGGCAGGGACTCGAAGAAGATCTTGGCCACGTCCTGTTGCTTGCGATGGAATTCTTCGTCGAATTCGCTCTCCAGCGGGCTCTGCTGTGCCAGCGTCGAGGCCGACGGCTGCGCTGATGATGAACCGGCCAGTGGCGCCGGCGCCGGCGGCCTGCCGGCGGGAGCGCTGCCTGTGGCCGGCGCTGGTGCAGGAGTAGGGTTGGGGGCCGGAGCGGGCGTGGGCGTCGGCGCAGTCTGAGGGCCCGGGCCTGGAGCGCTCGGCGAGGCACCGGGAATCGGTGTGGCCGGTGAGTCCTCAATCGGCTCGATCTCGGGCGTCAATTCCGCCGGTGCTCCGGGGGCTTCGCCCATGGTCTTTCGAAGGTTGTCCGCCGGACTCGGCGCCGGCGTTTGTCCCTGGGGCGGGCCACCCGGTTGTGGGGTGTTGCCCGGTTGTGAGCTGGCCCGTTGCCCCATGGGGAAATTTCCACCTCCGCCGGGTCGCGGGGTTCCAGGGCTGGAGCCGGTCGGCCCCGAACCGCCCACACTGGGATTGCGCTGGGTTGCAGCTCCCGCCGCCGGTGCCGGTCCTCCACCGCGATCGCCGGCGTCCATGACCGTCGGAAAATGTCGGCCACCCCCGGGACGGCTGCCGCCGCCGGGACCTCCCGCTCCGCCGGGGCCGCTGGGACGCGGCGGCGGTGGTTGCGGAGGAGACCCCTGGGGTTGTTGGCCAGTCTGGCGCTGGAGTTGGAGGATGAAGTCGCCGATATAGATCTTGTCGCTCTCACCGACGGCTTGCTCCGCCGTGACCTTCCGGCCGTTGACGTAGGTGCCGTTGGTGCTCTTCAGATCGACGACGAAGAAATTATCCTCCCGAAGAAAGATTCGGGTATGCTGCTTCGATACGTTGCCCTTGGGCAAGACGATATCGTTGCCTTTCATTCGTCCGATGGTGATCTGGGGCTTTGCGAACTCGTATTGCGATTGCTGTCCGCCTTTTTCGCTGATCGTTACGCTGAACATAGAGAACAAATCCTCCTTGATGGATTTGACGCAACCGGGCAGATGCAAACAGCAGTATGACCTGACTTAAGCGACCCTGTTGAACTCATCATTTCGGCGCCGACAAAATAATGAGTTCCTTCGGCACGCCAACCGCACGGCGACTATAAAAGTGACGGGTAGCGCGAGCTTGCAGGGATGGTCGCAGAGGGAGTTGGGAGTGTCAAGATCTCGCCTACTCCAACTCTTTGGCCTCTTCGTCGCTCGTTTCTTCTTCGACTTGGCTCGATTCTTCTTCGGCTTTCTGGTCCGAGCCGTCGTCGCCGTCGGTCGATTCGGAGTCCTCAGCGGCCGAGGGGGCTTCCTCGGAGTCGCTCACTGGCTCGGAGTTGTCGTCGACAGAGCTGTCGGCGTCGAGGACGTTAAAATCCTCGCTGTCGCCGATGTCGGAGGTCTCATCTCCCAACTGGGAGGGCTCGGACATATCCACCGGTTGGGCATCGGGGAAGAGATCGGCAGCCGATTCTTCCTCGGCCGCCTGGGCCACGGCCGAACCGGGCACGATCTGACGAATGACTTCGGCGACGCCCGGGGGCAGCTTTGCCGATCCATCGGTCAGCGGAAGTCGAGGCATTCGACTCCATACGGCCGGATCTTTCGGCGCATATTCGGGGTCGTAGAGATGGCATTTGACCTGTCGCCCCGGGGCGACCTCGATGGTCTTTGGAGCGACGTCACTGCATGGTCCGTAGCAGGCGGGGCAGCGGGTGTGGAAACGACAGCCCGCCGGCGGGTTCATCGGCGAGGGGACGTCGCCCTCGAGGATGACCCGATCGATTTTGCGGCGTGGGTTGGGTTGGGGGATCGCCGACAACAAGGCCTGCGTATAGGGGTGGAGCGGATTTGCGAAGAGGGCATCACACTCGGCCAACTCCATGATCTGACCCAGATACATCACGGCGATGCGGTCCGAGATATGTTGCACCACCGACAGGTCGTGGGCGATGAATAGGTAGCTCAGGTTGAATTCTTCCTGGAGGTCGAGCAGCAGGTTGATGACCTGGGCCTGCACCGAGACGTCCAGGGCGCTCACCGCTTCGTCACAGACGATGAAGTCCGGATTCAGCGCCAGGGCGCGGGCAATACCGATGCGCTGTCGCTGCCCACCGGAGAATTCGTGGGGATATCGGGTCACGTAGGAGGGCTGAAGGCCGACGCGCTCGAGCAAGCCCTGGACCATTTTGCGGATGGCCTCGTCGCCGGTCTCGATGCCGTGAAATTTGATGGCTTCGCCGATGATCTCCTCAATCGTCATCCGTGGATTGAGGCTGGAATAGGGATCCTGGAAGATGATCTGGAGGTGGCGGCGCATGCTGCGCATCTCCGCCGGCGCGGCGTCGACGATATTGGTGCCCTTATAGTAAATGGCGCCGTCCGAGGGCTCGATGAGCCGCAGAATCGACCGACCAGCGGTGGTCTTGCCGCATCCGGACTCCCCAACCAGCCCGACCGTCTCGTTGGGATAGACATCAAAGGACAGGCCGTCGACGGCTTTGACCGAGCCCACGACGCGATTGAGGATTCCTTTTTTAACGGGGAAATGTTTCTTGAGATCCCGGATCTCGAGAATTGGCTCGACCCCGTCGGTGGCGGTGGTTGTCGCAGGTGCGGTGGCGCTCATTGATTACCTCGAAAAGTGTTGGCCAGATTTATTCGGCCGGTGTGTCCAGAGAGCCATCGGCGGCTTGTGCAGCGTCGGCCCCGGGAATTGGCTCCCCGGCAGCGGCGACGGCGCCCGTTCTTTCTTTGGTGCCGGCTCGCACCTCCTTGGCGTACCAGCAGGCCGAGGTGTGGCCCTCTTCGAGCTCTTCCGTGGGGGGCAGAGACGAGCATTTGTCGGTGGCGAATTCGCAACGGGTGCGAAAGCGACAGCCCGACGGAAAATCCTGTGGTCGGGGCACCATACCGGGGATGACGTAGAGCCGGTCGTCTCGTCCCATCTGGGTCTTGCTCTCCACCTGGGGCAGGCTGTTGAACAACCCGATCGAATAGGGGTGAGAGGGGTTCTCGAAGACGGAGTAGACGTCTCCGTATTCCACGACACGCCCACCATACATCACGGCCACATCATCACAGGTCTCGGCGACCACACCAAGGTCGTGGGTGATGAAAAGAATCGACATCCCCACCTCGTCCTGAAGCTCCTGGAGGAGATCGAGGATCTGGGCCTGGATGGTCACGTCCAGTGCGGTGGTCGGTTCGTCGGCGATGAGCAATTTCGGTTTGCAGGCCAGGGCCATGGCGATCATGCAGCGCTGCTTCATGCCCCCGCTCATCTGGTGCGGATATTCGTCGA
>SLJM01000353.1 GCA_007135085.1 Myxococcales bacterium
CCCTTACCGATGCGAACGACGGTCACCGTGGCAGGCACGATCGAAGAGATGATGTTGGCAGGGCTCACCCATATGAGCTCTGTGTTGTTGCGTGGGGAGATGATCATCACTGAGAATTCACCGATTCATCAGCCCCTGACGCAGGCGAGTTGGGAGTTTTCCCTCGATGGACAGCCCCACGAAGATCGCCATCTGGCCATGGATAGCCCCGTCGGACTTCCGCTCTATACGGAGCGTCCCGTGGTCTTTGAGGCTTTTGATGGAGAAGGAACGCTCGAGGAGACCGACCAGATCCGCGGCTACGCCTGCCATGATGAGAGAATGGCTGCGCTCACTTATCTGGAAGAGATTCTCGATCCGGCCCAGGCCCTGATGGCCCGCTTCATGGGAATCTCCCGAGGATGGACCCCGGTGGTATTCGTCGACGGATACGCCCTTACTCCACTGGAAGAAGAGCAATGGAATGAGGTGTATTTCGATCCCGATTTTATGGGGTGTGATACGGTCTTTTAGCCCAGTGAGCCCGTCGACCCCGCACCAAAGACGAGACTCTTCACAGAGCACCTCCGCTCAATAATAGTTGTCTTCACGAACCGTGGCGTCCGGCACAATAGTGGGATCGAAAATCACCGGTACCCGGCACAAGGAATGAGGGCTTTGCCAGCTCTTTACCGTCCTGCGTCGCCGGTGCTGCGCGGCTCAGGGCAACTTTGGCGCTTTCACGAGGTGGTTATTTTTGCCATGGATACC
Source organism: Myxococcales bacterium (assembly GCA_007135085.1). Classification (GTDB taxonomy): domain Bacteria; phylum Myxococcota_A; class Bradymonadia; order Bradymonadales; family Bradymonadaceae; genus SLJM01. Next base: position 751 of record SLJM01000353.1, read on the forward strand.
GTTGCAGTCGATTGCCATCGACAACGGCACGACCACAACGAGTATCTGGAAAGCCCAAAACCTGGGGGAGACTAATGTACCGATACATCGCCTTATTGTGTCTTCTGTTCCTGATCAGCACCTCTTTTGGCTGTGTGGAGAGCGATCGGGACGACGATTTTGATCAAGAGGATTCGTCCGTCACAGAAGGAGATGAATCCAGTTCAGATGACGCCGGCCATGGGGGCGATACCGATTCAGATGTCGCCAGTGGTGACGACCAGGTCTCAGAAGACGTGGGCCTCGACGACCAGGAGGACGAGGACAGCGATGTCGAGGATTCGGATATCGCCAATAATGACGACCCGATTTTGGATGACGAGGACGACAACCTGGACGGGGACGACGACCTGGACGGGGACGACGACCCGGACGTGGACGACGACCAGGACGTGGACGACGACCAGGGGAATACAAATATCGCGGCCCTGCGACTGAGCTTTTTCGACCTGTGGGAAGAGGAAATCTATACGGTCATGGAGCTCGATCTAGAGGAGGAAACGATTTACCCCGACCTCCTTCGCGAATTACCCCTGGCCGAGGGTTCGCTACACAATTACGTCTTTCATCCAACGGCCTTACTCCTGGGGGCTTACGATATGACCGCCCAGGCGATCGATGAATCTGGGGAGGTCATCGAGGGCTGCACCATGCCTGTGGAGCGCGGGATCAGTGGGCGGATTGATGAATGGATCCAGGTATTCCTCTTGATTCAATGCGATCATGAGGTGGGCATCGCGCAATCCCAACAATCCCAACGAGACTACGGGCAAGTCCAGGCCGCACTCTGGAGGGATTATCCACCGGACTTCGACGTGGAGCTAATTATCGCTGTTAATTTCGCTCCAGTGATCGAGACCGTAGAGGTGCATCCATCGACGACCCTAAAATGTCCGGCCAAGGTGGAACTCTGCGCCACCGTCGTCGAACCGGACAATGATCCGGTCGCCTTCGAATGGCGGCAGTTGGAGGGCCCAAAACCGCTGGTAGGCCCCAGGGAATTACGATTCGACGAGGAGGACGAGGGCGTGGCTCAACATTGCGTCGAATATCAGCTTCCACCCAAAGACGCCCAATATACCTTCGAACTCCAGGTCTTCGACCAACTCATCGACGACGGCACTTCCATGTCGATCGAGTCCTGGTATCGACAAGAGGGGTATGGCGATATCGAATCCCGCGACAGCGCTACGGTCAGTGTCGACGTCCACTGTCGGACGGAGAAGAAATATCGCGAGTGAGCAGATATTGCGCATAGCTTGCGGGGATCAGCAGTAGCGCTATCCACGGGGTGGGAACGTCACGTACTCGAGGTCACATACCTCTTCGGTTTGCGACTCTTCCTGACTCCTTCTGTTGAATAACGGAATAGACCTTCGCGAAAGTGCAGATTCTGCGCTCAATTCAGGCCAGCCTGTTGACTAGTGCTGCGGCAAAGGTCTAAACGACGACCGGTGGAAGGTATCGCCAGGCTGCCTGGGCTTAGGGATTCCTCATTGAAGAGTCATGTGAATTGAACGGAAAAAAGGTAGACAGTCGATGAAACGGACGATCACGAATCCAGTTTTTGAAGATGAAGTACGATTCGTAAAAACAGCGGAGGAGTCCGGCGGAGAGGTGACGGAGTTAGAGATTACCCTGAAACCGGGGGGCAGCAATGATCTGCATTACCACCAGACCTATGCAGAGGTCTTTACTGCCGTCGAAGGTCAATTGGGTGTGCGGCTGGGCCGCAAAGCAGAGGTGCATCTCCTCGATCCCGGGCAGTCCAAGATGGTGGAGAAGGGGCAGATTCATGCCTTTTTTAACCCCACCGACGGCGATATCACTTTTAAGGTAGAGCTCAAGCCGGGTCATTCGGGCTTCGAGCAATCTCTGCGCATCATGTACGGGCTGGCCCAGGATGGGGAGGTAAATGACAAAGGGATACCCACCAACCTCAAATATGTGGGCATCATCGCTCGCCTCAGTGAAATGCGCTCACCCAACTTAGTCCTGACTCTTCTCGAACCCCTGATTCTCTGGTTGGGTAAACGGGGCGAAAGAGACGGCACCAGGGATCGGCTGGTCGACAAATATTGTCGATGATTGGCCTTAAATTTAGATCAGTGGAGTCAACTGCACCATAGAAGTCCAGGGGCTGAGAGTGACGGTGGTAGTCCCCTTCATTCCACGAGGGGAATCTCCCACTTCAGGGAGAGGTATTGATGGACCTCTTCCATCTCGGATTCGCTCAGCAGGCGATGGTAGACCAGGATTTCGCCGATCGAGCCGTTCCAGGCCGTGGGCAGGTTCTGTTCGCGATAGTCGGCGCCGATTCGCAGCGGGCGCTGCACCTCGTAGACAAAGCCGTCATCGGGGAGTGACTCGGCGAATTCGCCGTCGACGGCGGCGCCGACGGTGTGCTCCGAGGCGTCGAGGAAGAAGGTGAGGATGGCGAAGGTGTCCTGGTCTGGGCGAGGGGTATCGAAGATGGCGTCGCCGCGATTCTCATCGGCGGGGTCGCCGAACTCCTCGCGCCGATCCCACCAATGCCTGAGCTTCCTGGCGTGATGGAGCTCGACGGAGAAGTTGGAGTGGGGACGTCGGTAGTTTCCAAGGAGTATCCCGCCGCGCCCCTCGGTACCGTCTGCGTCGTCGGCGACGGTATTTGAGGCCACGGCGAAGACCGTATAGCCCTGGCTGGTGGCGCGGAGCTGAAGGACCTCGCTGGTGGTGAGATAACTCCCGTCAAACTCCAGGGCTGTGCGACCCGCCTGGCTTCCGGCACGATAGACGGGCATATGCCGGTCGATGGCCTGGTAGGCGTGGTTGTCCCCGCCTGAGAGGTCGCGCCACTGGTAGACCAGCCCCTGGGAAGTCATCTCCAGGGACGCTTCACTATCGGCATCGAAGAGGAGCGCAAGACCGTCGAGATCGGTGGGGTGAAAGGGCGGCGGGTTATTTGCTGAGTCTGGGGCTGAGTCGGGCGCTGAATCAAGGCCTGAGTCGAGCTCGGAGTATGCGTCGGCGTTGAGTCGGTCCTCGGCCGGGGCCTCGCCGGCGGGCAGGCAGCCGAAGGGGCCGCCGAAAAGAAGGGAGCAGAGAAGGGCGGCGCAGAGGAGTTGAGGGCGAGTGGGGAGCATCATAAATCTCATTGTCGGTCCGTGCGGGCGCCGGCGATATAGAAGGTCTTGCCCACCTGAAGTATATCGAGTTGCGACGTATACCGCTGACCGCCTCCGAGGCTGGCACTGGTCTCATGGGTCACGGAGTGTACGTGGATGCTGTCCGGATCGGGTCCGCCTTCGACGATCTCGCAGAGCACTCGGCCGTCCATCTCTTCCGGCGGCGAGATACCCTGCAGATAGAGGAGGGTGGGGGCGAAGTCGACGTTGCCCGTGGGGTTGTTCAGCGTGAGGTCCTCCTTGATATCCGGCCCGGCGGCGACAAAGGGGATCTTCAGGTCGTAGGGGCTGTCGATACCGTGGGTGGCCACGTTGGAGCCGCCTCGGGTAGTGACGCCGGCGCGGCCGAATTCGTTGGTGTCCGACGACCAGGCGGGCATCACATGGACGTCGGGCCCCCGTTCATGGTCGAGGCCGATGAGCTCCAGGGAGAAGGTGCCCGGCACCATGGCGCCGTCCGGTCCGGGACGGGTGTAGATGGTGCCCACCGTCTCGTCGGCTCGGAAGGCCTCGACGATGGCCTCCAGGTTCTGTTGAGCCGACTCGTTGAGATATAGCGAGCTGCTCACGGTGACGACGCCATCGTCGAGCCCGGCGTCTCGGAGCACACGTCCGGCGGAGAAGCCGCCGGCGTTGGTCGTAAATCCGTGGTCACTGGTCAGGAAGATGTTGAACTCAAGGCCCGCTGCGTCGAAGGCGTCGAGGATTAACCCGATATTCTCATCCACATGAGAGGCCGCCCCCAGGGTCTCCGGGGCGCCCACGCCGAACTCGTGGCCTCGGGCGTCGGTCTCGTTGATCCACATTACGGTGACGTCCGGTGGGTCACGCTCGGTGGTGTGGTAGATCAAGGACTGAGCCGCCCATTTCGTCCTCTCCGTGGTGTCCGGGTCGATGGGGCCGATGATATCGAGCGCCTCGTCTCGCTGGTCGGCGGGGACGAAAAAACCGTTGCTATTGGCCACCCAGAGCCCGCGGCCCGACTCGCGTGGGTTCTGGAGCAGGGAGTTGCCCGACCCGCCGGAGCCGGTGACGAAGTACTCCAGCCCGGCCTCGTCCAGGACCTCGCCGATGGATAGGGTGGTGATCATCTCACCGCCGGTTTCGTCGTCGAGCATCCGCAGGTTGGAGGCGCCCCCGTTGCTGAAAGGCTCGTCCGAGACCTCGGGGATATAGAGTGTGTTGCCCACCATGCCGTGACGTCGAGGATAGCTCCCGGTGCTGATCGTGGGGGCGTTGACCCGGGTCAGGGCCGGCAGGGCGGCGAAGCTCCTCTCGCCCCACACCCCCCGTTCGGCCAGAGCATGGACGTTGGGCATTAGCTCTTCTGTGACGTAGTCCGGCCGCAACCCGTCGCTTACGATGAGAAGCGCTGGATGCCGAGTCGAGGAGGGAGTGCGCCCGCAGAGGTCGCTTTCCCCGCCGCCGTTGTCAGCCTCGCTGGCGTCTTCTCCCGGATTGTTATTGGAAGGCAGACCGTTGGCATCGGCCTCCATATCGGTATCAGCATCGGCGTCGGCCTGCCCGGAAGCGGTAAGTTCTGGAGTGCACGCCGCGGCAACGGCGATAAGGGCGATGCTCCCCGTTAGGGCAACCAAGCTCCGAAGTCCTCTGCCTGTCTGCATAGTTCCTTCCTGCTTCGTCGGTGACGAGTAATGCACAGAGGATGCCATTTTGTCGGAGTGGCAACAAGCGCTGCCCCTTTAGTGACGACCAATTCGGTCGCAAGGGCCGAATTGGTCGACGAGCTTCCGCTTGAGCACTTTTCCCGTGGGATTTCGCGGCAGGCCGTCCACAAAATGCCAGCGACGGGGGACCTTATAGTCCGACAGGTGTTCTCCTACGTAGGCTTCAAGTTCTTCGGCGCTGATGTCGGACTGGAGCACTACCACGGCCACCAGGGCTTCGCCCCACTGGTCGTCGTCGACGCCGATAATGGCGACCTCGTCGACCGCCTCGTGGTGGGTGAGGACCTCTTCGATCTCGGCGGGATAGATATTGACGCCGCCGCTGATGACCATGTCGCGGTGGCGGCCGACCACGTAAAGATAGCCCTCGTCATCGAGATAGCCCAGGTCATCGACGGTCATCCATCCATCGCGAAGCGTCGCATCTGTGGCCTCCTCATTTTTTAGATAGCCCGACATGGTCTGGGCATTTTGTACGTAGATGAGCCCGGTCTGTCCCGTAACGAGGACCTCTCCGTCTTCGTCCATAATACGAATCTGATGACCCGACAGGGGGCGGCCCACGCTTCGAGGTCGGTCGAGCATCTCCTGGCCATTGATCAGGGTGACCCAGCCGATCTCGGTGGCGCCGTAGAAGTCGTGAACCACAGAGGCCCCGAAGCGGTCGATGGCCTGCCGGCGTAGGGCCTGAGGGAAGGGGGCAGCCCCGCTCAAGAGGGCTCGCATATTATCGCCCGGGTATTGTTCGTGGACCTCCCGGGGAAGATCGAGGATCTGTCGGATCATGGTGGGGACCATGAAGATGCTGTGAATCTTTTCCTCGTCGAGGCGTTGAAGAGTTCGCCGGGCGTCGAATTCTGGTTCCAGAAACAGGGTCGCCCCCAGGGCGGCATGCATCAACGAAAAGGCCTGGGCGCCGCTGTGGTACAGGGGGGTGACGATGAGGTGGCGGTCCGCGGTTTCTACGGGAAGGCGCTCGAGAATGCGAAAGAACTCTACCAACCCGAAGGTGGTCAGATCGCGGACCGCTCCCTTGGGCCGTCCCGTGGTTCCCGAGGTATAGACGATATTTCCACTGCCACGCCGGTCCTCTTCAGACTCCCTTTCGTCTCTGGTTGGCGGTTGTGGGGCCTCGTCGCCTCGATTGCCGACCTCGACCTGGAGCAGCTTCTGGTAGCGAATCTGGCCCAGATCACCGTCGACGCCGATGACCGTCAAATCTCGGTGCGGCTCTCGTTCACAGATTTCCTCGATCACGGGGCGCACGGAGTCGTCGGCGAAGAGAAGTCTTCCCTCGCTATGCTCGAGTTGGTAGGCGAATTCGTCGGCCGTCTGACGCCAGCTTGCGTGGACGATAGTGGCGCCCAGGCGGATCAGGGCCATCCACAATAAGAGATATTCCACCCGGTTTTGCATCATCAGCACCACCGGCGTACGGCGGTGTACGCCCAATTGCCTTCGCAGCGCTTGCTCCAATTGGGTGATCTCTTCTTCGGCCTCCTCGTAGGTCAGCTTCCTTCGGGCATCGGTCAGGGCGATGCGCTCAGGGTGGGTGCAGGCATAGAGTTTATAGACCGTCCCGACGTCCAGGCCCTCCTTTGCCAGCAGTCCGGCCAGGCGAGGCAGGTTTGTCACCGAGCCCTTTACTATGTCGTTTACAAAGCCGGCCTCAAAGGCGGTCTGCACCATGCGGCGGGCCAACTTTATCGGCGGTTCTCCGCCGACGTGCTGACGATAGGCGTGAAGCTCTTTTTTCCATCGAGAGAGGACAGACATCCTTCTCACCAGCTTCAGAAGGGTTGAAAACTGCTCAGCCATACCGAGATTCTATCCCAGAACCGAGCCCGTCTTCTTCTTGGAGCGCCAGGCGATCAGCGCCGAGGCAGAGGTGAGCCCCAGGCCCAGGGCGACGACCCCTTTCCAGCGCATTGGCACCTGGCGGCGACCCGGGGGCATGGGCTTCGTCTCTTCGTCGACATAGCGGGCGAGCTCCTCAAAGGCCGGCATGGCCACCCCGCCGGGGGCTACGCGGTCTCGGAATTCGTCGAGGAGGTGAGAAATCTCGTCACGGGCCGCCCGGGCATGACCGATAATGCCGGCCTTATACAGATCGGTCTTCGCCACGGGCCGCATCAGGGCCACCATAAAGGCTTCGGGGACAAGATTTACGGCTCGAAAGGACGGAGGACGAACGGGAATCCCTGCCGCCCGCTGGGCGCGCATCGCCTCCTTTTGGGCACGCAGGCCGAGGACGATGGCGTCGCGGGTCTTGGCGAAGCGCTCACCGTCGAGGCCGGCGGCGTAGACGCCCAGATGGGCGGCGAGCATGGAAATATGGGTCACCAGATAGGCGTCCATATCGGTGCGTATCCGGGCTTTTTTATCTCTCATGGTGCTCAAAAACCGAGCCACCGTCCGGGTCCGCTCCGTGATCCGCCCGTCCACCTCGCCGACCGGTATGGGGGCCATCTTCGTCGGCATCACAGTGGTGACCGACCCCTGGTGGTACCCGCCGGAGCTGGGAAGCCCCACCATCACCCGCTCTTTGCCCAGTGCTTTTACCAACTCCTCAGGTCCGGCGGCGTTATTCATCAAAAATAGGAAGGTTCCGACCCGATGGTTTTTGGCCAGAAGGGGTAAGATTTGCTGGGCCTGGTTCTTTCTCATCACCACCATCACCAGGTCGTAGTCGTCGTCCTCGCCAAACTCCTCGACCACCGGAATATGATGGACCTCGCGCTGGCCGGTAAACGCGTCGTCGAGAACCACGCCGTACTCGCGGAGGTCTTCCAGCCGCTGGCCTCGGTCGAGCAAGGTGATATCGTGGCCGGCCTCAAAGAGCCGCGCCGCATATAATGCTCCCGTCGGTCCCGCACCAAATACAAGAGTCTTCATCGAGAGCCTCCGCTCAATAATAGTTGTCTTTGCGACCCGTGGCGTTGGGCACAATATTGGGATCGAAAATTACTGATACAAGGAATCAGGAGACCGCAATCACGGGCAATGTGTGGCAAGGAGACTTACCATTGGTCGATGATGAGGACTTTGCATACCCTACGGATACGAATTCATCGTCTTGCGCGTAGTGTCTTGAGGACACGCATCGAGAGACCCCTTCAAGAACTGTATTTGAACGCTAATTCTCACCGGCTTCCACGCGATAGAGCATGGCGTCGGAGCTGTCGGGGAGTATGTAGATGGTTTCGTCGGGGCCCTGGCGTACGTCGCGAATCCGGCCCAGTTCGTTTGATAAGATGGCCTCCTCATGGTCGACGCCGTCGTCGCCGGGGACCAGTCGGCGGATCTCCTGAGTGCGCAGGCCGCCGGCCAGGATATGGCCTTGCCAGGCATCGAAATAACCGCCCCGGACGATGACCAGTCCCGACGGGGGATGGGAGGGATCGAAGCGGTGGAAGGGGGCGGTGACCTCCGGCAGCTCGTCGGGATCCTGGGTCACCGTTTCATCCATGGGCTCGCCGGTTCCATAGTCCATGCCGTAGGTAAAGATGGGCCAGCCGTAATTATTGCCTCCCTCGATGACGTAGAGGATATCGCCGCCTCGAGGGCCGTGGTCGGAGGCCCAGACGACACCGGTCTCTTCGTCGCGGGCCATGCCCTGGATATTGCGGTTTCCGTAGGTATAGATCTCGTCCAGGACCTCCTCGTCGTCGACGAAGGGATTGTCGTCGGGGACGGTGCCGTCGTCGTTTAGTCGAAGGACGCTGCCGGCGTGGTCACCGGTGTCCTGGGCGCGAGGGGGCTCCTGACCGCGGTCGCCGATGGAGAATAAGAAGGTGCCGTCGTCGAGCCAGACGATGCGCGAGCCATAGTGACGACCGGCGCCGGAGTAGCGGTCCTGCACGAAGAGCTCCTCCACGTCGGTCAGGCCGGTCTCCTCGAGGCGGGCACGGGCCACGGCCGTGGCCGTCTGCTGACTTCCCGGCTCGGGCTTTGAGTAGGTCAGATAGATCCAGCCCGTCTGGTCATAATCGGGGTGAAGCGACACATCGAGCAGTCCCCCCTGGTTGGTGGAGCGAATCTCGGGCAGCCCCGAGACCTCGACTAATTCGCCATTTTCCACCAATTGAAGCCTCCCGGGCCGCTCGGTGACCAGCTTGCGCCCGTCGGGCAAGAAGGCCACCGACCAGGGGTGCTCGAATGGTCCGGCCACCTCGCTCACCCACAGCACCTGCTCCTCCGTGGAATGCTCACTCGCTCCTTCGGGCCGTTCTCTCGGTACATCATCTATATCGGCATCGGCCTGTTCATCGGACGGCGCTTCGTCCTGCTGTTCCGGTTCCTCGACCACCGGGGATTCGCCGTCACAGGCGAAGATAAAAAAGGAGATGATGGTTACCAAAAATGTCAAATAGCTGAAAATTCGCATTGAAAGTTCCCGAGAAGAGAAAGATTGGAACAGGACCACCGAAGCAGAA
>SLJM01000477.1 GCA_007135085.1 Myxococcales bacterium
CTGTGGGAACACCTCGGCATGCACCGGTTCGGCAGGAGAACATGGCGTGTGCATCCAGAATTGATACGGAGAGCGCCGCCCGGGTCGGTTTAATCGTCGGTTTAATCGTCGGTTTTGGCGTCGCCCGGGCGGCGGGTGATTTTGCGGGAGCGGCGTAATAATTCGGCTTCGACTTCGGGGAGCGTGGCGCCGCCGCGGACCATGGCGACCATGGCGAAGTAAATAACGTCCGCCGTCTCCCAGACTATCTCGTCCTGTTCGACGGCCTCGGCCAACTCCCGGGCTTCCTCGCGAAGTTTGGCGGCCAATAGCTCGGGGTCTTCGAAGAGTCTTCGGGTGTAGGAGCCCTCCGGGGCGTCGCTTAAACGACTGCGCAAGAGCCGCTCCAGCGAGCCCAATCCTCGATCTTCGCCCCAGCAGGTCCAGGTTGATTCGTGGCAAAAGCCGTCGCCCTTCTGGCGCACCGTAAACCGCAGGGTGTCGCGGTCGCAGTCCAGATCGACGCGCAGCAATTCCTGAATCGCCCCCGACGACTCGCCCTTCTTCCACAATCCCCTCTTTCGGGAGTGGTAGACGCCGCGCCTGCTCGCCACGGCTTCGCGCAGACTCTCGGCGTCGGAATAGGCCATTCCCATTGCTACGCCCCGCTCATCACAGACCACGGTGGGCCACAACCCATCGGCCCGGTCGCTGGTCAGCGGCGCGGCGATGGCGTCGCCTAAATCCAGATGCCCCTTGTAGATGGCCATTCCCACCTGGGCGTCGGCGCCGAGCCGGTCCAGAGTTGCGATCTCCTCGGCGGTGGTCACCCCACCGGCGATGGTCACGCGAGCGTCACCGGCGGCTTCCACCACCTTCTTCGCCAGCGCCTCGTCCGTGCCGCCGAGCCTTCCCTCGCGCTCGACGAAGGTCACCAAAAACCCGCCCACATAGGGGCGCAATTCTTCGATGCGGTCCAATACATGATGGCCCGTGGCTTCGGTCCAGCCCTCGACGACGACTTCGCCGTCGACGGCGTCCAGGGCGGCGATGACTCGCTCTCTCGGCAGCTCCCGCAAGAGCTCGGGTCGGGCGGCGGTGCCCAAAATGATGCGATGGGCGCCGGCGTCGAGCCAGGCTCTGGCGGTCTCCACGTCGCGGATTCCGCCGCCGACGCGACAATCGGCCATCCCACAGAGCTCGCGAATGAGCTCCTGATTCGACCCCTTCCCAAGCGCGGCGTCCAGATCGATGACGGCCACCTCGCCGGCGAGTCGAAATTTTTCGGCCAACGGTCTCGGGTCGCCGGCGTCGAGCTCCATCTCCTTGCCGCCCACAAGCTGCACGGCGTTGCCGTTCATCAGGTCAATCGACGGGATGATCACCTGCGCACCTCCACGCCGGCTTTCGCCAGCTCAATCTTGATTTCGTCCACTTCGTATTCGCCGTCGTGAAAGATCGACGCCGCCAATACGGCATCGGCGCCGGCCTCAAATGCCTCGACGAGATGCTGTACATTTGCCGCCCCGCCGGAGGCGATGACCGGCACGTCCACGGCCTTTGAGATGGCCGACATCAACTTTAAGTCGTAGCCCGAGCGCGTCCCGTCGCGGTCCCAACTGGTCAACAGCACCTCCCCGGCGCCGCGGCCGGTCGTCTTTTTAGCCCACTCCACGGCGTCGAGCCCCGTATTTTCTTTGCCCGACCGGATCACCACCTCCCAGCCGCCTCCCTCTTTTCCGCGGGCGTCGATGGAGACCACCGTACACTGGCTACCGAAGCGCTCGGCGATCTCGCTTATCACCTCGGGACGCTCCACGGCCGCCGTGTTGATGCCAACCTTGTCTGCTCCGGCGTCGAGGAGTTTCCCCGCATCTTCCACGGTGCGAACGCCGCCTCCGGCGGCCAGGGGAATCGACAATACGGAGCGAATCGCCTTGATCGTCTCGATCTGATGGCCTCGCCCCTCGGGGGTGGCCGACACGTCGAGGACAACCAATTCATCGGCCCCTTGAGCCTCATAAGCCGCTGCCAACTCTACTGGCGAACCGGCGTCACGAAGCCCCTGAAATTTAATACCCTTGACGACTCGGCCGTCGCGCACGTCCAGACAGGGAATGATCCGACGAGTCAAAGCACCGCCACCTACCGTCTTCGGGCCCTTCAACCAACGCTCGACGATGCCCTGCCCCCAGGTACCCGACAATTCGGGGTGGAATTGGCAGACCAACCACTGACCGCGCTCCATGGCGGCCACAAATTCCCGACCATGGTGGGCCGTCGCCGCCTGCCACCCCTCGGGCACCTGCGAGACCGCATAGGAGTTGGCAAAATAGGCGTAGCCGCTGGTCAGATATCGACTCGACGTTCGGGCGTCGACGTAATTCCAGCCAAATTGCGGGACCCGAACCGTGTCGGGAAAACGGGTGACCTTGCCGGGGCAAATACCGAGTCCCGCCACGCCGGGGCTCTCCTCGCTCTCCTCGAATAAGAGCTGCAGCCCCAGACAGACCGCCATAGTGGGCCGATC
>SLJM01000197.1 GCA_007135085.1 Myxococcales bacterium
ATTCATCGCGGTTATAGGCGATATTTCCGCCGCTTCCGCCCATGGTAAAGGAGGGGCGCAAGATGGCGGGAAAGCCGATATCCTCGACGATCTTCCAGGCCTCGTCGAGCGACCGCGCCACTTTGCTGCGGGGCTGCTCGATGCCGATGGACTCCATGGTCTCGAAGAATTTTTCGCGATCTTCGGCGCGGTTGATCACGTCCGGGTCGGCGCCGAGCATCTCCACGCCGAGCTCGTCGAGGGTGCCATCTTTGTCGAGGGCGATGGCGATATTGAGGGCCGTCTGCCCACCCATGGTGGGCAGCAGGGCGTCGGGCCGCTCCCGCTCCAAAACGCGGGCCACGAAGGCCGGCGTCAGGGGCTCGATATAGGTGGCGTCTGCCAACTCGGGATCGGTCATGATCGTCGCCGGATTGGAGTTGACCAATACGACGCGAATTCCCTCGGCTTTTAAGGCGCGGATGGCCTGAGTCCCCGAATAATCGAACTCACAGGCCTGGCCGATGACGATGGGGCCGGAGCCTAAAATACAGATTGATTCGATGTCCTGACGGCGTGGCATGGCGCTCCCGTGGAAGGATAAAAATGATTGGGGGCGCCCAGGGTCATGCCCGGGCGCCCCACAATTTCCACGAAGAAGGGCTTACGTCAATCGTCAAATTCTCCGGCCTGGAGTCGATCCCAATATGAGACCAGCGCAGCCTTGATTTTGGGCGACAATAAAATGACGCCGACGATATTGGGGAAGGCCATGGACAAGAGCATCAGGTCCGAGAAGTCGAGGACGTTGTCGATGCTGGTGATCGTGCCCAAAAAGATGAAGAAGAGGAAGATATAGCGATAGGTCATCGACTCCCGTACGCCGAATAAAAATGCCCAGCACCTCTCGCCATAATAGGACCAGGAGATCATGGTACTAAAGGCGAAGAGGATCACGGCGATGGACAGGACGTAGGGGAACCAGGACAGGACTGATCCGAAGGCGGCCGACGTCATGGCAATATCGTCGAGGCCCGCCGTGGCCGGGTCGGCATAGACCCCGGTGATGACGATGACGCAACCGGTCATAAAGCAGACGATCAAGGTGTCGATGGCCGGCTCCAGAAGGGCGACGAAGCCCTCGCGGACCGGCTCCTTTGTACGGGCCGCCGAGTGGGCGATGGCCGCCGAACCGATGCCGGCTTCACTGGAGAAGGCGGCGCGCTGGATGCCGACGATGATCACCCCCACCATTCCGCCGAGCCCGGCCTGGGGATTGAAGGCTTCGCCGACGATGACTGCCACGGCGTCGGGGATCATGGCGTAATGGGAGATGAGGATATAGAGGCAGGCGAGCACGTAGACGACGACCATGGCGGGCACGATCTTGGAGGCCACCGTGCCGATTCTTTTGATGCCGCCGACGATGACGAGACCCACGAGGATGACCATCAATATGCCGTAGAGCCAGCCTCGATGTTGGACGCCTCCTTCGATGGCCCCTTCGTTATATATCTCGGCACCTTCCAGGGTGATCCACTCCACATCTCGTTGGTCGACCTGGCCGAAATAAAAGCCGGTCAGGGACAGGGCATCGATATCGTAGGCCGGGCCCGAATCGGCAGCATTGATGACAAAGCTGAGCTCCCATCGACCGTCGGCGCGTTGAGTCCAATCGCCTCGGTCGGCGACCAGATCTTCGGCGGGAAAGTACACGTTGCCCTCGAAGACTCCCGGTACCTGAGCGTCTTGAAGCTCGGCGGCCTCCTCGTCGCCAGTAGCTTCGACGGGGCCGTGGATGCGAACCAGATGAGGCGGGAATTCGAGGGCCCGGGGATCGTCGGCGACGATCGTCGCTTCCCCTTCGGCGACCTCACCGGCCAGCCATGGGATCAACTCCGTGGTCTGTTGAAAGCTCTGATTGGCCTGGAACATATTGCCCCCGCCAAGAGAGCCGCCGATACATAAAATCGCGAAGATCACTGCCAGGTATTTACCCAGGGTGGGGCGGCCGATCTCGGATAGACCATCTTTGAGGTAGACCATGGGCCCGCCCTGGACCATGCCATCTTCATCGACCTTTCGGTACATCTGGCCCAGCGTACATTCGGCGAATTTGCTGGCCATGCCGAATAGGGCGGCCGCCATCATCCAGAAGACGGCGCCGGGACCGCCGATGCTCACCGCCAGGGCGACGCCGGCGATATTTCCAAGCCCCACGGTGGCCGAAAGGGCGGTGCTCAACGCCTGGAAATGACTGACCTCACCGGGATCGTTGGGATCGTCGTATTTGCCGGTCACCACCTTGATGGCGTGTTTGACGCCCCGGAAGTTGATGAAGTCGAAGCGGAAGGTGAAGTAAATCGCGCCGGCGATGAGGGTGAGCACCACCAGAGGGATCTGATTCAGGAAGGACCAGAATCCGCCCAGAAGATCGGGGATATTGCCAAAGGCGATGGCATAAATGGCGGCTACCAATCCGCCGAAGGCCTCGTCGATGGTCTCCATATCACCTTCGGTGGTGACGGCGACGAGGACCGCAAAAATTATGAGGATCGACACGATCAGCGCGTGGCGCTGGGTAGGACTCAAAAAGGGCTTCATCCGCGGATCTCCGCAACGGCCAGTGATCGGAGCGCGTCAAATGGCGCATGGGGTAAGCAAAATATGAACGTCACGGGTTTATCACCGGCTCATGCAGGGATGCAACTGCCGGTACGCAGGTGGGAGGGCTGAAGTCAGAGGTCGGATACCGTGGGGGCTGATCAAAATCGCCGGAAGTGATAACCCACGTGGACCCTTATGCCCGAGTAATGGGGAAAGTCCGCCGGTGACAACAGTGGGGCCGACACTTCGATGGCGGCGCCATAGGAAAGGGTACGGCTGCGGCGGTAGTCCACGCCCAGGGTGGCGCGCAATGAGAAGGGATCGCCTGCGGGCGCCTGCGATGAGGGAGGGCCCATGGGATGGAAGACGAAGCTCAGGCCCACGTAGGGTATATAGGTGAAGACGTCGAGGGCGTAGCGGGCGCCGATGGCCGTGGAGACCACCGTATGGGGCCCGATCGGATCTTCCTCCTCATCCGGGCGGAGTTGGAAGTGATGGCTGGCGCCGAGATCGGCGTTGATCCGCCAGAAGTCGTTTAGCTGAAATACCACCCCAACGTCTGCCCGGGGGCCCCACCAACCAAAGGCGGTGGGCGCTGCGTGATTGACGTTGGCGACCCCGGCGCCGCCCCAGAAATGGCCCTCTTTCAAGAATGCGTCAGCCGAGGGAGTCCAGACTGTGAGCAACAGCCCGGCGAAAAAGGTGGCGGTGAGTCCACGGAGAATTGCGTGAAAAGAGATCATTGGTGGTGGGCCATGGAATCCTGTGCGCGGTGGAGCGGTTGACACCCTGAGAGGCGGTTAATATAGTCCGCCCCCACTCCGTTTTGGCGTAAACCAGAACGCGGGTGCCCGGTCACCGAGCGACGTTGGAACACAAAGTTGGACGGGCAATCCCGCCACGTCGAAAGCGGGCTCAGGTTAAGGAGACAAAGCATGGCGATCAAGATAAAGAATAAGGGCGACAACGAGCCCGAAGACAACGAAGGTCAGGAAGGCCAGGAAGGCGTCCCGCCGGCAGGCAAGCCCGGGGGAGGCCTCAACGGCTTCGAACGTATGGGCTTTCGGGCCGCTGCCTGGATCGAGAATAACCGAACCCTCTTCTTTGCCATGGTGGGATTGGTAGTCCTGGCCGGGCTTGGAATCGTATTGGGTGTCGTCTACGTGCGATCCCAACAGGTGGAGGCTTCCGACCGGCTCAGCGAAGGCATCGCTGCCTATGAGCATGTCGTCGAAGGCGATCCCTTCCTGGAGTCCTTGCGCCAGCAAGAAGACGTGCGTGAGCCGGACCGAATCTTCGAGACCAACGAAGAAAAATGGCAGGCTGTCTACGCCAGCGGTGAGCGAACCCTGGCCGACTTCGATCGAGGGCCCATCGCCGTGAGCGCGCGAATGGTCAAAGGGGCCGCGGCCCTGAACCTGTCGGATTATGAGAATGCTGAGCGGCTATACCGCGAAGTCCTCAATGATGACGATGCCACCGACGAAGTGCTGGCCTTTGCCTATATGGGGCTGGCCAACAGCCTGGCCGCTCAGGGCGATCTGGGCGGAGCCGAAGAGGCCTGGAACGGCTTTGCCGAACTTCAGCCCGAGCGTCAGGCCTACGCCGATTTCGAGATTGCTCGGATGGTCGAGCGCTACGGCGATGCCGACGACGCTCGCGAGCGCTACGAGCGGTTTATGGAAGAGCATCCAGACAGTATGTACCTCAATGAAGTGGAGCGCCGTCAGGCGCTGCTTTGAAATAACGTCCCAGAGACGTCGGACGGACGACGTGAACCAAATGATTGTGCGACATTTTCGACGAGCGTGGCTCTGCGCCGCGCTCGCCGTCTTTCTTGGTGCCGGCTGCGCCACCGTGGATCTCATCGACGGTGATGGAGACGATAAGGTGCGCGTGCAGGTGGAGTGGCGGCTCGATCTGGCCTCCGATCGGATCGGTGAGATCGAAGCCCGTGAGTTGGGCAGGCCCGTGCTCTCCCCAGGAGGTGATTTGCTGGTTGGGGCTTCCAACGGCTGGGTCTATCGCATCGACGCCGGCGGTGGCGACATCAAGTGGGGCACTCCCATCGATGGTAGCATCGACGCCCGGGCCGAATTGGTGTCCAACGTGGTCTACGTGGGCACCGACGACGGCCAGGTGGTGGCACTGGGTTGGCGCGAGGGCGAAGTGCTCTGGCGATTTGAGACCCGGGGCTCCGTGGAGACGACGCCCACCGTCACTGGAGGCCGGCTCTTCGTCCCCGACAGCGACGACGTGCTCTATGCCCTGGACGCCGTCACCGGTGAGCTTTTGTGGGATTACCAGCGCCAGACCCCGGAGTTTTTCACGATCAAAGGCGGCGGCGAGCCCCTGGTGGTGGGCAATACGGTCTACGCCGGATTTAGCGACGGCCATCTGGTGGCGCTCCATGCCGACAGCGGCGACGAGATATGGGCTGCCTACCTGGGCGATGAAAGCGGTGAGTTCGGAGACGTGAGCCTTCCCATCGCCATTGACGACGAACGACTTATCGTCAGCTCTCACGCCGGCGGCGTCTATCTGGTGGAGCGCGCCACGGGCGCCCTGTTGTGGCGTGCAGATATCACGGAAGTGACGGCTGGCGAATTTGTCGGCGGCTGGCTCTTTTTGAGCACCGCCGGCGGTCGGGTGATCGCCCTGGATACCCGCGATGGGGAGATCGGCTGGGAGTATAATACGCCCAATGACCGGCCGGCCATGGACCTGCGATTGGTCGCCCCCTATGTGGCCGTAGCCACCGTGGACGGGCCGCTTATCTGGCTTCGCCTTCGCGATGGTGAGCCGATGGCCAAATGGGCACCCTCCACGGGGTTCCAGAGCGCTCCGGTCTTCGACGAGCGCTATGGCTACGTGATCTCCAATCAGGGCTATCTCTACGGATTTCGCCTGGCTTTTTAGTCAGTCTCGCGGCCGCCGCCGATAATAAAGCAAATGAATGGGGATCTTTTCATTAATGATGTTGCGCTCCCGCGTGGTTCGCGGCAGGGGCTCGGTGGGAATCTCATCGAACCCCAGGGGCTCGAAGTCGGGATGGGCGTCCAGCGTAGCCTGCATATCGTCGGCCAGGGGCCCCACGTCGGTGCGGATCCAGACCCGGCCGTCGTCTTTCATCTTGCGGGCCAAGAGGTCCAAAAATTCGGGTTGGATGATCCGTCGCTTGCGATGCTTTCTCTTCCACCAGGGATCGGGGAAGGGGATGAAGATATCGCCGATCTGGCCGTCGTCGATGAGGATGGGAAAGACCAGGTTGGCGTCGGCGGTCAAGATCTCTGCGTTGTCCAGCCCCCGCCTGGCGAGTCGTCGCTTGGCGATCTCTGTGAATTTGGGCCGATATTCGATACCCAGGGCGAAGCGATCCGGGTGTCTTTCGGCCATCGCCGCCAGAAAACGGCCCCTATTCGAGCCGATCTCGACGATCAGATTCTGGGGCAGAGAACGATTGCGGGCGAATTCACGGATTCGCTTCAGAAATTGATCGTTATGCTCTTCTGTATGGTCGTCAAAGCGGTAGGATAGATCTGGCACGGGATACAACGTCATTGCTTGGGTAACTAAGTGGGACTGGCGAGGGAGGATGAGCTCAAAGATCGATGACCAGGCCATCGCGGGCGACGACGGTGTCGGCAAAATACTCGCGGGCGTCTTCGCCGACCTGATGGAGCGATTCGTCGGTGCTGGCTGGATCGTGGTGGAAAAGGCAGAGCTTTCCCACTTTCGCCAGGGACGCCAGATTGGCGGCGATCTTGACCGTGGAATGGCCGTATCCCTGGGTAGGGACGGGCATCGAGGTATAATGAGCCTCGGTGTACATGGCGTCGTGAATCAGAAGGTCGGCGTCACGGGAGAATTCAGCCAGGCGCTGGTCGCCGTGGACGTAGCCCTCGGTGTCGGTGGCATAGACCACGGATTTGTCGCCGGCGTCGATGCGATAGATCGAGATCCCCGACTTGGGATGGTTATAGCCGCGCATGCAGCTGACCTTGACCTCAATATCCGCAGCATCGGGGATGAGATGGGCGTCCTTTGCGTGTGCTGCTTTAACCTTTATCGGCTCATCCTGGTCGGTCAGAAAATAGACCGTGTCAGCGGCACCCATATCGGCGAAGATCTTCTCGGCCTGCATCTCGTGAAGGGCCACCGGATAAAAGGGCGGTCGAATCAGGTTCTCCACGGTTGCCTCGAAGCTGTCGAATCGACTCGTGCGGGGCCCGAAGAGGTAGATCGTGCTGGCCGGATGGAAGATCGGTGCAAAATAGGGCAGCCCCACCATATGGTCGAAGTGGGAGTGGGAGAAAAAGATGGACGTCGTCACCGCTTCGCCTCTCGACAGGGCACCACGCAGAAGTTGTCGACCGTAGTTGATAATTCCGCTGCCCGCGTCGAAGATAATCTCCCGGTCTCCGGCGCGGACGACCACACAGGAGGTGGCGCCTCCGTAAGTTACGAAATCTTCGCCGCTGACGGGATAGCTGCCGCGACAGCCGCAGATGGTGACCGATACTTCAGTGGACATGGTATTGATGCCTAATTTCCGAAGAGAACCAGGTGCTCCCGATGGGGTCGCCGAGGTCAGCAGGGCAACGCGGAGATCTGGAGACGACGCAATGGGGCCGGACTATAGCAATCCCGTTTTTCTTGCGTCAAGTTTAGGGTCTGTTTGCAATCAGGCCCCAGGGTTTGAGGGAAGGGCGGCGTGTTGATCGGTGAAGTGGGGCTGGAGTCGACGTTGTGGGTGTCGGTGGGGACCCTGGTCTTTTTGGGATGGGTTTTATTTGCGGCCCCCTCCGGGCAGCGCCGTGACGTCCTGGCTGCTTTCGGGCTTATCGTAGCCGGTGCGTTTTCCGGAGGGCTGGCCCACGGATTTATCGCCAGTGGAGGATTAGCACTCTCATCGTTGGGTGCCCTCGCCGGGGGAGCTGCAGGGCTGGCGTTGAGTGCGTTGGTCTGGCGATGGAGGACGCTGGAGATGGCAGACCTGGTCGTCCCGGGAGGGATAGCAGGACTGGCGGTGGCCCGGTTGGGATGCCTCTTTGATGGCTGTGATTTTGGCCGGCCCGCCCAGGTGGGCATGGCAGTCATCTACGATCGCGATACCCGGGCCTGGGCCTATCACGTCGTCGAATACGAATTGTCTCCGGCAAGTCCGGTGTCGCTTGCGGTCCATCCCTTTGCGGCTTATCTGGCGATCTGGGGGCTGATCTCGGCAGCAATGGGGGAAGTGATTCGACGGCGAACCGGGACCGCTGGATACGGAGCTCTCACCGGTGCCGCCCTATTTTTGGTCGGCGGCGGGGTTATTGAGTGGTGGCGTGAGCCGGCGACGGTGCCAAATCTGGTCGAAGGCCTTTCGGTATATCCATTCATCTACTGGATTGGCGCAGCGGTCGTGGTAGTGATGGGATGGAATCTGACGAGGAATAAGCCACAGGACTTGAGGTGAGCGAATTAGCGGGAAAGGCGTTGCTCGGGACCTGTGGGTGGTCCTACGACGATTGGGACGGTGCTTTCTATCCCCCCGGGACGAGCCAGAAGGACCGGCTGCGCCACTATTCGGAGCGCTTTCGCACAGTGGAGATCGACTCCACTTTTTACGGCATTCCCACGATGGAGACCGTTCAGGGGTGGTATGAGCGAACCACCGACGGCTTTATCTTTAGCGCAAAATTCCCGCGGGTAATTACCCATGAAAATAGGCTGATGAATTGCGGTGAAATCGCCGACAAATTCGTGGACGTCATGAGTGAGTTGGGCGAGAAGATGGGGCCCCTTTTATTGCAATTACCGCCGTCGATGGACGTGCGGTGGCTGGGAGCGCTCAAGAACTTCTTGGAGGGCCTGCCCGACGGCTTTACCTATGCCGTCGAGGTGCGCCACCGCTCCTGGCTCGTCGACCCATTCGCCAAATTGCTCAAACGTTGGAATGTGGCCCTCGTGCTGCCCGACGGAGGCCCGCTGGACCGTTTCTGGCGGGTCACGTCGCGGGTGGTCTATATCCGCTGGCTCGGCCAGTGGAACGCCTTTGAGCACTACGATCGGTTGCAACGCGAGGTGGACGATGACCTGGATTGGTGGGTTCCGCGGGTCGAGCATTTCCTCGATCGGGGCGGGATCGTGATGGGCTACGTCAATAATAATTACGCCGGCCATAGCCCGGCGGTGGTTGATATTCTGGGAGAACGCCTTGGGGGGGAGTCTTGAGAGACGCCCCGCGATGATCTCGAGGCGTTCGCACCTCCCTCGATCTACGGAGCGCGTAGTTCAAGACACAAGACACAAGATTCAAGTTCGCCATCTAATGGCGGAGATTGACACACCCAATGGTTCTGCGGCATAAACCCCGCCGTATGATGTGGGCCCCCATCGAGGAAAGATTAAGATGTCCTACGCCAATTATTTCGAATTGACCCGATGCCTCGACGATTGCCTCGAATATTGCCGGAAGTTTCCGGATCGAGAGCACTCCGAGTTCCATTGCAGTCTCCTGGAAAACGCCAAGCAGCACCTCAAGCAGTCGACTGATAAGTCGAATAAAGAATTTACCGAATGGCGTATGGAGAGCCGCGTCGATCGTCTGGCCTGGAAGCATCTGGCGCGCGACCTGCAATCGGTTCAAAGAAAATTGAAAAGCGTCAACGCCGTGGGCTTTTTGGATCAGAAGGTCATGTATTGGTATCAGGCTGCGCTCATCGCCGCCGTGGACCAGATGATCGACTATCTGTCGGAACATAAAGACGATCTGGATTTTGCGGCCGACGAGATCGAAAAGCTGGGGCGACAAAAAGAAAAAGCGCTCTCCGAGGTCGATGAGTCCGGCCGGGCACTTAACGACTACCTGCGATACTCCAAATTGCGGGCTGACGCGTTGACGGAGACCAAGGATACGATCGCCAATTTCCGCAGGACATTGCGTCGGGATCTGGGCGTCCGCGATGAGGACTACCAGGCCATCCACTGGCCCCAGCAGGTGGCCTCCGACAACAGGGTACTCTGAACACCAATTGAGACGGGGGCGTGATGGTGGAGCTCGAAGATAAAGTGATCGTGATCACCGGGGGAGGGCGCGGTATTGGTGCGGCGGCAGCTCGTGAGTTTGCCGATCGAGGCGCCACGGTGCATATCTGCGGCCGCACGGAAGAGGAATTAGAGCGGGTAGCTTCGTCTTCGGAGTCGATTGATGCCCAGATCCTCGATCTGCGAGAGGCCGACGCCGTTGAGGAGTGGCTTGCAAATATCGGGGGCCGCCATGGCAGGGTGGACGTGGTGATCAACAACGCCGGAATTCTGGGGCCGAAGAGAACTCTCGATGAGACCGACGTCGAAGCCTTTCGACAGGTGATGGATATCAACGTGGTCGGCGCCTTTGCCACGATCCGAGCGTCCTATCCCTTTTTAAAGCGCTCCGAGCGGCCGGTGGTGATCAATCTCTCGTCCAGCGTCGGCCGCAAAGG
>SLJM01000315.1 GCA_007135085.1 Myxococcales bacterium
GTTGGTCGAAAAGGTGGGGGCCGCGGTGGTCAATATCAACGTCCAATACGACGACCATCCCATCCCGCCCCACGTGCGGCGCATGGTGGACGTCACCGACGCCGAACATTTGCCCGTGGGCTCGGGGTTCATCATCCACCCCGACGGTTTCGTGGTCACCAATTATCACGTCATCGAAGGGGCGGACTCGGTGACCATCGCCCTCGACGACGGCACCGAGCTTCGCGCCCAGGTCATCGGCGCCGACGAGCAGGCCGACGTCGCCCTGTTGTCCGTCGAATCGGACCACGAGCTACAGGCGGTGCCCATCGGCGACAGCAACTCTTTGCGCGTCGGTGATTACGTGGTGGCCATCGGCAATCCCCTGGGGTTGAGCCACACTGTCACCGCTGGCATCGTCAGCTCTCTCGATCGGCGCAACCTCAATATCGAGGGCACGGAGAGCCCGGTAAATTTCATCCAGACCGACGCCCCGATCACCCTCGGCAACTCCGGCGGCCCCCTGCTCAACCTCTCCGGGGAGGTCATCGGTGTGACCACCGCCTACAACCCCCACGTCCAGCATCTGGGATTTGCCATCCCTATCAACCTGGTCAAAGTCCTGCTGCCCCAGCTCTACGAGCGAGGCTACGTGCTGCGCAGTTGGCTCGGCATTCGCGTCCAGCCCCTGACGCCCGCTCTTGCCCGCTCCTACGGCATCGAGGGCAGAAGAGGCGCCCTGGTCACGGAGGTGCTGGAGGACAGCCCCGCCGAGCGCGCGGGATTTGAGCCGGAAGATGTGATCGTGCGCTTTGGAGATGACCTCATCGAGGTCAGCGATGAGCTCACGTTGCTCGTCTCTCTGAGCCCCGCCGACACTGCGATCAGCGTCGAAGTCCTTCGCGACGGCCAGGCCGTTGAGCTGGAGGTTGAATTGGAGACCGTCCCCGATCAGCGCCCGCCGGAGCTGCCCGGCGACGACCCAGGCCCCGTCTCCGAAGCCGAGGGCGCGCCGGGGGGCGTACAGGTCGAGGCCATGACCGAGAGCCTGTCGCGCCGACTGCGAGCCCCCGCCGGAAGCGGCGTGGTGGTCACCTCCATGACCCGCAATTCACCGGCCAGAAACGCCGGGCTCCGCGCTCGCGACGTCATCCTCGAAGTGGGCTCGACGACGGTGGACTCGGAGGTCGAATTTCAGCAGGCCTTCGACAACTTCAGCGCCGGCGACGTCGTTCGCCTCAAGGTCTTGCGCAACGGCCGCGCCGTCTTCGTGGCCTTTGAGCAATAGGTCGTTCGGACAACAGACCGTTCCCGGTTGGTCTCCACGAATAATCCCTGTTATCTTCGCGGCAGAGTTTGCGCGTACGATTACAAAAGGGAAGCGGTCTTGAAGAATTGGAATGAGATCCTGGGGAACAAGCGGGTCCGTGACGTATTGGCCCGCGCCGTGAGCACAAAACGGCTGCACCACGCCTACCTCTTCACCGGTCCCGTCGGGGTGGGTAAACACACCACGGCTCACGCACTTGCGGCGTCATTGAATTGCGATCAACGCCATCCCGAGGAGTTCACCCCCAATTGCGGCCAATGCCGCACCTGCCGTCTCACGGCAGAGCGCCAGCACCCGGACCTCTTCTTCGTGGAGCCTCCGAATCGAGTGATCACCATCGATCAGATTCGACAGCTTCAAAAAGCCTGCGTCTCCGCTCCCTACGAGGCAAATTACCGGGTCGTCCTCATCGACGAATGCCACGCCATGAAAGAAGAGGCGGCCAACGCCCTCCTCAAGACTCTGGAGGAGCCGCCGGATCAGATGATCCTGGTGCTGATCACCGATCAGCCCCATCGCCTGCTGGATACGATCATCAGCCGCTGCCAGCGGGTTCGCTTCGGCGCTCTCGATCGACAAGAGATCGCCCGTGTCCTCCCCGAATTTATCGACGAACCAGTCGACGCTGCCGTCCTCGAGGTTGCCGCCGGCTATGGCGAGGGCAGCCTGGGCCGCTCCGTGGATATTCTCCAATCGGGAATGCTCGCCGAGCGCGCCGATCTGGTGCGAAAAATTTCACAGGTCGAGGCCAACGCTCCTCGGGCCTGGCTGGAGTTGGCCGAGGAGTTGAGCGACGAAACTCAAGACTTCGAATATCGCATCGACGTGCTCACCGTTTTTTTTCGAGATATGATGCTCACCAAGCGGGCCGAGCCGACGCGAGTGGTCAACTCCGATCTACAGGAGTTGGTCGAGGAGATGGCCCAAAAATTCTCCGTCCAGGCCATCCTGACCACCCTGGACGCACTGATGTCGGCCAGATACCGGCTGGCCGGTCACGTCAATAAACAATTATTGGCCGAAGATCTGGTCGACCGCCTCCGTGATCCCGACTCCCGAGCCCTCGACCGGCCCTCCTAAGTCTTAATCAGGCCCTCACCGATGTCGTCTTCGACCTTCGACCCCAACGCCAGCGAAACATCTCCCTTTGAGGGAGAGCGACGCCTGTTCAACGTGGTGGACGTCAAATTTCA
>SLJM01000101.1 GCA_007135085.1 Myxococcales bacterium
AAGGCCACCTCCGTGGTCAATTGCGCCTTCGAGGCCTTCACTCGCAGCGGGGTGACCGTTCAGGGCTGTGGGGAGGCGATGGCCGGACGAAAGGTCAGCTTCGTGGGCTGTGTGTGGCGTCGAAATACGTCGGTCGACGAAGGGGGAGCCCTGGCGATCGTCGACAGCCACGTCAAGGTGTCGGCGTCGATCTTCGACAGCAACCGGGCCCCTCGCGGGGGGGCAATCTCGGCTCGGGAGTTGGAAAAGCCCATGATCCTCGAGCGCAGCCTGCTCCAGCGCAACCGAGCCCTCGCCGACGAGGTGCCCCCGGCGTTGGACGCCATGAATTTGTCGAAATGGCGCGGCATCGACGGCGTCGGTGGAGCCCTGCTGGTCGAAGCCGGTCTGGCGAAGGTGGAAGATACGATCATCGAGGGCAACGACGCCGCCATGGGAGGTGGCGCCATCGCCGCCCTGGGAGCCCGGGTGGTGATTAAGTCTACCGAACCGGACCGCGGCGTCTGCAAGGAAAACCGCGCCGGCGCCGGCGGCGGGATATTGGCCGTGGGCTGGGCCGACAAGCCGGCGATGATCCGCGTTAAGGGGGCCGACCTGTCAAAGAATCTGGCCACCGGCCTGGGCGGTGGTGGCGCTGTGGCCGGCAACGGGGTCATCGATCTGGACGAGGTGTCGGTGGACACCAATCGAGCCAACGCCGGCAAGCGCGGCGTCGGCGGTGGTTTGGCCGCGTGGAAGGCGGGATCGATCAAGATCGACGGCGGCGAAGTGGTCAGCAATATGTCTTCTGGCGGCGGGGGGGGCCTGGCCGTGATCAACGGCTCCCTGAAGATCTCGGGCCAGACCAGGATCAACCGCAATCAGGCCGGCGGCGGCGGCGGCGGTCTGATGGCCTTGACCGCTCCCGACAAAGAGTTGGAGCGGCTCGTTGGCCAGAAAGGGTTTGAGCTACCCTTTAAGATCAAACTCGCCGAGGTGCGCATTTCGATGAATGAAGCCGCCCAGTCGGGGGGCGGCTTGCTGGCCGGAAACGCCTTGAGGGAGGCCACTTTTCCCCTGGCCATGCTGGTGCGCCATCCGGAGTGGATCGTGCAGAATCAAACCAGCGGCGGCGAGCGAAATAGCCACCAGATCTGGATTAGTTGGGCCAGTCGGCTGGAGGCCAACGACGATCGGCGCAGCAAGATCAAATTGGTGTTGAAGTAGTAGAGGGGGAGCCTATTCCAGGCGGTCTTATTCCAGGCTCTTGAGGGCTTCGGCCTGGTGGTGGGCGATGAGGGGATCGATGACCTCGTCGGCGTCGCCTTCGAGGACGCTGTCCAGGCGGTGGGTCGTGAAGTTGATGCGGTGGTCGGTGATGCGAGATTGGGGGAAGTTGTAGGTGCGGATACGCTCGGAGCGATCGCCGCTTCCCACCTGGTCGCGCCGTTCCGCTTCTCGTTCGCGGCGCACTTTTTCGCGCTCATGTTCCAAAAGCCTGGCCTTGAGGACCTTCATGGCCTTCGCTTTATTTTTATGCTGGCTCTTTTCATCCTGACAGGTCACGACCAGGCCCGTGGGCTCGTGGGTGATACGCACCGCCGAGTCCGTGGTGTTGACCGACTGGCCGCCGGGGCCGGTGGCGCGATAAAAGTCGATCTTCAGATCCTGATTTCGCACGTTTAATTCGACGTCTTCGGCCTCAGGGAGGATGGCCACCGTGACCGCCGAGGTGTGGATACGGCCCTGGCTTTCGGTGTCGGGCACACGCTGGACTCGGTGGGTGCCGGCCTCGAATTTAAGCCGGCTGTAGACGCTATTTCCCTCGATGAGGGCGATGATCTGCTTGAAGCCGCCCTTGTCGGTAGAGTTGGCGTCGACGATGTCGACCTTCCAGCCCCTATTGTCGGCGTAGCGGTGGTACATGCGAAATAAATCGGCCGCAAAGAGGGCCGCTTCATCGCCGCCGGTGCCGGCGCGGACTTCGAGGAAGATATTTTTGTCGTCCAGGGGATCCCGGGGCAGAAGCAATTGCTTGAGCTCCTCCGTGAGCTCTTCGCGCTCCTGTTGCAGAGATTCGATCTCGGCGCGGACCATTGCCCGCATAGCCTCGTCGTCATCGTCTAAGAGCAGCTCGCTTTCGGCCAACTCCTCTTCGACCTCTTGATAGCGCTCGTAGGCTTTGACCACGTCGGAGAGCCGGGCGTGCTCCATGGAGAGCTCGCGCAGCTTGTCCGGATCGGAGGTGACGCTCGGGTCGGCGAGCTGGCTGTTGAGCTGCTCGTAACGGGCCACCACTTCCTGGAGTTTTTGAAACATCTTTATGTTTAGCCGCTCATGGAGTCGAGGAATGCCTGGTTGCTCTCGCTTTTGCCCAGCTTGTCCAAGAGAAACTCCATGGAGTCCACCACGTTGAGGGGGTGGAGGAGCTGGCGCAGAATCCAGACTCGGTTGAGCTGCTGGTCGTCCATGAGGAGCTCTTCTTTCCGGGTGCCCGAACGGTTGATGTTGAGGCAGGGGAAGATTCGCTTTTCCATGAGCTTGCGGTCCAGGTGGAGCTCGCTGTTGCCCGTTCCCTTGAACTCCTCGAAGATCACTTCGTCCATGCGGCTTCCCGTATCGATGAGGGCCGTGGCGATAATGGTCAGGCTGCCACCTTCTTCGATATTACGGGCGGCGCCGAAGAAGCGCTTCGGTTTGTGGAGGGCGTTGGAGTCCACACCACCACTGAGGATCTTACCCGACGGGGGGACCACCGTATTATAGGCCCTGGCAAGGCGAGTGATGGAGTCGAGGAGGATGACCACGTCGCGCTTATGTTCGACGAGGCGCTTGGCCTTTTCGATGACCATCTCGGCGACCTGCACGTGACGCTCGGCGGGCTCGTCGAAGGTCGACGAGACCACTTCACCGTCGACGTTGCGCTGCATATCGGTGACCTCTTCGGGGCGTTCGTCGATGAGGAGGACGATGAGCGAGACGTTGGGGTGGTTGGCGCCGATGGCGTTGGCGATATCCTGAAGCAAAACGGTCTTACCCGTTCGCGGGGGGGCGACGATAAGTGCCCGCTGGCCTTTGCCGATGGGGGTGAGCAGGTCGACGATGCGCATCGAGTAGTTGTCCTGCTTATACTCCAGGTGGAGCCGCTCCATCGGGTACAGGGGCGTGAGGTTGTCAAAGAGGATCTTGTCCCGAGCTTTTTCGGGGTCTTCGTAATTGACCTGCTCCACTTTGAGGAGCGCAAAATAGCGCTCGCTGTCTTTGGGCGGTCGAATCTGGCCGCTGACGGTGTCGCCGGTGCGCAGGTTGAAGCGCCGGATCTGGCTGGGGGAGACATAGATATCGTCGGGCCCGGGCAGATAGTTATAGTCGGGAGCCCTCAAAAAGCCGAAGCCGTCGGGCAGGATCTCCAAGACCCCTTCGCCGTAGATGGAGCCGTCTTTTTCGGCCTGGGCCTGCAGCAGAGCAAAGATCAGCTCTTGCTTGCGCAGGTTGGCCGCATCATCGATGCCGGCTTCCTTGGCCATCTGCGTAAGCTGGCCAATCTTTTTCTCCTTGAGTTCTTTGAGATTCATTCGAGCTCCTTAAACCAGTGGGCTGGTAGATATAAAAGGTAATGAGGTGGCTTCCACGGGCCTCAGGGCGCGAGGTACTCCACTTAGGGGATACGCAATGCCAGCCGTGGTATGATGGGTCATGAGATGCGAAAGAAGGGTGGACGTCTGGAAAGGACGTCGATCGTGGGGACACAGGGGTCGGTGTTGATCATAAGCCCATCTATGAGGGGATGGACGAAAGAGAGGGCTGAAAGTTGGAGTCTCTGTGCGGCTGCGATCGGCTGACCGCTCGAGGATGCGTATACAACAGGGAGGGTCAGCAGCTATTCCCGGTGGCGGTTGAAGCTCATGCCACAACAGTCAGCCGGTATTCGCACGAGTCGGTACCCAAGATTTAAGCACTGCCGGCCATCTTGTCAATAGGGAGGAGCGAGAAAAAATCAGCCCGGCAGAGGCGGGCCCATTTTTTGGGCCGAAGTCTTCTGCCGGGCTGATGCCGGACCCGGGAGCGCTCTGGAGTGTTGGGGGGGAACCGTCGCCGCTCCATGGGGTTCGGGCTCCGACAACTGCAGGTTGTGTGCCAGATAGCTCAAATCGGCGGATCTGGCCGGGGAAGGCCCCCATCTTTGGTTTGCCCCTCTTGGCCGGCGCCGACGAAGTTGCGGGATATCTATTCCAGAGGTGGTAAAAGATTACTCCAGTGGAGCATATGACCCGCCTGAAACAGAAGCCCGAGTGTAAACCATGTACCCGGTCTAAAATGTAAACCATGTTCCCGGTTGCTCGGGGTCTTGAAAGGGACCCTGCGATGAATGGGGTGTATTGGACGCCCTCGAACTGCGGAGGGCGAAGTGTAGTTCAAGACTCAAGACTCAAAGACTCAAGACTTGGGATCGGTAATTTCTGACGTCGATCTCCGGAAAATTATCGGACTACCGCCGGGAACCGATCACACCCGATCCCGACTGGGCGATTGACGACGACTATGATATAGAGCGTGATGAGAAAAGAGGCGACGCCAGTCGGGTCCCAAAAAACTCCCGGCGGGCATCAAGAGTCACGAGATTTTTAGGTTTGCACCGGGCGGTTCGATGACCGACCGGAACAGTTTTCAAAGAATTCGACCCGTATGACGCGGCGGTCCATCTCACTGAGAAAAGTGGTGGCTGTGCGCAGTCGATGCCTTGTCGGTGACCCCCAATGGGTGGCCGATCTACCGATTTACTCTGGCGTGATGAAGCTGCCGGCGTCGGGTCGCAGCCGTAATGAGGTATCATGTCCAATACATTGGTGGTCAACTCGACCCGTGCCGAGACGCGTGTAGCGCTGATCGAGGACGGGCTCTTGAGCGAGATCTATATGGAGCGGCGCCGCGATCGCGGCGTGGCGGGCAATATCTACAAAGGCCGAGTCCTGCGGGTATTGCCGGGGATGCAGGCGGCGTTTGTGGACGTGGCTCAGGAAAAGGCGGGGTTTTTACACGTCAGCGATTTCTATAGCTTCGAAAAAGATCTCAACCTTCTCGACGACGATCCCGACCAGTGGCCGCCGCCGTCGCGGGGCAAGATCAGCAAAAAGATCAATATTTCGGATTGCATGAAGGAAGGGGACGAGATCCTGGTCCAGGTCGCCAAGGAGCCCATGGGCACCAAAGGGGCGCGTCTGACGGGGCATATCTCGCTGCCCGGCCGCTACGTGGTCTTTATGCCCACCGTCTCCCATGTGGGGATTTCGCGGCGTATCGGTTCGGAGCGGGAGCGAAAGCGGCTGCGCAAGATCGTCGAGGGCAACCGTCCTCCCGGCACGGGCTTTATCGTGCGCACCGTCAGCGAGGATATCTCGGAGGACAAACTTCTTCGCGATATGGAGTTGTTGGTCAAGCTGTGGACCGACATCCTGGAGAAGTTCAACGAGGTCAAGTCCCCCTATCTGCTCAATGAAGAGCCCGATCTTCTGCTGCGGGCGGCCCGCGATCTATTCACCACGGACATCGAAAAGCTCATCGTCGACGACAAGCACGCCTATAAGCGGGTCAGCGATTTTACGTCCCATTATATGCCCAGCTTCAGCGCCAATATCGAATTATATAAGGCCACGGAGCCCATCTTCGACGCCTACGGCATCGAGGTGGAGATCGACCGCGCCCTGTCGCGGGAGGTGCCGCTCAAAAGCGGGGGAAGCCTGGTCTTCGACAAGACCGAGGCCCTCACCGCGGTGGACGTCAACACCGGCAAGTTTACGGGCTCTACCAGCGATCTGGAGGAGACGATCTTGCGCACCAATCTGGAGGCCGCCGAGGAGGTGGTCTATCAGCTTCGCCTGCGCAATATCGGCGGCATCATCATCATCGACTTCATCGATATGGAGGATGCTCGAAACCGGGAGCGGGTCTACCGCACCCTGGAGTCGGCCCTCAAAAAGGACCGGGTCACCACCAACGCTCTGGCCATCTCGGATTTCGGCCTGGTGGAGATGACCCGCAAGCGAGTACGCGAGTCCCTGGGGCAATACCTCTGCGATCCCTGCCCCCATTGTCAGGGCCGGGGCCGGGTCAAGACGCGGGAGACCGTGGCCGCCGAGATCGTGCGCGATATTCGCCGAGATGGGCCGGTGATCGATGGCAAGCAGATCTATGTGGACGCCCATCCCGACGTGGTCTCCTACCTGCTCAACGTGGAGCGCTCCACTCTGGAAGAGCTGGAGAAGGTCTTTGAAAAGAAGATCAATCTCCGCGGCCAGCGCGACCGTCATATCGAGCATTTTATACTGGCCGACGCCCGTTGAGAGGTGACTGCAACTTCACTGTTGTAAAACACTATCCTGCGCTAAGATTTGCCCACGATTAATGTGTGGATAAATGACTTGCGCAGGAGGTGTGATAATGTCGCGTTTTATTTGTGCCATCGATCAGGGAACGACGGGGACGACGGTGGTCATCCTCGATGAGGCGCTGCAGGTGCGAGCGCGGGTCACCGAGGAATTCGAGCAGATCTTTCCTCAACCCTCCTGGGTAGAACACGATCCCCTGGCCATCTGGAAGTCCACGACCTCCACTCTGGCCCAGGCCCAACGGGAAGCGGGTATCGGCCCCGAAGAAATCGCCGCCGTGGGGATCACCAACCAGCGCGAGACCACCGTGGTCTGGGACCGCCAAACGGGGGTGCCCATTCACAACGCCATCGTCTGGCAAGACCGACGCACCAGGGGAAAGATCCAGCAGCTCGTCGACGACGGCTACGAGTCGATGATCCGCGAGCGCACCGGCCTATTATTGGACCCCTATTTTGCGGGCACCAAGGTGCAGTGGATCCTCGATAATGTCGACGGGGCCAGGGCTCGGGCCGAACGCGGCGAGTTGGCCTTCGGCACCATTGACAGCTACCTGGTGTGGAAGCTCACCGGCGGCGACGTGCACGTCACGGACGTGTCCAACGCCTCGCGAACGCTTTTTATGGACCTCCAGGAAGCGACGTGGAACCAGGAATTATTGGACCTGTTCCGGGTGCCCCGGTCGATGATGCCCCAGATCGTGGGCAACGCCGAGGTCTATGGCGAAGTGCGAGGCATCGAGGGGTTGGCCGACGGCACGCCCATCGCCGGCATGGCAGGTGACCAGCAATCGGCCCTATTCGGCCAGGTATGCTTCGAGCCCGGCGAGGCCAAATGCACCTATGGCACAGGGGCGTTTTTATTGATGAATACGGGCAGCGAGCCCGTCTTCAGTGAGCACCGCCTGCTGTCGACGGCGGCCTGGCGGCTCGGCGATAAGACCACGTACGCCCTGGAGGGCAGCGCCTTTATCGCCGGGGCCATGGTCCAGTGGCTTCGCGACGGGCTCAAGATCATCGACAGCGCCCCCCAGATCGAGGAGTTGGCCGGGACTGTAGAGTCCAGCGACGGTGTCGTGGTCGTGCCCGCTCTGTCCGGCCTGGGCGCTCCCCACTGGAATCCCAGCGCTCGCGGTGTCATCTGGGGGCTGACCCGGGGCACGACCAGGGCCCATATCGCCCGGGCCGCCCTGGAAGGAATCGCCCTTCAGAACGTCGATATTCTGGCGGCAATGGAGCAGGACCTGGGCGAATCACTCAAGGTGCTTCGCGTCGACGGCGGGGCCTGCGCCAATAATCTGCTCATGCAGATGCAGGCTGACTTTCTCGACCGTACCATCGTGCGACCGGAGATGACCGAGACCACCGCCCTTGGGGCGGCCCTGCTGGCCGGTCTGGGGGCGGGGATCTTCGACGACCTCAATGAGATCCGAAATACCTGGCGCGAGGAGCGCCGCTTCGAACCACAGATGGGCACCGTCGAGCGCTCACGTCACCTCAAATTGTGGAAAGAGGGGATCGATCGAGTCTGAGTGGCATGTATTCGAGCGGTGGAGTTATCCCGCTTTAGCCGCCGGGGACAAAGCCGCCACCGGAGTCTTCACAGCCATCACATCGGCAGAGCGAGTCCCCGCTGCCGTAATCGTTTCCGGCGCCGGAATTACATGTGAGATCTGAGCAGCTATTAGTGGAGCCCGTGTCGCCCACGGAGAGCTCCTCATAGGCCAGGGCCGGCAGTGGGGCGCCAGGGATGGTGTTAATAGCTCGGTCAAAGAGAAGGACACAATACTCGCCAGGGTCGAGTTCGCCGCCGCAGACGGTGAGAAATTGTGTACCATTTTCCTCCTGGCAACCCGTGTCGGAGACAAGCACACATTTTTCATCGGATCGATCGTAGACACGAAGCAGATAATCCGGGTTGAGGTTACCACTGTCGGTGATGATGGCTTCTACAAACCCCTGGGACTTGTCACTCGAATATTTGATTGTTGCCGATGATAGGGACATCTCGGCAGGAGAGATGCCAAAGTCGAAGGTGGCCAGAGA
This sequence comes from Myxococcales bacterium, assembly GCA_007135085.1. Taxonomy (GTDB): domain Bacteria; phylum Myxococcota_A; class Bradymonadia; order Bradymonadales; family Bradymonadaceae; genus SLJM01. The sequence continues at coordinate 8,411 of SLJM01000101.1, forward strand.
TTGGCAGTCCGCCAGGTCCGGATCGGGCTCGACGGGCTCGTCGGCGTCGGGCTCGCCGGCATCGGGCTCGCTGGCGTCGGGCTCGCTGGCGTCGGGCTCGTCAGCGTCGGGGTCGCCGGTGTCGGGCTCGTCGGCGTCGGGGTCGAGTCCGTCGTTGACGTCGAGATCGCCGGCGTCCTCTTCGGTCTCGTTATTCTGGTTGGCCGGAGCCACTGAAGCGGGATCGCTGAGACAACCCACGCAGAGGGCGAGGGTCGCCACCAGGAGTAGAAGTTTGCCATTTCGAGGGGTGGGCATCGCATCTCCGGAGGGTTCAGGCAATCAGATCATCTCTTAGTTAGGATGACCTTTTTGGGATGTCGATGCAAATCTTAACCCAGCTGTGATCGGTAGTCCGATGAATTCCCGAAGATCAACGTCGGAAATCACCGCACCTGGGACTCAAACTCATCGAACTTCGGGAGGAGCGAAGACCAGAGTCGTGGGCATCCGCTTGAGGATCTGCCGGGATACGCTCCCCAGGGCCAGGCGCTCGATGGTGGGATGACGCACCTTGCCGAGGAGGAGAATGTCTGAGTTTCGGCGGGTCACCGCATCGCTGAGCACCTGGCGAGCCCCGCCGGTGTCGACGAAAACATCGTAGGTCACATCGGGATAGAGTTGGACGACCTCGTCCATCATGCGGTGGAGCGCACGGCGGGAGGCCAGGGTTAAATTGGCGGAGTCCGAAGTGGATAGATAGGTGGTCAGGCCACCGTGGACCGAGCCCGTCGGGGCATCCTGGAGGGCGTGGAGCAAGCAGAGATGACCGTCCGTATGATTGGCCAACTCGGCTGCTGCGAATAAGGCGGCCTCCGAGCCGGGCAGAAAGTCCACGCCCACCACCAGATCGACGGGGCCCTCCAGTGAGGCGTGTTCCGGGTGGACCACCGCCAGGCGGCAGGGAGCCCGATCGGCCAATTTATGCACCGTCGACCCCAAAAAGAACCGCCCCACCGGGCCGATGGTGCTCATCCCGGTGACCAGCCAGTCCACCTGGTGGGCGATGCAGAATTTGGAGATGATCTTCGGGGCGTCGCCGTCCTGGACGACGATCTCCACGTCGTCGACATCGGGGGAGACGGACTCCAAAAAGTCCCGCACCTGATGGACCATCTGTCGGTGTAGCCCCGGCTCCTCATCGGCTCGGCCAAAACCCGTAAAATTCTGGATGGCAAACGGGGCCGATGGCGAGGGCACGTGAATGGCGTGGCAGGTCACGGACTCGCCGCGGTCCCGGGCCCGATCGCGCAGGTCCAGGGCCCAGCGCACGGCGAAGTGGGACTCCACGGAGAGATCAACGGCAATGGCGAGGTTCATCTTCGACCTCCGAGGGGAAAGCTATAACTCGGAGGTCAAAGGTGATCACATTTTTGGTGGAACCAAAAAATGGGTGGTGGGTGGTGGGTAGTGGGAACGGCTGAACTGCCGGTGGTTGGTGGTTGGTAGTGGGTGGTGGGAACGACACTACAACGGCTACGGCTACGGCACTGCTACTGAAACTACAACGACACTGCTACTGCAACGGCAACGGCGGAACGACACGGCTCCGGCCTCCGGCTCCGGCATCCGGCATCCGGCTCCGGCATCCGGCAACGGCCTCCG
>SLJM01000416.1 GCA_007135085.1 Myxococcales bacterium
ATCGACGCCGTCTGGCTTCACGAATTGGATACGGGCAGCCCCGATCCTGACGCCCCGAAATTGATGGGCCATTGGCGAAGCTGGGACCCCGCTTCGAGAGATTCGGAATAATTCGATATCGAATCGCCTTGCATTTTGTCCTTTTTTGACCTAAGTTTATTAGAACCCGATGCAGCCTACCTCGCGAATATCGCGCGGCACGCCTTCCCGCCGCCAAACTTTCCCCATGGAAAAACTTTCGCTTGAACGCAACCAGCGTTCGCGCTAGATCATCTGTCCCTGCTGGTCAGGGCACCACGCCGGAGTGGCGGAACTGGTAGACGCGTCGGATTCAAAATCCGATGACCTCGCGGTCGTGCGGGTTCGATTCCCGCCTCCGGTATTTTTTTTTAGTTTTCATCCAGGACGGGCTCCCGTCGCGAATGGCGGTCCATTTTGCGATCTTCGAACTCTCTCACCGCTCGACGTAGCTTCCAGCTATGCCTCGGGATTCGAGAGATTCGAACTTCATCAAAATGGCCACGCCCTCGCTCGGTCCGCCCGTCCTGGATGAAAACTTGAAACAACTCGGGCTCCCGTCGCGAATGGCGGTCCATTTTGCGATCTTCGAACTCTCTCACCGCTCGGACCTGGTCGAACAAATCGTGCAGATCCGAGTAGCCGATCTGGTCGGGCCGAGGGAGGTCCTGCGCCTGCCTCGGCAATTTTGTGCGCAAGCACACTTAATTGGCCGCCAGTCCTGCACTGGCGGACCGGTGGCAGACCTCGCTGATCCGATACCCCTTTTTTCAGTCACCTCGATGGTTCGGCCGCTGGGGTTCCCGATCATCTCGTTGGTTCGGGCTTCGCTTCCGGGTCATCTCGATTTCCGGATCGATCCGCTAGTGCAGGACTGGCGGCGAATTAAGAGCGCTGGCGCGCAAGGTTGCGTCGGGAGGCGCAGGACCCCCCGACGCGCGGTCATCGGGGTGGTGCGGTGAGCGGGGTATAATCGGTGGGACCATCGGGGTGGAACAACAACAAACCGGCCAGGCTCGCATTTCCCCCGACCTGCCCGCTCCAACCACCGAAGTCACCAGGATTCACCATTCAACGTCTTCGAGATAAGCCCTTCTCAGCCCTGATTTCGTTATCGCTGTGGTGGGTGGATCGTCGATCTCGGTCAGGCTTCCAAAGGCTTCCCAGGGCGATGAGTGGATCCGTATCAAGTGGCTGGCTAAGATGATCGGACATCCGACGCTCTGCTGAGCGCTTACTTCCTTTCTTATCGCGTGCTGTTGGAGAAAATAATGACCCGTTGTTTTTTATTGTTGATTTCAATTCTACTTTTAATCACCGCAGCTTGCGCAGACGAGGAGTCCGTCGCTGAGGATAGGGAGAGTTCCATAGACGCCGGCGCTGGAGATGTGGGTGAGGATTCCCACCCCTACGAAGACCAATGTGAGTCGGCTTGTTCGACAGGTCCCGACGAGTGTGTAGACGAAGCGGAAGAATGCCTCCAGGACTGTCTGGCTTTTACGGAAGACCTCGATGAGGAATGTGTGGACTGCCTTATTACCGGGTTCGAAGTCTACTATCTGGAGACTGAAGACGGATACGGATGTGCCGGGACAACGGTGGGACAACCTCCATCTCGATGCCAGGCCGATTGTAATTAGTGTGTAAGCGTTCAGTCCCCCATTGGAGCGCGGACTGCCAGTCCGCATTGCGGCCAGGCTGGCCGCGCTCCAATGGGGGACTGAACGCTTCATTGGCAGCTCTTTTAGAATCTGGGCACGGGCTCGGTGGAGACATCGGGGATCTCACCGGTCAGGGCATGGAGGAAGGCCACGATATCATCGACGGTGGCGTCGTCGAGATCTCGTCCCAGCTGGTGCCAGCCCATCGACCATACCGCTTCCTCCAGCGTTTCCACCTGGCCATCGTGGTAGTAGGGATGGGTCAGCTCCACATTTCGCAAGGTGGGAACCTTGAAGAAATGCTTATCCGACTCCTCGCCGGTCACGTTATAGCGACCCAGGTCGGCATCGGTGAGCTCCGTGCCCCGATCCTCAAAATAGTCGTGAACGAGGCCCAATTTCTGATATCTGTCGGAGGACAAAATCTTGCCGCCGTGGCAGGCTGTGCAGCCATTGTCCATAAAGGCCTGTAGCCCGGCCAGTTCTTGCTCGTCCAGGGCATCTGCGTCGCCTCTCAAAAATTGGTCGAACGGGGCGTTCGGGGTGATCAGGGTTCGCTCGAATTCGGCAATGGCATGGGCTGCATTCTCCTTGCTGATCTCTCCGTCGTAGAGCTCTTCAAAAGCCTCGGCATAATGAGGCTCGCCGGCCAGATAGCCGACGACTTCTTCCCATTGATTGCCCATCTCCAGTGGGTCTTCGACGGGCCCGAGGGCCTGCTCTTCCAACGTCGCTGCCCGACCATCCCAGAATTGGACGAAATGATATCGTGCGTTGAGCACGGTCGGCGAGTGGATGGGGCCGACCTGATCTTTGATTCCCGTCGAGGTGGGAAGATTATCGCCGCCCCCCTCGGAGATGACGTGACAGGTCGCACAGGATACGGTGCCGTCGGCCGACAGACCTTTGTCGTGATATAGGGCGCGTCCAAGCTCTACTTTTTGGTCGTTCACGTCGGTGACGGACTCGGGAATCGGCTCAAAGAGTCTGTTGGCGCGAGCCATCAAATCTTCGACCGACTCCTGAGCCGGCTCCTGTACTTGCTCAGCGGTGGCGGTTGGTTCTTCGCCATCCCTATCCCCGGTGTCGCATCCGACGACCAATCCCGCGGCACCTACGATGGCACAAATTACGATGATAGACTGCCTCATAAAACTATACCTCCAATCGACTTGCTTTCATCACTGCGGATAATCGGAACTGCTGATGATCCGATGAAAATCCCGCCCATAACTAAGTCTATTGGAAATTGAGAGAAGGGGAGTGTGACAATCTGACGCAGGCCGGATGACTGCCGATCTCCGTCAGCCGACACCGCCGAGCGGGTATTGCTCGACGATCGCCGACGTTCGACTCTCAACACTGAACTGACCTGACTATCGAAGTCGAGGGCTCAGGTGCTCAAATGGAGGGCCCTCGCCTCCAGGCCCCAGAATATTAGCGCAACCCGTAGCGCTTGACGTGTACCGCCGGAGGCAATCCCTTGGACCATTTTACCAGGACCTGGACGGCGCCCTGGTTGGGTTGTTGCTGGTCCAGGTTAATATGGGTCCATACGTCGGCGACCTCGCAGACCCGGGTCTCGCCGCGCCACTTGATCAGGATATGCTCGCCCTTGGAGGGGACGCGAAATTGGTGGTCTGAGCGGGCCCCGGGGATGGGGATCTCCTCGTTCTGGTCGATCAACAGAATTCGGTACATAGCACTTCTCCTTGCGAGCTTGGTGCCAGTCTCAGGACATCGATGCTCGCTATTGCCAGCCAACGCGATCCTTTGAGTATAGTGGTAAGTCGACGCTGACCGAAGGAAAATCCCCTGATTAGGGTGTGATCAGTTTTGGTCGGTTGTCGTAAATTTTTCAGCATCCTACCTCGGTGACGACTCGGGAGCGGTCTTGAGTCTTGTGTCTCGGGCCTTGAACGACACTACACCCTCCGCAGTTCGAGGGCGTACAATAAAAGCCATTCATCACAGGGTGCCGTTCAAGACCCAGGACTCAAGACCAGAGACTCAAAAAGGTTCGCTGATTCCAAGTGACACGATTACCGATCAAGGTGGATCACACTCCCCCTGATAGGTGGCGGAGAGCTTGCGGGCAGTTTTGTCCATGCTTTGCTGAATACGAGGACAGACGTGGAGCAGACCACAGAAGTTCAATGCCCCTGGTGTTTCGAGATCGTCCAGATCTGGATCGATCCGGGAAGCCGGGGGAAGATGATCCGCGATTGCGAGGTCTGTTGTCGGCCATGGGAGTTGTACGTGACCCGCGATCGGGACGGGCGATTGCAGGTCACGGTGAGGCGCTCGAATTAGCCAAGGGCGCGCTCGTATGCCGGGCGGCGTCGCATGGCCTCTAGATATTCGGTGCCCGAGCCTAGATAGTCGGCGAATCCGCAGCGGTCGGCCCAGTCGAGTACGCCGGCGACGACCACGTCGGCGGCGGTGAATCGGTCGCCCAGGACGAATTTCTTACCCTGAAGATGCTGTTCGAGGGGGGTGATGACCCAGCCGAAATGCTCCTGCTCGTCGGGAGTGGCTGCTTCGTGGCGTCGATCGGGGGGGAGGTTGAAGCTGCGGATATAGGCATCGGAGATGCAGGGCTCCAGAGTGCTCACCGCAAAGCTGAGCCACTGATAATAGGCGGCACGTTCGGCGGTTCCCACCTGGGGGGCGATTCCCCTGTCCAGGTGGGCGTCGGCGATATGCATGCAGATGGCGATGGTCTCCAAAATGACCTGGCCCTCGTCGAACAACGCCGGCACCGATCCCAGGGGGTGGATCTTTAGATAGTCCGGACTCTTATGTTCGCGCTCCTGAGGATCGAGGTGGATCAATTCGTAGGGCGCCTCCAATTCTTCCAGGAGCCAACGGGGCCGAAACGCGCGGGTCTGCTCGATATAATAGAGTTTCATCGTCTCACTCGCTCGTCTGGGGGGTGATGGGCTTGGCCTGTGGAAGTGTAGCCCCGTGGTGACGGGCTTGTAAACGCTGTAGCGGCGACACCTGCCGGACCGGTGTGAGTGGATCAATGTTGTGCTCTTGCGCCGCCATTGGCCCGATGCTAATAATCATCCATGGTTTGGAGACGGTGGACACAGAAAATTTTGTCGCAGGAGCCTAAATCCATGTTGCAGGTAAGAGGTGTAGTATTCGCGGTCGCATTGGTTGCGACGGCATTGTTGGCATCCACGGCGATGGCCCAGGACGTGGACTTTAGCTTCAATGATTGGAGCGATGTCACTCAGGTCTGCCCCACCTGTGAACCACCGCCGGCCGATGAACTCGTGCTGCGAAACGGCGATACCGTTCAGGGCACGATCCGCGCCGTCAATCCCGTCTTCTATACGGTGGAGCGTTTCGGCGAGGTGCGAACCGTGCCCGCCGGTGACGTGCAGGAGGTCAACTGGAAGCGCGGTGATCAGCCCAGGGGCCTTGACAGCCTGGATCAGATCGTCCTCAAAAACGGTCACGTCCTCACTGGCGAGATCATCGTCGACAACGATCGGCCCCCCTATTTTGAGATCCAGTCCTCCTATCTGGAGTATTCCTATACGGTCTTCAAGTCCCAGATCGCCATGGTCTTCCGTGACGGCCAGGAATACGACTTCGAGGCGGCCATGCAGGAAGTAGAGGACGTCCGCGAGTGAGATGAATCAGATAAGATACGAAGAAGCCCGCTCCCTTTTGGGAAGCGGGCTTTTTTTGTGCCGTTGATTTCTCGAAAAAGCTCAATAGGAGTGCAGCCGCGGAAGGTCGCGCCCGGCCTTGAGGGCCTCCACCTCGAGCTCGGCCAGTTCGGCCAGGCGCTCTTTAACTTCGTCGGCTGGAAAGTACTCCCGAGCCATCCCCGTATAGAGCGTATAGTGGTTGGCCTCGGCTTCGAATAACTCGGCGTAAAAATCAGCCAGGTCAGGGTCGTCCACTTTCTCGGCCAATATTGAGAAGCGCTCACAACTGCGGGCCTCGATGAGGCCGGCTACGAGTAATCGATCCAGAAATTTCGCCGGTTCGTGATCGCGTATCTGCTTGACCAATTTTCCGGCATAGGGGGCGGGGTCGACCTTTCGCAGCTCTACGCCCCGGGCTTCCAGGATATCGAGCATGCGCACGAAATGATCCATCTCCTCCTGGACGACGAGCCCCAATTTTCGGGGCAGGCCGGGGCGGCTGGTGTAACGAAAGACCATGCTCAGAGCGGTGGAGGCCGCTCGTTTTTCCAGATGGGCGTGATCGATGAGAATCGTGTCCAGATTGTCCTCGATGGACTGGAACCACTCCTCTCGCGTCGGTTCAGCGAGGTTTAACATCGGTACAACACTCCAGAGTTCAGTCGTAGGAAAGTTGGTAGGGCATCAGGAAGACCGCTTCGCCGGAGTCGAAATAAAGGGGCCAGATAAGCGAGGACTCCATGCCTTCGAGGGCCTTGATGATCTGGCCTTCCGGGGTGGCAATCCCGGTGGCGCTGACCAGGCCGAGGCGCTCTCCAACGCTTCGCAGGCCGGTGGTCATTCCCGGGCTCAGCAGAGCGCCGGCGGCGCCAGAGCGATCTCGAAAATAGGCCTGACCGGGAAGCACTCCAGCCAGCTCTTCAGCACGTCGAAGGGCGTCGGTAATTCCACCGATTTCGTCAACAAGCCCCTGTTCCACGGCGGCCTGACCGGTCCAGACCCGACCCCGGCCCGCTTCGTCGACCTCATCCGGGGACAGAGGCCGATTTCTGGCCACCTGCTGCAAAAAGAGGTGGTAGAGGTATTCCAGGGTCAGGGCCACCCCCTCCCGTTCGGAGTCGGTCCAGGGACGCCATGCGGAGAAGACCCCGGCGCGCTCGCCACGCGGCTCGAAATGAGTGCCGATGCCGAAGCGTTGGGCCAGGGATTGGAAGTTGAATTTGCCCGTGTAGATGCCGATGGACCCGGTGAGCGTGACCGGGGTGGCATAGATCTCGTCGGCCGCGGCGGCCACGTAATAACCGCCGCTGGCGGCGACGTTGCCCATGGAAGCGATGACCGGCTTTTCCTGGGCCAGCTCGCGGATCGCCCGATAGATCTCGTCACTGGCCACGGCGCTTCCGCCGGGACTGTCGATGCGCAGCACGACGGCCTTGACGTTGTTGTTGTCTGCCAACTGGCCGATCAATCGTTTGAGCGTCTCGGCGCCGGTGATCATCTGGCCGCCGAATGGGCTCATGCCCGATTCTCCGGAAGTGATGACGCCGTCGATATAAACCACGGCGATCTCCGGGCGTCGCCCCCAGCGCTGGTCGGCTGTCTCGACACGTTCATAACCGATGTCTATTCGGCTGGTGATTCGTTCGCGCAGTTCATCGTCCACTTCGTTGGAGTACAAGATCTCATCGATCAGGCCCCGATCCTTTGCGGCAGCCGGGAAGAGGGGCGTGGCGTCGACGACGGCCCGGAACTCGTCGGGCTCCATGCCGCGGCGCTCGGCGATACGGGTGGTGAGTTCGTCGTAGATGGCGTCGAGATAGGCGTTGGTCTGCTCCAGGGCGGGCTCGCTCGGTTCGGCGAGGACCAGTGATTCCGGCGCCGATTTATAGTCGCCGATGCGCATGAACTCCGCTTCGACGCCGATCCTGTCCAGCAGCCCGGCGTAGGAAATCAGCTCGGCGTTGAGCCCGGTCGGCCCGTAGATTGTATTGGGGGCCATCCAGATCTCGTCTGCTGCCGCGGCAGCATAGATGGTCCGCGTCGTCGGCGCCTCGGTATGGATGATGGCGATGCTATATTTGCCCGCGTCGTGGAGGCGCTCCATAGCATCGTGGAACTCCCAGAGTTGTCCGAACCCCAGATTCATGGGGCCGATATTGAGGACCACCCCGGTCACGGCCGGATCTTCGGCCATGGCGTCGATATCATTGATCAGACCCAGATAAGCCTGGGTGGGAGGGGCGAAGAACCCGCCCATGGCCTGCTCGGTGATGGTGTCGTCCAGGTCGAGGCTGACCCAGTAGGGGCGCTCCGGAAGAAGGGATCGCTTGGGCTGGGTGCCCATCCAGGCCCGCCCGGCCACTCCGGTGACCGCCGTTGATTCGGAGGTGCCGAATTGACCGAAATAGCCGGCCCCCTGGAGCCCGCCCTGGCCAAATGACATCTCCATCCCCACCGAGAACCCGTCGAACTGGGCCATGCCCTCACGGCCGGGGAGGGGAACGCCAATTTCGGCATGTCCGAATGCCCGCAATCCGCTCACGGGCTCGATGGCCAATCGGGGGCGGTACTCGAAGCGATCGGCGCCCTGGACGAGGTGGGCCTCGTTATCGATGACCAGGCGACCGTCGAAGCCGCGCAGCGCCAATCCCACGCCCAGGCGAAGGGGCAGGGCCTGGTCGGGATCGAGGAAGGCAGGGGAGATGTCGCGGGCCATAACGCCAAGACCGAGCCCTGTCGTGGGCCGAAACTGCATCCCCATGTCGACGGTGCGAAGATCGTTGAGTCGCTCGTCGGTGCGACTGGCGAAATAATTGACGTTGCCGCCAACGGAGAAGAGCCGGGTCGGTGAGGTTGCACCGCCGATGGTGTATTTTTGAAAGGGGAAGCGATCGCTTCCCAGGCGTCGGTCCTCAACCCATTGCGCGCCGAGGCCGATGGCTCCCAGCACTCCGCCCATTCCCAGGGTCAATGAATGTCCCGTGGGTACGACGAGCTGGTAGTCCGGAGAGGGCAGGAAGAATCCGTATGAGGCCTCGATCCCTCTGATATAGCCCAGACCGGCCGGGTTGACCTCCAGACTGGCCGAATCGGATTGGGTGGCCAGTGACGTATCCGGCAAGGGCACGCCGTCACTTGGTGACGCCTGCTGTGCGGAGACCAGGCCGGGGACGAGACAGCAGAGGCACACCAGAAGCGCAGTCAGTCGTTTCATCTGTTATATATCCATTTAATGAATCAGTTCCGAGGGGCCGGCAATCATTTTTGGCCCCCCTTGTACACTTCAGTTGAAATCAGCGTCCACACCATCTCTGGATGAGTCGGACTCCTGGGCGTCGTCGTTCTGGAAACGATCGCCGCCGATGGGCCTGGAGAGATCCTGGCTGGACTGGGTCAACGAATAGAGCTGAGTGACCAATCGAATCGTCTCGTCATTGGTCATGGATGTGCGCATGGAAAACTCCTTGCCGTTTTGACGCAGCGACAGGTTATCGATAAGCGGCTTTGCTCCAAACATCGAGACCAAAGGGTTTCCGCCAAATTCTCTTCTGAGTTCGTCGACGTCTTTGGCCATCTTCTCGGCGTCGTCCTCAGTGGGGAGATCGAGGAGAAGGGCGATTTGAACCTCATCTTTGAGATCGACGGAAAGAGCCGTAAACGAGGGCTCCGCTTCTACGTCGACGTCGTCTTTAATGGTGGGACGCACCATGGCGTAGATCCCCTGTGAGGGACCGAGGCGAGCGATGCCTCGCGTAAATTCGCCGCCCGGTCCGGAGCGGTCGCCGTCGAGTTGGCGCGCTGTGGCGGTCACGAAGTCATCAGTGCCGGCAATGATGGCAAGGGTTTTTGAGTCCAGAATGCGCATCTCTCCCGATTGGAGGGGCAGTCGATTGTTTTCCACCTCGTATTCTGAGTCCCTGGCGAGCTTTTTCAATATCGTTTCCGCATCGAGATCGCCGCGCACCAGGATCAATGATCCATCTGAGTTTGCGCTTCCACTCCCGTCGAGGGCAGCCATGGGTTGGTTGAGCAATTCGGCACTCAACGGCGGCGTATCAGTGGTCAGGGCCAGGGCTTCGACGTCGTTGCGCAGATCGAGCTCGAGATCGTCTTCCATATAGGAGAGGAATCCCGACAGCGCAGGGTGATTACCCAGCATCTCGAAGACCTGGTCATATAAAGGAGAGCCCCGCATCTGCGAGAAGTCGACCAAAACCACCGTATCGTGGCCCCGCGGCAGCTCCTTGATCAGGTTATCGTTGGCTGAAGCCGTCGATGAAAACGCCAAAAGACCCAGGCAAAGGCCTGCAATTAATAGGGTGGCCGTCACCGGCCTGGACAATAATCGCATTGGCACAAACTCCACGTAGATGAGGTGGGCGGGGTACAGTCCCACTTGATTCACTTCGGACAATCAAAACCCTAGTTCCGACACCACCGGGTGTAAAGCAACTCGGTGTGTTCCCGGGCGACGAGACGATAACGGCGGGGTATTCACTGACCATTCCCGACTATTTTTCCCTCTCCTGGAATAAGAAGTGAAGAATAATCGTAATTACTCCTTGACGGCGGAAAGGTCACCCCCTATAAACCGCCTCCCTCGACGGAAGAGGGCCCGGCTGGAAACAAACGGGCAACCAATCCGAAGAGGTCTCGACTGGAAAAGATTTTTTAAGAAAGTCCTTGACAGTCAAAC
>SLJM01000461.1 GCA_007135085.1 Myxococcales bacterium
CGGCACCCGCTTCGATCTTGGAGCGCCGGGCCGAGCCGATCTGCGGGCGGAGCATCGCGAATTGTCGCCGGGCTCATTCGAAGATCGATATAGTGCTCTGACACTGCGCGTGGACCGCATCGTTGGCAGTACTCGCCGGATCTATCTCCGCCCTGCGCTCCGAGGTGCTGCAGCGTTCGGGGTCAGTGGGAGCGACGATGGATCCCGCGCGGCGACCCGGATCATCGCCGACGCCATGGTCGACGGTGGAGTCGCTCTGCGAGGACGTCCCTGGCGGCTTGTCCACGATTTGAAATTGCGAGGGTTTGCAGGGCGTCGCACGGTGATCGCCGAAGAGCTCCCAGACACTCAGTCGAATGAAGCTCTTCACCAACTCTTCGGTTCTCCCAAAAGCTCCTATCTCATGATTGGCGCCGGCATGGATCAGACGTTTGCCTTCGGTGGCCAAAGACGCCTGGAGATACCCGCCGAAGTTAGTTGGTATGACGACGGAAGAGGCCGAAATTGGACCCCCCTGCTTCGAGTGGGGGCTGCCTATACGGGGCAGGTGCTGGGACGGCGCCTGGTGGTCGCTGCCCACGGCTCCTGTCGGAATTGGCAGTGCTCCACGCCCGATCTAGAAGGACGACTTCAGGTGGATTGGACACCCCGATTGAGGTCGACCCACCTGCTGGCCACCGGGCGAGCCCATCGACCAGACGGACTGGGCTTCGAGCCCCAGTTTCGCACTGCCGCCGTCGCCGTCATGGACTCTGCACAACTTCTCCACGCCTCTACTTTTCGAGCTTTTTGGGTCGACTGGAATGCCGGACTTGCCCTCTTCGGCGATCCAAGGCACCCCCTCGACGGGGGGGCGCGAGTTGAGGTCCAACGGCAGTGGCCCCAGCTGGGATGGGGATTCACCGTCGAAGCGGCCGCCCTGCCCGGTTCGGGAAAATGGGCCGCCATGGCGGGAATTTCTAGAAATTCGCGCGCTTTTTAAGTCGTGTCAGTCGGGGATGGGTGGGATCGATGGATTCCAGGCGTTTTAGGGCCTGTTCAGCCACTTCTTTGTCACGTCGGTTGATTCCAAACCGGGCCACCAGAGAAAAGATCTCCGGGTTATCCGGTTCCATCTGCGCTGCCCGTTGCAGGCGCCGGCCGGTCTGATCGGCCACCTCTTCGTCGGTGGGGTCGATCTTGAAGCGCGTATAGGCCAGGTTGGCCAGGATGATTCCCCGGGACGGATCGTAGTCGCTGGCTCGCTGAAACTGATCGAAGGCGGCGTTAAAGTCGCCGAGCCGTAGATAGCTCAGACCGTCGCGAAAATAGATATCGCCCATGGCGGCGGCGTCGGGATCGACTTCGGGAAGGCCCGCTTCCCGGTCCGCCAGTGAGGACACCCCGGCCGCCGGGGTTTCCTGAGTTTGGAAGTTCGACTGAATCTGGACCATGGCCCGACCAATGGCCCGTCGAATCTCGAGGGCCTTGCGGGTCAGATCCATATCACCGAGGCGTTGGAAGTTTTCGGCCCGGTAAAAGCGTTCGTAGCGCTCGTAACGATCGCGTACTTCCTCCGGGCTGGAGCCGGTGGCCAGATTCAGGACCGTAAAGGGCCCTTCAGCGGCCTGAATGCGATCGTAATCCTCCTGAACGATTACCTGGATTCGCCCGATTCGATCGGCGCGGTCCTTTTCGGAGTCGACCTTGGACATGAAAACAGCTTTTCTTTTGCGGGGATTTATGGTTTCAGTCCGCCTCATGCGTCGTCGTCTCCCAGTGTATGTCGGGACGGCGCCGGGAACAACCGTCATTCGCCGACAAAACCGACCGGGTTGTGCGAACCTATGACAAGCAGTGAGAAAGACAACGATTTGTGGCGTCTAAATGGGGAAGAGATCGATCTGGACGACCTCGATGCTTACGATTATGAGCTCGACGAGGCGCTGATCGCCGATGAGCCGGCAGCGCGCCGGGATGGATCGAAGTTGCTGGTCTACGACGGCCTGGAGCAGACGATCGAGCACGAGCGCTTTCATCGCCTCGGCGCCTACCTCAGGGCAGGCGACCTTTTGGTCTTCAATGATACCCAGGTCGTTCCGGCGCGGCTGACGGTGTACAAGGAAACGGGAGGCCGCGTCGAGCTCTTTGTCTTACAGCCCGGCGAAGACACAACGCCCGGGGCCTGGACCGACGAGCCCTCCCAGGGGTTGGTATTTCACTGCATGACCCGTTCGTCGAAACCTGTTCGCACAGGAATGGTGCTCGCCGATCGGGATCGCCCGCAATTGCCGGCCGCTCAGGTGGTGGCCGCTGAGCCGGGCCGTGCAAAAGTCCGTTTTGATTGGCAGGGCTCACCGCTGGAATTTCTCCAGGCCTTCGGCGAGGTCCCCCTTCCCCCTTATATCGTCAAAAAGCGAGAGCGCGCCGGCTCCCCCGTGGTTCGCGAGCTCGATTTGAAGCGTTATCAGACGGTCTACGCGGCGTCGCCGGGAGCGGTGGCAGCGCCCACGGCGGGCCTTCATTTTACGGATCCCTTATTGAGCGAACTCGACGCCATGGGAGTAGAGCGCGCCTGCGTCACCCTGACAGTGGGGCCCGGCACCTTTCAGCCCGTGAGAAGCTCCAAACTCTCCGAGCACGATATGCACTGCGAGGAGTATTTCGCCTCTCCCGAGTTGGGAGCGGCCATCGATGCCTGTCGCAAGAGAGGAGGACGGGTCATCGCCGTGGGCACCACTTCGGTGCGGGCACTGGAATCGGAGGCTCGTCGAGAGGACCCGTTCAGTGGCGCCTGGCGGTCGACGAATCTCTTCTTGCGTCCCGGCGTGCCCATCGAGATCTGCGACGGCCTGATCACCAATTTTCACCTCCCCCGCTCCACCCTGCTGGCCCTGGTGGCCGCCATGGCCGGTTATCGAGCCATGCGCTCCATCTATGAGGAGGCCGCGGCAGCGGGTTATCGTTTCTATAGCTATGGCGATTCGAGCCTGATTTTACCGGCTCCCTAAACCACCGACATTTTATGAACACATCTGAACTGGTCACATGCGAGACCTTTTATTTTGAGGAGCAGGCCCGCGACGGCATGGCCCGTACCGGTTATTTTCAGACCGCCCACGGCAAGGTGGAGACCCCGATCTTCATGCCCGTGGGCACCCTGGGAACGGTCAAGGCCATGCGCCCCGACCAACTCGTCGAGGAAGTCAAAGCTCAGATCGTGCTGGGCAATACATATCATCTCTATCTACGTCCGGGGCTGGAGATCATCGAACTCCACGGCGGCCTCCACGAGATGATGAATTGGGATCGGCCGATCCTCACCGATTCTGGGGGCTACCAGGTCTTCAGCCTCAAAGATCTTCGAAAGATCGAGGAAAACGGCGTCCAGTTTCAGGACCATATCTCGGGCTCTCGTCACTTTTTCACCCCGGAGAAGGTCATCGAGATCCAGGAAGTATTGGGGAGCGATATCATGATGGCCTTCGACGAGTGCCCACCGGCCGGTGCCTCGCGGGAGTATATGCGCAACAGCATGGCTCGGACCACGCGCTGGGAGAAGCGATGCCTGGAGGCTCGAACCCGTACGGACTGTGCTCTTTTCGGCATTCTACAGGGGGGCATCGATGCCGAGCTTCGCCGGGAACATATCGATGCTCTTTGCGATCTGCCCTTTGACGGATTTGCCATCGGGGGATTGAGCGTCGGCGAAGCCTCGCAGGC
The DNA here is from genome assembly GCA_007135085.1 of Myxococcales bacterium. Lineage (GTDB taxonomy): Bacteria > Myxococcota_A > Bradymonadia > Bradymonadales > Bradymonadaceae > SLJM01. The sequence continues at coordinate 3,703 of SLJM01000461.1, forward strand.
GATGTACGACACCGTCGAGGTGTCCACACCGCTGATGCCCGCCGACAAACCCCGCTATTTGATGGGGGTGGGCACGCCCCAGAATCTGGTGGAGTGCATCGGCCGCGGCATTGATATGTTCGATTGCGTACTGCCCACCAGAAACGCCCGCAACGGTCAATGTTTTACCAGTCGGGGAGTGGTCAAAATCCGAAACGCCGTCCATAAACACGATCTGGGCCCCCTCGATCCTGATTGCTCCTGTTATACATGCACGAATTTCACTCGCGCGTATCTGCGTCATCTATATAAGAGCAAGGAAATGCTCGCCGGCCAGTTATGCACCCTGCACAACCTGACCTACTACCTCGATCTGGTCCGACAGGCACGCCAGGCGATCGAAGAGGGACGGTTTGAGGCCTTCCGCCGCCAGTTCTATTCGCAGATCGAATCAGAGTGACCACGTCGCCCACTTGACCTGTGTGTTTGGCGCTGATAAGTCAACGCGTCGTTTCTGGGCATTGAGCCGTGACGCAGTTGCGGGAAATAAAAGTGACCTGCTGGCCCTTGTTGACCAGTGCGCGCTCTAGCTTGAGCACCAGCGATGCCGCGCCCTGCTCGTCGGGACCGGCACCGACCTTGGAACAACGAGTAACGAGATAAGGACGTCCATGGATTTGTCATATCTGATGATCGCCCAACAACAGGGCGCCGAAGGTATCTGGGGCACGGTGATCATGTTCGCCGTGATCTTCTTGATTTTTTGGTTCATTCTGATTCGACCTCAGAAAAAAGAAATGGAGCGTCATCAAAAGCTGTTGTCGGGACTCAAGAAGGGTGACCAGGTGGTCACCGCCGGCGGCATCTTCGGCACCGTCAAATCTGTGGACGGTCCGGTCATCCACCTCGAGATTAGCCGGGGCACCAAGATAAAGATCGACCGCCAGAAGGTTCAACGACTGCAAGAGGAGTTCCTCAGCGACTCCGACGACGACAAAGATAAAGATAAAGACAAAGATAAGAAGGACAGCGACGACTCTTCCGACGATGAAGATAAGGGTCACAAATTCTGACCGACTCGCCGCGGTCAACGAGATTCAATGAACGGCGCTCCCTCCTGCGTAGCGGTCTGCGCGGAGGCGAGCCGAACGGAGTTTCCGATTTATGAAGAACTTTTTTAAGCGATGGGGACTGGTCCTGGTGGCGTTTATCGTCGCCCTCTACGTCCTGGCCCCGACGGTCATCGACTTTACGAGCGGTCAGCTCGACGGCGAGCCGGGGCAGGTAGACGGCTTTGCCTCCCACTTCGTCCAGTTGCCCGAAGGGGTTACGCCTGACGAATATATGGCCCTCGACCCCGAAGAGCGTCCCCGCGTGGGGTGGCGCAACTTCGAGCCGCTCACGCTGGGGCTCGACCTTCAGGGTGGACTGCTCCTCCAATACCACGTCTACGTGGATCGCGCCGTTCAGGACCGCCTGGAGCGCATGGAGAGCGATATTGACGAGCGCCTGCGCCGCATCGACGAGAACGTTGACGTCGAAGTGCGCCACGCCCGCGGCGAGCTCTACCTGGACCTTCGCTTTGGCAATAGCGACGATATGAGGCTGGTCGACGACGACTTCATGAGCCACTTTCCTCAGTTTAATCTGAGCGATATCGGCCGCAACACGCTGCGCATGGAGATGGACGAAGACTATATCGAGGAGACCAAGGGCTTTGCCATCGAGCAGGCCATTGAGACCATCCGAAATCGGGTCGACGCCCTCGGCGTGGCCGAGCCCTCGATTAACCGCCAGGGTATGACGGACATCGTCGTCCAGTTGCCGGGTATCGGCGAAGACGAAGTGGATCGCGCTCGTGATCTCATCGGTCAGACCGCCCAGCTTCGCTTCCAGATGGTCGACGACGACGGCACCAACGACTTCTTCAACCAATTCCGCGGCCAACTGCCCGAGGGCTTTGCCCTTCGCCGTCTCGGCGGCGGGTACATCACCATCACTCACCAGAGCAAAGACGCCCTGCGCGATTTCTTTGAAGACAAGATGCCCCGCGACCGGATCGTCGGCTTCCAGCATCACCCGGTTTATCTGGACGACGAACAGGAGCAGGTCGATGAAGAGCGTTCCTACTGGTACACCTACCTGATCTACCGGGAGACGGAGGTCACCGGCGATTATATTCAGGATGCCCGGGTGGCCATCGACCAGGAATTCAACCAGCCCTACGTCTCGCTAAACTTCGACGCCACCGGCGCCGATATGTTCGCCGAGACCACCACGGCCAACGTGGGTCAGCGCTTCGCCATCTTGCTCGACGACGAAGTTCAGAGCGCTCCCGTCATCAACGAGCCGATCACCGGCGGCCGTGCTCGAATCACCATGGGCGACCAGCAATCGTTTACCGAGATTCAGGCCAGCGCTCAGGACCTGGTCATCGTCTTGCGCCACGGCGCCCTCCCGGCGCCGATCGAACTGCAATTCGAAACCCTCGTCGGCCCCACGCTGGGTCAGGAGTCCATCGACTCCAGTACTCGAGCGCTGATTATCGCCAGCTTGTTGGTCATCTTTTTCATGCTTCTCTACTACCGCCGCAGTGGCGCCATCTCCACGGTGGCCCTGCTGCTCAACCTGACCTTTATTATGGCCATGTTGGCCGGCCTTAACGCCGTGCTGACCCTGCCAGGAATCGCCGGCATCATCTTGACCGTCGGTATGGCAGTGGACGCCAACGTCATCATCTACGAGCGGATACGCGAGGAATACGTCCTCGGAAAGCCCATGAAGGAGTCCATCAACGAGGGCTTCGCAAAGGCCTACTCCGCCGTCTTCGACGCCAATATCACCACCGGTATAGCCGGTCTGGTGCTCCTGCAATACGGCACGGGCCCGGTCCGCGGTTTCGCGGTGACGCTCCTCATCGGTATTGGAGCGACCCTATTCACCGCGGTGTATGTGACTCGTCTGCTCTTCGTCGAGTGGATGGAGCGTACGAAGAATAATAAGTTGAGCATCTGATACGGCGCGAAATCGGCCATTTTAAGAACCCATCGCCGTCGGCGAAGACGGCAGTTCAGAACGCGAAGAGAGTTCCATGAAGATGTTTCAAATATACCCCTATGATGCGAAAAACGATATCATGGGGAAGCGTCGAATCGCCGCCATATTCTCGGTGATTCTAATTGCGGTGAGTGTATTTCTGCTGGCTGTCATCGGTCCCAGCTGGGGCATTGACTTCCAGGGGGGCACGGAGGTGATCGTCCAATTCGAGGAGCCCGTCGACGACGAAGCAGTCCGCGAGGCGGCCGAGAAGTTTTTGGGCGACCCCCTGGTGCAACGCTTTGGTTCGCCGGACCAGAACTCGTTTATCATCCAGACCGCTGATGTGGCGGTCGTCGATGAGGCGGGCAGCCAGGTGATCGCCGAAGAACTGGAGGGGCTTGGCGATCACGAGCGAACGGATCTCATCCCCGAGCAGCCGGACCGCATGGAGGTCCGGTACACCGCTGAGAAGACCATCGAGGAAATCGAGGCCGCCGTGGCCGCCGCGGGCGTCATGGACGTCACCGTCGAGACTCGTGGTCAGGCCGGCGAGCACTGGTATTCACTGCGCTTCCAGGACCTGTCGCGAGTCATCCGCGACGGCTTTTCCGAGGAGTTCGGCGATGCCTTCGACCCCAGCGGCGGATTGCAGCGCCTGGAGTCGGTGGGCCCACGTGCCGGTGAGCAGCTTCGAAACGACGGCATGCTGGCCATGATCGTCGCCCTGGGAGCGATTCTCCTCTATATCTGGTTCCGCTTCGACATTCGCTACTCCCCGGGCGCCGTGGCAGCCCTGACCCACGATATCATCATCGCCCTCGGGTTTTTCGTCATCTTCGGCATCGAGATCAGCCTGCCTATCGTGGCCGCCCTGTTGACTATTATCGGTTATTCTCTCAACGATACGATCGTCGTCTTCGACCGGATACGTGAGAACCTCGATTCGTCTGGAGACACACCGATCAAAGATGTGGTCAACGAGGCCATCAACCAGACCATGAGCCGTACGTTGATCACGTCGTTGACCACCTTCGGTGCAGTTTCGGTCATCGCCGTGGTGGCGACGGGGCTCATCCAGGACTTTGCTCTGGCCCTGATGATCGGTGTTGCCATCGGTACCTACTCGTCGATCTTCGTCGCCTCGCCGGTGATGTTGAAGATGGACAGCTACCTCAAGGAACGACGTCAGGCACAGGAGCTGCTCGACCAGACCGAAGGCGACACGTCGCTGGAGTTTTGATGAACCCAAACAGGGTGCCCTCGGGCCGCCTGTTTTGCCCCGGGTCGACGGACCCGGGGTTTTTTTTTGACGTTCGAGCTGGCAAGGCTGTGACGGCGGCCACTATTTTTGTTAGGTTCACCATCTGATAGAGAACGCAAGTTGGAGCTCTCGAGAGTGAAGTCGCGACGTACAGAATGGGTGGTTTACCGCACTCCCAAGGAGCGTGAGGCCGAATGGGTCCAGGCTCTGGAGGTGCACCCATTGACGGCGCGAATTCTGTTGCGGCGTGGATTTACCGACCTGGACGGGGCCTACCGTTTTCTCAATCCTTCCCTCAAGGAGATGCACGACCCCTTCTTGATGAAGGATATGGAGGAGGCCGTGCGCCAGGTGCTGACCGCCATTGACCGGGGCGAAAAGATTCTGATCTACGGCGACTATGACGTCGATGGGGTCTGCAGCGTGAGTCTGCTCTATCAATTTTTGCGTCAACTCGGCGCCAGGGTCGACTATTACGTGCCCCTTCGCGATCAGGATGGGTATGGACTCAACGCCGAGTCGGTGCGCCGCGCCGTCGATCAGGGCGTGGATCTGGTGATCACCACTGATTGTGGTATCTCGAACGTAGAAGAGATCAAGCTGGCCAGAAGGCTCGGGCTTCGGGTGGTCGTCGTCGACCACCATACGGTGCCCGATGAGCTGCCGCCGGCCCAGGCGCTGCTCAATCCCCTGCGAAGCGATTGCCCCTTCCCTTTTACCGACCTGGCCGCCGTGGGTGTGACCTTCTATCTTCTGGTCGCCCTTCGCTCCCGACTTCGCGAACTCGGTGTCTTTAAGCATATCCCGGAGCCCGATCTGCGAGAATATCTCGATCTGGTCGCCCTGGGTACGGTGGCTGACGTGGTGCCCCTGACCGATGTGAACCGCACTTTCGTGCGCCACGGTCTCGACGTATTGGGAAGCCGGCGACGAGCGGGAGTATCGGCGCTCATGGAGCGTGCCCGAGTGGATGGCGGGAGGGTGACACCTCAAACAATAAGCTTCCGCCTCGCTCCCCGTATCAACGCCGCAGGACGGATGGGCGATGCCTCGATGTGCGTCGAATTATTGACCACTGAGAGCTATGCTCGCGCCATCGAGCTTGCGCGCCATCTGGAAAAACTCAACGACCGACGCCAGGACCAGGAACAGGAAATTCTCGACAAGGTCCTGCCCTGCGCCGAAGAACAGATGGCTCAGGGACGAAAGATGCTCGTCGTCGCCGGTCGCCAGTGGCACCGCGGCGTGTTGGGAATCGTGGCCAGCCGCCTCGTGGAGCGCTACCACCGCCCGGCGGTCCTGGTCGGCATCGATGAGGATGGTCTGGCCAAGGGCAGCGTGCGCAGCATCCACGGCATCGACGTCATTGAAATACTTGGGGAGGGTGCCGACTTATTAGAGACCTACGGTGGCCACGTGGCCGCTGCGGGACTCACCGTTCGAGAGGAACAGATAGAGGCCCTTCGCGACCGCCTCGATAAGGCGTTGACCGCAGTTTTGGAAGAAGGTCGATTGCCCAGACCGCGGCTTCGAATCGATTGTGAAGTAGCCCTCTCCGAGTTGGACGCTGATTTTGGCGGCGATCTGGCCCGGCTGGGGCCTTTCGGTACAGGCAATCGCGAGCCCATTTTGCTCTGCCGGGAGAGCAAGGCCAGCCGGGTGCGAGTGGTGGGTAAAAATCACCTGAAGGCCCGTTTCCGAGATGGCAGTGGAGTGCTCGACGGGATTGGCTTTTCCATGGCCGAAGAGCGGGGTCTGCTCAACGACCGGGTCTCCGTGGCATTCGTACCACGCTTTGCCACCTTCCGGGGGCGGACCCGGTTGGAGATGCATATCCGGGGATTGCGCGCTGCCAGTGAGCATTGTCCCGACCGCGTCGAGCATCTCTGAGCGGTCGCGACTCCAGACAGGCATGAGAGGAACACCATGGCTCGACGCCAACGCCGGCGCATTGCGCGCCCAAAGCCTCCCAATTTATGGGTTATTCTCTTTCAGATCTTGGTCCTGATAGGCTTTCTTGTCGCCATCCTCGCCGTGACTGACACCATCGGCGA
>SLJM01000259.1 GCA_007135085.1 Myxococcales bacterium
GAGAGTGGGGAAGAGGCGGCTCAAATCGTACGCGCCGCTCACGGTGTTCTCGTCAGCTCCGCCGTGGCCTGGCTCATCGAAGGCGGGGGCCCGCAAGTGGAGCAACATCTCGAGCGCTTCGTCAGCGATCTGCGGACCAGCGTCGACGCCGCCGGTGAGGTTTGATCACTACTCGATTATCCCGACTGCTCGGTTTTTTTAGTGTCCTGGCTCTTTCGGCTGCTACGGGGAGGGCCGTTTTCTTTTTTCGAGGGGAACCAGGCCTGGGGCATCTCATCGCCGTCGCCCACGCTGCGCAGGTGTAGATCGCGCTGGGGGAAGGGAATCTGGATGTCCGCCTCTTTGAAGGCCTCCCACAATAGGAAGTTGAATTTCCCTCGTAGGGTGCGCTCATTGGTGGTGCGACAATCAAAATAGACGAGAAGATCGAACTCCACTGAGCTGTCACCGAAACCGTTGATCCACACGTCGGGGGCCGGCTCCTGGAGAATGTCGGGATGTTTTTTGGCGGTCGCCAGGAGAATTTCTTTTACCTCCGTGGGATCGGAGTCGTAGCTGACGCCGATGGGCAGGTGGACTCGGACCACATCGTCCTGGAAGGTCCAGTTGATGATCCGCCCGCTGACGATCTCCTTGCTGGGCACGAGCATGGAGTAATTGTCTGGGGTGCGCACCACGACGCTACGGGCGCCGACGGCTTCGACGCGGCCGTAGAGCTCGTTGATGGTGACGAAGTCACCCTTCTTGACGGCCCGACCGAAGAGGAGGATGAAACCGGAGATGAGGTTTTCAGCGATATTTTGAAGACCGAAGCCGATGCCCACGCCCAGGCTGGCCATGACGACCATCACCGCCGACAGAGGCACCCCGAGGGCGACCAGGCAGAGGACAAAGGCCACGACGAAGAGGAAATAGTTGATCAGCGTATTCGTGGCGTAGGCGACCCCGATCTCGACCTCGAAGGCGGGGTAGACCTTGGCATTTAAGATGCTCTTAAACAGCCTGATCGACAGCCAAAAACCGAGGATGATGAGGCTGACGTTGAGCAGGTTGTACAGCGAAATATGAAGCTCGCCGATGGTCAGCAGCGGCGGCGTCAAGAGGGCGATGATCGGATCGTAGAGGCGCAGGAATTTGAGCCCCACCATGATCACCACGAAAGTGCCGGCGAAGACCATCCAATGCTGGAGATCGCGCAAAAGCGGTGAGGGCGGGCTATCGTCGTCTTCGGCCTGGGCGAAGCTGCGCTCCACCAGGTGGTGGATCCGCTCGAGGAAGACGAACCACAACGTGGCGGCCACCAGCAGGGCGTAGCCGCGGGTCAAAAAGAAGGTGGCCGCGGCGATATAGCCGGCGGCGTTGAAGGCCAGGAGAATGACGGTGAGAAGGAGCACCAAATAATAGTTGCGAGCCAGAGCGCCGAAGAGAGCTCGGGCGAGCCGCGACTTGGGCTCCGGCGGGAGCAGGGACAACACGGCCTTTCGGCTGGCCAACAGATAGACGGGAAGGATGGCCAGAGTGAAGCGGAACCAGAAGAAGACGAAGGCCGCCATCTGGTCGTGGTAATTAAAACGCTCGATGGCCGCCAGGGCGATCATAAATCCCAGGGTCACCTGAAGAGCGATCTTGCCGAAGCGCTCCAGGGTGGCGCGGCGGGACTGCGCTTTTTCGCTTCGTGGATGGAGGCGAAGGAAGCTGACCAACGCCGTCACGGCCACTCGATAGGCCAGCAACCAGACAAGGGTGTCCGTGAGCAGCAGGGTCCAGGGAACGGCGCCGAAGATGGCCCGGATCGGGAAGAAGCTAAAGAGGATGAGCACCAACACGGAGACGGCGCGGGCGCCGATGAGGATCGCCTTGCGCACCAGGGTGGTCATGCCCAGTGATACGTCGAGGTGAATCCGGGCCTGCATTCGAGAAGCAGCCCGTGTGGTCTGCCAGTCGATGAATAAAAAGAGAACGACCAGCAGGGCGAGGATGACGCCGATGAGTGACAGTTCGAGCACTCGGCCCACATCCAGAATCTGGGGGTCGGCCAGCAGTCGCTCCGTTCCCTGCCAGAGACCGGTGAGGTCGTCGGCGACCAGATCGAGGAGCGACCGATCAAATCCCATCTGCCGGCGTTCTAGAAAAGGGCTGAACTCTTCCTGGAGGCGATTGATCGCCTCCTGGATGCCGGGTTCGATCTCTCCCAAGGTGACCGCCGGCACGTCTTCCGGGTTGGGCTGGTCCAATAAAGAGGGAAAGGCGCCCAGCGCTTCTTGCTCGGCCACCTCGGTCATCGACGGCGGAGATTCTTGTGAGGTTTCTTGGCCGGGCTCACCGTCCTGGGCCCAAAGCGCCGTGGGAGCGGCGATGACCATGGTGAGGCAGGCCAGAACAGCGAGGGCGGTCTTGAAAATAAATGCTGAGGATCGGAGCATGGTGAACGACATCTCACTGAGGATGCTGGACGGACCGATGATCGGGGATTACTCTACGTGCTCATGGCGTTTAAGTCATCACGATTGACCTGGCTTTTTTATGAAGAAGATCATCGTTCAGGCAATTGTTGCCACGACCCACTTAGGTTGTTATAACCTCTAGTAGCAGCGACGACGACAATCGCGCAGGATGCGCTTTTATGGTTAGGAGAACCCTTATGAAAACCGCCCGCTTTGTGCTCGTATTATTGCTGGCGCTCTCGATTTCGACGGTCGCCATGGCTCAAGATGCCGTGGAAGACGATGAATTTGGCGTCACCGTGGTCGCCCCCGATGCCTGGGAGACGACGACCGACGATGATAAGGCGGTGGCCAGTTTCAAGCACGGCGATTCGCAGAGCCAGATCCAGGTCATCGGCACTCGATTGATGACCGCCGAGGTGGCCGATACCTTCTTCAATACTTTTCACAAGACTCTGACGGAGTCGAATTTTGAAAAGGTTTCCGAAGAAGCAGCGACGATCGGTGACTACGAGGGCAAGAAGATCGACTATGCCTTCACCCACTCCGGGGTGACCCTGGAGGTGGTGGTCTTTGAATTTATGCGCGACCAGACGGCCTGGCTTGTCATCGGCTATATGCAGGATGAAGAGCGCGCCAACCATGAAGACGCCTATCTGTCGGTCATCGAAAATATTCGGTTCTCCGAAGGTGGCTGAGTCGAGCGCCAGAATAAGGTGAATCGAAAAGTTTGAAGCCCGCCCGTCAAAGACGTGCGGGCTTTTTTTCTCTGGTCATGGGCACAAGGAGCTTGGCGCGATGATAGCTCGGGCGCTGGCAGCGATGGTCTTGACGCTGGTCGGGTTGATGGTCCCCCTGGCCGGTGTGGCCCAAGAAGATGAGGCGCCGGCACCGCGTGCCCAGGCGGTGGAGCTCCTCGATGGGGAAGTGGTCATCCCGCGACCCACGGGGTGGAATATCATTCGTCCAGGCCAGGGGGCCCGGGCTACCTTCCGTTCCGCTGCCGACAGTCTGGCCCAGATTGAGGTTCGGGTCAGCGATTCGGTTTCGGCGCCGAGATGGGAGCGATATTGGCGCACTTTCGACAATGACCTTCGCCGTGCGGGGTTTGAGATCTATTCATCGCGCACAGAGCGAGCCTTCGCCGGTCGAAGGGGACTTTTTTTCGAATACGAATTGGAACGCGATGGCGACGACTATCGCCTCGTCGTCTGGCATACCCACGAGGGCGATCGAGCCTGGATCTTTACGGGGTTCTTCTCTCGAGCCCGTCGAGACGCACATCTGTCGACCTTTGAGGAGATGCTCGAAAATATTCAGTGGTAGATGCCGATGGCAGGGCCCGTTGGGTTGGCGCGCCTTGTGCGGATGGCGGCAACGGCGGTCGCCAGGATCAACAACGCCAGGGGAGTTTTGGGCGGCGCGCCCTGTGCGACGGCACATCCGCCGGAGGTTGTGTCCTCTGTGAGATCGGGATCGAAGCGGCAGATCCGCTCCGGGTTATCGGCGTCGACGCTCATGTCGAGGCAGGAGAAATGCTCCGGGCATTGATCGTGGGAGCCGCATGGCCGGGAGCAATAGCCAGTTCCCGTGGGAGGATCGTCGATATGACAGAGTCCGCGGCAGTGGATTAACTCCACCCCGCAATAATCGCCGACCTCTCCAAGGTAGATATCGCAGACCGAGCCCTGCTCACCGCTAATGCAGGCAGCACCGGGGGGGCAATCAGCGTCGGTGGAGCATTCGTCGGCTTCGGTGGGGTAGAGGTGACAGGCGCCCAATTTGTCCACAGCGCTAAGCTCTCGTTGATGCCCGTCGCCCAGATAGGTGGCCACCATCGTCGCCGCCCCGTGAGCCTCGGTATGGGCCAGGCCTAAGACGTGGCCCAATTCATGGGTCACGATCGAGGGAAGATCGGCGGTGGGACGTTCGGGAGAAGGCTTGTGTGGAAGAAATTGGAAGGGCCGTGGCTCCAGAGACCACCTGTAGGTGGCGCCGTTGACGATCACCTCCAGGCCTTCGGGAGGCGTCTCATTCGAGCCGGGGAGAGGCGTCCAAGCGTAGAGAGATTCGAAGACCCCCGGTGAGAAATCAAACCAGATCGGGACCTGGCCGGCTCCTACATCATCGAAGGAGTCCACAAAGCCAGCCCACCGAAATTCGGCGTAGGAGCAGGCCACGTCGTTCCAGGCCCGCACGGCGATTTCGACGGCTTCTGCCACTTCATCGGGGTTCATCTCATCGACGACGGGCCCGACGAAGACGAGCTCCAGGGGAAAGGCATCGTCGGGAATCCGAAAGGAGTAGGTCTGGAAAAAAGTATGGGCTCCGCCAAGGGAAGTCGACGGTGCACCAGAAGTTGACTCCGCCTGTGGGGGGAGCTGGTAGGCCTGGAGAAGAGAAGTAAAGAGAGAAACCATCACTGCCGCCAGGGCAGCCATTAAAAATCGAGATGAAGGTGGTGGGAAGCTCATCTCAATTGCGGGCCTCGAAGGCCTCGAGGGTGACGTCGGGCAAGAGGATTTCGATCTGGGCCTGGCGGTGAAGTTCCTCGATGAGTTCTCGGCGTTCCTGTTGGAGTCGGCTGCGTCGGGCTCGCTCATAGAGCTGGTCCCGGACTTCGTCGAAGTCGCGCACGCCGGCCTCGCGGCGATCGTGGATCCAGAAAAGTTCAAACCCCTGAGGAGTGTCGACCAGATGAGCCGAGTTGGTGGGGGCTTGCTCATCGAAGAGGAGATCCACCGCCTCCGGAGGCAGGTGGCGGGGCTCGAGCCAGCGAGTACGATCGGCTTTGATGCTCAGCTGGGAATGATCGAGATGGGCAGATATGGCGTTTGGCTCATCCACTTTGGAGAGGACCTTTTCGACCGTTTCACGCCATTTCTCCCGGGTGTCCCCATCGGCGCCGGGGCCAAGCTCGATGGCCCAGGTGGAGGCGTGGATGCGCTCGTCCGCCGGGTGGCGGCGCGAAATTCGCTCATAATAGTCGTGAAGTTGCTCTTCCGGGATGGCCTCCGCATCGACACGCTCGGCCAGCAGAGCGTCGATGGTCATTTTTTCGCGCACCCGTTCGTGGAAATCGGCCTGGCTTATCTGCTCGGCCTTTAAGAAGCGTTGAAATGCCTCTTGGGAGCGAAAATCCCGCTCCACTCTCTGGCGCACCATCTCTTCGACTTTTTCGTCGTCGATCTGAATGTCCTGGTCGGCGATATGGGCACGCAATAACTCTCGCTCCACCAGGCGGTGAATCACCTCTTCTCGTCGCTGCGCTCGCGCCTGGTCGTCGAAGGGGCGTTGGGACAGCCGATAGAGCTCACCGATACGATCGAGGCGACGCTCCACCTCGTCAGCGGTGATCTCTCGGTCGTTGACCAGGGCCACCACCTGGGGGCCGTCGTCGCCGGTGTCTTGTGACGGGGCCGCCCAGGGGAGGTTCTGATCGACCCGATCATCGTCGGCGTCGCAGCCCAGCAGAAGGCAGCAGACCAGTGTGGCTACGGTGGTGCAGAGGGTGATGTGAGAAAGGCGCTCCATTGAGCCTCAATACGAAATGGATTTAACGAGTGGGCATAAGCCAAAGACCTAAGACGAAAAGGGCGATCGGGGCACGTTCCATTCCCGCGGCCAGATCATCTTAAAGTTTTTTAGATCCATTGGCCAAAACTCTCGTTGGTATCTCGGTGACACCCACACTGGTCCCATCCAAGGGACGAACCGACCGAGGAGAACCGAGATGAGAACGCTCACTGCATTTGCCGTCGTCACCGTAATGCTCGTAGGGCTGGCCCTGGCGCTGGCCTCTAATGAGGTCGAATACAGAGGGCAGACGCCGCTCGTCGATTTCGAGGAACCGCCTCCGCTTCTGGTGGAGGAGGCGCCGGACGCCGTCGATACCGATACCAAACCGGGGACGGCCCTGGAGGTGACTGGTCGATTATCACATGGAACTATCCCGTCGGCCAGTTTTGACGAACTCTACGTCGAAGTGTCGTTGGCGGCCTCGGAGAGAACTCCCGAGAGGCGGCCTCCGTTGAACGTGGCGCTGGTCATCGATCGGTCGGGCTCCATGCATGGTGAGCCCATGGTACAGGCCCGGGAGGCGGCCCGAACCTTCGTCAATGGCCTGGGAGAGCAGGACCGGATCACCCTGGTGGCCTTCGATCATGAATCGGAGGTGCTGGTGGAGCCCACGGCGGTGACCTCCGAGGGAAGGCGTCGACTTCACGCGGCCATTGATCGAATTCACGCCGGGGGCACGACCAATATCAGCGGCGGTCTGCGCGATGGTTTCGAAGCCGTGGAGCGACAGGCCACGGATGAGATGGTCAATCGAGTCATCTTGATGACCGATGGAATCCCCAACGTGGGAATTATCGATCATGACGGCCTGGCCGGAAAAACCCGCTCCATTCGCCAGCGGGGCATCACGGTGAGCACCCTGGGCTTTGGCCCCAGCTACGACGCACGACTGATGGGGGCGATGGCTGAAGAGGGCTCCGGTTACTTCCGGCATATAAGCAATTCCGCCGACCTGGAGCTGGCCTTTTCCAATGAGCTGAACTCCCTTCGCGACACCGTTGCATCGGGCATCGAAGTGGAGATTCGTCCTCGACCGGGGGTGAAGATCGAGCGGGTCATCGGCTTTCGCAGCGAGGAATTCTCGGAGGGGCACCGCATCGCCATGGGCGATATGCCCGCCGGGGGACGTCTGAGCGCCGTGGTCAGACTTCGGATCGAGGAGTTGCCGGTCAACGCCGACCAGCCCCTGGTCGACGTGCGCACAGAATACGTGGATCGCCTCTCGGAGCGACCGGCTCGTCATCAATTGGCGATGGCCGCAGATGTGAGCATCGACCAGGAGGCCGTGGAAGCCTCGGTGGACAATCGCGTCATGGCCCGGGTGGAGCAGCTGCGCACGCAGGATACGATCATGGAGGTCATGGAGCTCTACGATCGGGGCGAACAGCAGGCGGCGACTCACCAATTGGAGCGCGAGCGCCGGCGAATTCGTCAGGCACGACAGCGCTATGAGATCGACGAAGAAGAGGAGACGGCCCAACAGATCGATATGCTCTTCGATCGGGTGGACGACACGGTTCGGAATGTGCCGGCCAGATCGGCGAGAGGGCGAAATTCGGCGGCCGAGGTCCAGGTGGAGTCCATCCAGTTGTATCGGGGGCAGTGACCAATCAGAGACGGTTGGCGGCGACGACGGTGGTGCAGTCTAATTCTTTTCGGGAGATTCGAAGATGAGAGCGATAGAGCAGAGAAGTCAGACGAGAACAGAGGCGAAAAGTCTCGATGGTGAAACTCGGGCCGGGCGCCGCGATGAGGGGAGGCGATTAGATCCCACCGACGGCTGGGTCTTTCTCACCGGCGGAGCCCTGGCGGCGATATCGGTGCCCATCTTGATCCAACTCGCCGGCAGCGCCGATCCCTTGTTGATCGCCCTTAGCTTCGGCGCTCTGGTCGGTGCCTGCGACGCCGCCCGGGCCGACAATAATATGGAGGCCGCCACCCGGGTCTCCGTGGGCATTGCCCTTGGTCTGATGGTGGCTACAGCCCTTATTTTTTCTCCGATTGCGGCGGGGCTTGCTATGGGGCTGGGTGTGGTGATCAGCCGGTGGATCTGGACGTCGAAGGAGTCGCGGAATCTGCCGATTGTCCCAGTGGCCATCGTCATCGCCGCATTACCGTTGTGGGTATTTCCCGTTCTGTTAAACGGAGGCTCCAGTGGGCAATTGCTCGAATCGGCGCCCCTTCTTTTGTGGGGATTGGGCGCCGGCTTGAGCGCCGTGATTCTTCAACTGCCGGGATATCTGGAGGGAAAAGAGACGGCGAAAGTCGAGGCGTTGTCCGCCATCACAGACGACAGACAGGGGCGGCGGTTGGCCGGCGACGATGGACCCCTGGCGGCCCTGGTCGACGATCTTCTGGGGGCTCTGGAGGGGGCGGGTGACGAGTGTCTACGGGAGGCGGTGACCAACGCCGTGGAAGCCTGGTCGGAGCTGGCTGCACAGCGCGAGTTGATCGGCCGCTATAGCCCCGACGTTCGTCGACGCCAGATCGAGGGCAGAAAAGAGCGGCTCATGGCCTTTGATAGCGACGACGATGTGGGCGAGGGGGACAGCGAATTGGCGGCTGCGCTCAGAGAATTGGAAGATGAACTCGAGCAATGCCAGAAGCTCGATCGCCTGTCGCGTTCACTTGGGGTTCGCCAGGAACGAATCCGAAGCGCCTTGGAGCGGCTGCGCCTCGACCTATTACACCGTCGCTGCGACGGTCTCTATGAGAGTCGTGTGTCGAACCGGTTGGACAGCCTCAATGAATTGGTGGCCTCGTCGACATTTGAGCGAGAGGTGATGACCGAATTATTGCTCGACGATTCTTGATGATTCGACCCTTCATGGCCACAATGGCGCCCCCCGATTCTTCGAACCACCAGGAGTCGCCCATGGCCTCGCCGCAGATTCTCGAAATACACAGTCATTCCACCGCCAGCGATGGCGCGAAGTCGCCGTCGGAGCTGGCCCGGTTGATGGCTTCTCACAAAGTGGAGGTCTGGGCGCTCACCGATCACGACACCGTCGAGGGCTGTGAGGAAGGGAGAGTTGCCGCCCTGGATTTGGGCGTCCATTTCATCGCCGGCATCGAGGTCAGCGCCGATCTGGAGGGCGCTTCTATCCATGTGCTGGGCTACGATGTGGACATCACAAATCAACGACTCGGCACCTATGGCGAAACGATGAAAGAGGGCCGCCATGAGCGCATGGCCGAGATGGTGGACAGGATGTGCCATCTCGGCTTCGAGGTAACCCTGGAGGAGGTGATCGAACAATCGGGGGGCGGCAATCTTGGCCGTCCCCATCTGGCCAAAGCGCTGGTCGCCCGGGGGCATGTGGATCGCCTTCAGAAGGCGTTTAATCGGTGGCTTTCCAATGACGGGCCCGGTTATGTGCCGATGAGTCGGCCCTCCGTGGGCGAATCGATCGATATGATCATAGACGCCGGCGGCGTGGCCGTGCTGGCTCATCCGGGTCGCTATGGTGATGTCAGCGAGCATCTGCCCCGGTGGAAGGAGCGTGGCCTGTGGGGGCTGGAGGTGCGCCATCCCTCCCACAACGGATACACGGAGCGCCGCCTGTCGAGGATGGCCGTCGAATTCGGACTGGGGCGCACGGCCAGCAACGACTGGCACGGACAAAAAGAGGGAGAATACCAGCGCCTTGGCAAGGTGCGCTTTCCCATCGAGTGGCGGGAGCCCTTTTTGGAGGCCCTGTCGTTTGGGTAGGCGGCCAAGGGTGGGAAGCGTGGGCTGGTGCGGCAGAATTGTTCACCGAAATAAGTCGAGCTGGGTGGGCCCGCCAACCCCGTCGGCGTCCAGCCGAAGTCCCAGCCCCAGCAGGCGCACCGGTCGTTTGTGGCGGGCGACGGCCTGGCGCATCAGTTTCTCATAGGCATCGGGGCGGGGCGTCTGGAACTCGGATCGCTCCAGGGTGGTCTGTCGAAAATCGTCGAATTTGACTTTGA
>SLJM01000091.1 GCA_007135085.1 Myxococcales bacterium
AAATAATCTACGTAAGCCTCCTTGTCTCCACAAAGTAATTTGAAATGCGGCGTGACCTCAACGCGCTTTTCTCGGGCCTTGTCGCTGAGGCGCACCCGGTAGGGAATCACCGTATTTCCTATTCGAAGCTGCGGCATCTTCGGTCAATCCTTCGCGTAGTGGCTGCGGGCGAATTTCTCGATCTTCTCGGGCAGTCCCTTCCAGTCGTCGATTCCCTCCTTGATGAGTATATGGCGTACCTTCTGGCGAAGCTTTTTTCGCAGCGCCGACTTATCCTGCCAGCGGCTCGGGGCGTCCTCGTCGGATAAATATAGGGCATCGATCGCTTCGGCGAGGGCTTCGCCGTAGACCGCGCTCTGGTCTGTGAGCGGTTCGGAGGGCGCCGTGCCGACGGTGGCCAGGCTCTCCTCGAGGATGCGAAAGATGCCATATGCTTCTTCGCTCAGGCTGGTGCTCTGATATGCCTGCTCCTCACGCTGCAGATCACGGGAGAGCTCCTCGGCGCGCTCCATCGCTTCGTTCTCGTCGAAGAGACCGAGTTGGAAGGACTCAATTAGCTCTTTGATACGCTCGCTGAATTTCTCGTAGCGCTGCTCGTTCTGCTGCGACTTCTCACGAACCACCTTCTTGAGCTCCGTGAGTTTGCGTACTGCCGCCGTCTCCAGATCCTCGGGCTCCTTATTGAAGTCGTCCCAGAACATGGGGTCGTCTAAGCCGCGGAGCTTGCAGATCTCGGCGATGCCCGTGACCTCGACGTGGCGGCGCAGCATCTCGCGGATCTTCTCGCTATATTCCTTGAAGTTCAGGTCCGGTTGCTCGTGTTCCCATTTATCCTTTCCCCAGAGCATCATCTGGCCCAAAAGCCTGACGTCCGGCTCGTAGGGAATGGTCTCCCGGTTTGGGAGCAGCGCGGCGTATAGGTCTATAAACTCTTTGGCCCGCCGGCGAAATAGATACCACTGATCTTCGCCCCCCAGGGCGTTGACGGCCTCCACCGGGTCGCGGCCTGCCTCGTCGTCGACCATGGCCATCACCTCTCGATGGGCGTCGGCCAGGGTTGCGAGCAATCCCTCTTCGTCTTTCATGGCGCCCCGGACGTCTTCGTCGCGATAGGCTGATAACGCCTCTTTGAGGTTTTTCGTCACTCCGTAATAGTCGACGATAAGCCCGTAGGGCTTGCCCTGAAAGCGGCGATTCGTGCGGGCGATGGCCTGCAGCAGGTTGTGGTCGGATAGCCCCTTATCGAGATACATCACCTGCTCGACGGGGGCGTCGAAGCCAGTGAGCAGCTTGTCGCAGACGATCAAAAATTTCAGATCCCCCTCGGGATTGCGAAAGGTCTTTATCGCTTCCTTTTGTTCATGGTCGCTCAACTGAAAGTCGTAGATCTGTCTGTGCTTGGTCTGGTCGTTCTGCGATGGCGAGTAAATGGGCGCGCTCATCTGCTCGGCCCGCTGGCGGGCCTCCTCTTCGTCGAGGCCCTCTTCTTCGACGAACCACTTCGAAATCGCGTCGTCCAGGGCTTTTTTGTAGGTGACCACCGCTTCGCGATCGATGGCGACGACCTGCGCCTTATAGCCGTCGGGCATTATCTGAGTTCGGTAATGCTCCCACATATCCTCGGCGATCATGGCGATGCGGGTCTCCAGCCTGGCCAGGTCCGATTTGCGAACGCCACGCTCCTTGATGGCCTCCACCGTCTCCGGCGGTTCGTGGGCAAACCAGCGCTCGAAGGTCTCGTCGAGCTCGGTGTCATGGAGGTGCCACTGACTCATCCGGGCCGTATATCGCACCTCAACGGTGGCCTTATCCTTTACGGCCTGATCGATGCCATATTTGTCGAGATACTTTTCACCGGGAACGCCGAAATTGGCGTAAGTATTTTTATCGTTCTTTTTGACGGGTGTGCCCGTAAACCCGAAGTAGACCGCGTCGGGAAGTGTGGCTCGCAGATAAGCACCGAGCAGCTCTTCCTGAGTGCGGTGGCATTCGTCGATGAGCAGAATCCAGCGCTCACTATCGTCGATGGCGAGCTCCTGCATGGCCTCTCGGCGCTCACGCATGCTGTCCGAGTTAAGTCGCCTGTCGTCCTGGTCGAATTTAAAGATCGTTGACGTAATCGTACGGCCCGGGCTGTCCTGCTCCAGGTATTCGCGTAGCTTCTCGATGGACCTGGCGTGCTTGGGATTGGGCAGCCCGCAGGCCTTGAAGGTATTGGTGATCTGGGCGTCCAGATCCCTGCGGTCCGTGACCACCAGGATATTCGGGTTTTTCAGCGCCGGATGCTCAATACCCCGGTGGAATTTGAACTTCAGCGTGGCAAAGGCCATGGTCAGCGATTTGCCCGACCCCTGGGTATGCCAGATAAGTCCCTTTCGATGCTCGCCACCACATACGCGTTCTACCATCTTATTGACCGCCCGAAATTGCTGATAGCGGCAGATCTTTTTGACCACCTTTTGGGATTTTTCGTCGCGCTCGAAGACGATGAAATGGGCGATCAGGTCGAGCAGGCGCGACGGCTCCAACGTGGCCCACAGCCCTTTGTGCATGGCCGTCTTAAACTCGCTCTCTCGGCGTGGCCAGGGATCGCGCCAATGAAACCAGAATTGCCATGGCGCACCGGTCGCGGCGTAGCGAAAGCGCCTGGAGTTGGTGGCGATATTAAATACGTTCGACGCGAAGAGCCGGGGCGCCTGCTCCATATAGCGCTCCATCTGATAAAACCCCTCTTTGACGTCGACGTTGGTGTCCTTGGCCTCGAGCACCACCAGGGGGATTCCGTTTACGTATAT
The DNA here is from genome assembly GCA_007135085.1 of Myxococcales bacterium. Classification (GTDB taxonomy): domain Bacteria; phylum Myxococcota_A; class Bradymonadia; order Bradymonadales; family Bradymonadaceae; genus SLJM01. The sequence continues at coordinate 2,796 of SLJM01000091.1, forward strand.
TGCGATATCGGGCTTGATCGTGCCACCAGGCCCTTTAACGCGAAGCTGCCGGGTCACGACCCACTCGTTATTCTCAAGATGTTCGAAGTCCAGGAGCCGAATCGTCGAATGGGTAGACTCGCCGGAGACTTTTTTCGAAAAATTGCCGCGGAACCGCTCAAACCACTTCTCATTCTCCTTGAGCGAGACCAGCCCACCATAGACGCTCTCCGCCGTCACTCGCGGCACGTCGTTGATGCGCATCACGGCGTCGACGACCTGGTCGCGGAGGAGCACGAAATGCTCGTCTTCGCGCAATTTGTCGATCTGCTTCGCCGTCAGATACCGATAGCCCATCGCCTGAAGGGCTTCGATGGCCGGCTTTTCGACGTTTGTGTACTCGCTCACTGCATTGCTCCGTGTAGGTCCGCCCCGTACTACTTAAAATCGGGAGCTACTCTTTATCTGAATCTGCCGTTCGATAAGCCTGGTTGGGATGTCTTGGGGATTCTGGATATAGGCGCTCAAGTACGCCTCGTTCCACAAGTGGCGTAATATATGCGGTATTTAAATTTCGGCGATTGCGATTGAGGATTTCGGCGATTTCGGAGGAGGTAAATGCTCGGATCTTACACAACTCCGAGATCAGGTCTTCCAGGTTCTTTGCGCGTTTCAGGGGCCGGATCACCTCAATTCGCTCCCGGAGTTCCGTTGGAAGCTCGGTAAGTAGATGTCTGCCTTCCTGCTTGTCAGGTTCGTCTGCCAACTTGTCAGGTTCGTCTGCCAGCTTGTCAGGTTTGTCTGCCAGCTTGTCAGGTTCGTCTGCCAGCTTGTCCGGTTCGTCTAGTAGCTTGTCCGGTTCGTCCGCTGAAGGCTCGAAGGAAATGAGCTCCTCAAGGTTTCTTTGAGCTCCCTCGACAACGGCTGCGCCGATAAATTTTTGACCTGGTGTATAAAAGGTTGCTGACCCCGCCCCTTCTTTCCTCAAAAGCTGCAGATCTCGCAGTCTTCTCAGTTTGTGACTGGCTGCGAGCGTATCGTGGCCTGTTACGTCACGAAGTTCCGAATTTGTGATGCTCCCTTTCTCACGAACATAGACAAGGGCGTATTTCTCGTCATCGTCGAGCTTCCATTCAGCATCCAAACTGGCAAGCCAATGAAGATTCTCTTCGGACAGGAAATGTTTTAATCGAAAAGTGACAGAAAATTGATCGTTCTCTCTGTCGGAGACGAAGGCAGGCGCAGTGAGGCCTGCTTGCTTCATTTCTCGTCTCATGGCGTTAATCCCGGTTCCCTTGCTCTCCGCCAGTTGTAGATCATGGAGAACCGAGGCAAGCACCGGATTCCTCGGCCTGGACCCGGTAGTGCCAAGCTCATCATGTGGCTTTAGCGAATAACCGGCGTTTTGAATCTCAATCCGATTTGCAAAGCGGATGATTTGAGTTGGCTGATGGTTGCGATAATTTCGGTGCATTACCGCATTCACAATCGCTTCACGGACAACACTGGAGGGAACGCGAGGTGTTTCACGACGCTCCAATGAATCGTGACCAATCGAGACTGCCCGGGGTATATCATCAAGCACGGCAGCGATAATACGACGGATTCCAGATACTAATGGTTCTCGAAACTCAATTGCCTCGTAGCGCTCGTCAGGGTCTTCTACCCAGAGATTTCCAGGAACGCGGATATAATCAACCCGGGCGGCCATCGGAAACTCACGCCGAAGTGCGAGCTTGGAGCCGAAAAGCAGTAGCCCAGCGACTGTGGGAATCCACTCGTGATTGCGCTTTTTGATACATGTCAGTGAACGGAGCAAACTCACGGAATCTAGCTCTAAGAGCCAGGAGTCAGGCCTGTACTTCTCGATCCGCGACCGGTAGGACTCGATCGCATCTTCATCGAAATCCTCGGTCATGGTTGCGTCGGTAACGACAATCGCATCAAAACTCTGGGTCTGCCGCAGGTCAAAAATCTGCGCAACGTCGTCACTCGTAAATCGGATATCGCTAGAGCCCAGTCTACGAAAGGCCCCCTTCGGCAGCCCACTAGCCTTACGAAATACGGGTTTTCGTGATGGGTCGATCTCAGAAATATACGCTGCTACAACGTTCTTGCCGCCGACTTGCTCGACCCAGATCCGAGGGCGGAGTTTTTCATTGAATTGTGAATTGCACGCAGAGGTCAACTCCAACTGGAGTTTGTCCGGGTCGTCCACCCCAACCACTTGATAGACGCCATCCCCATCACGCTCGACGCCGAAGACAATATAACCGCCGTCGAGATCAGGTTCATTCGAGAAAGCGCTGATCGTTTTTAGAGTTGCCTTTCCAAGAGTGCCGTTCTTACACCCTTTGGCTTCGATTCGCTCATGCTCATCGGTGGTATTGAGCTTCGCAATAAGCTCTGAAATTGAGTCTATCACCACATAACCTCTCGCAACGGCGACGGAATCGCCTCATGGCCTCCACCTCCGTTCTAACTCGCCGCGCATTTCTGCGATAGGGCCACCACCCCACACCTATTCCGCCATCGCCTCGGCTGTCTCGCGGACTTCTTCGGCGACGTCGTCGACGTTTACCCGCACCTTGCCGGTGAGGAGGTCCTGGAGGAGGCCTTTTTTGAGTTTTTTCATTTGCTCCAGTGGAATTTTATGTTCTGCGATTTGCTGGGTCACCGCCCTAAGAATTCCAGCAATCTCTATCTGTTCTTTTTTGGGAGGTACAGCAATTGGTAATGAGCCCAAAATTTTAGTGTTTAGGTTCAGCATTGTCTGGCCAACTGCATTCGTCTCCAAAAAGTACTGTGCCGTCCAAGTCTGCAGATACTCAATCAGAAACGCGGAAAACAATCTATCGTCAGGTCGTGCCCTCAAACATCCGGTTCCACACAGCATCAATGGCCCCTTTTCTACGAGTGCGCATCGTCCAATATCTCCGCGTCGTCCGAATATGATATCGCCATCTTCGAGATGATGTTTCCTAAGCTCATTAGCTTTTGAAAGAGGTATGCGGGCGATGTCATCACAGGAGATACGGGTTCCCTCAATATCTTTGGGCATTACGACCGGTACCCCATCTTCGATATATTCCGATGCATGCAATTGGCTTCCGAATGGTCCTGTTTGGAGCCCTTTTTCGACAACTAGTTCTCGAAGCCGCTTCACATCCCACGCCTCCGGAATCTCGCCAATCGCCGTCTTCTTGAACGAGGTATGCCCGATTCCCCGGGTCAACAGTTCCTGGAGCAGCCCCTTCTTGACTCGCCGGGTCTGCTCGATGACCGCCTCGGTGGCCTCGATAGCCTCGTCGACGCTGGCGAGGATGGCGGCGATTTTCTTTTGTTCGGGGAGGGGGGGGATGACCGTGGGTATTTGAGCTAGATGCTTAAATTTGAGATTCCAAGTGTCAGAGACAAGTCCTTGAGATTGGGCGCGAAACCGCCTTACCAACGGCTGAAACTTGAGTAGGACTGCGATGAACCGACCTTCAAGTGATTCCTTCGGTCTCATGACCGTGTACGCGGGGCTGACAATGCCCTCTTTGTCACAGTATACCGATACTCCCTGCCACATGCGCATAGTATTGTATGCAATGTCACCTGGAAGAACTCGTAAGTACGACGACTTGTTCGAGCGAGAGGTATCCCGTCGTTCCGTCTCATGCTGATAGACTAAGCCTGTGCGAGTCACCGACAACAGCGGCAAGTCCACATAGTCTTTTTCTTTTCTCTCGACAAAAACATCACCGAACTTGACGCGCTGCCAACTCAACGGCGCATTTTTGATAATCTCGGCCCAATCAAGGTTGGTAGGCTCAGTCATAGCCGAGCTCCTTCAGATATGAGTTCATTCGACGTTCAGCTTTGTCTCGATTCGCCTTCATTTTTCGCAACTCAAGGAGCTCTTTCTGGACATCGATCGGCGGCGGTGGCGGGTCAGTCTGCACATATCGCGTAAGGTTGAGGTTGTAGTCGTTTTCGACGATCTCCTCGACTTCGACGACGCGGGCCAGGAGGTCCTGGTCTTCGTAGGAATGCACCGCCTCGGCGAGCGTCGCTACATTCTCATCGGAGAGAGTGTTCTGGTTCGTCGCCTCTTGAAACTCCTTCTCGCCATTGACGATGAGCACTTTTTCGCGCCGTTCTTGAGGCTTGTCCTTATTGATGAAGACAATCGCCGCCGGGATGCCCGTGCCGTAGAAGAGGTTGTCGCCGAGGCCGATGACGGCCTCGATGAGGTCGGCCTGGAGGATTTTTTTGCGGATTCGGCCCTCGGAGCGGCCTCGGAAGAGCACGCCGTGGGGGACGACGACGGCCATGCGCCCCTGTGGCGAGAGGCTGGCGATCATATGCTGGATAAAGGCGAAGTCGCCGTAGTTTTTGGGGGGCATGCCGTAGACGTCGCGGCCGAAGGGGTCGCCGTCCTTCCACAACTTCTTGCCCCAACTCTTGAGTGAGAACGGCGGATTAGCGAGGACCATATCGAAGGTCTCGAGGGTCTTGTCGCCGCTCAGGAATTTGGGATCCGTCAGTGTGTCACCGCGCTTGATATTGGCGTTGTCGATATCATGCAAAAAGAGCGACATCTTGCAGATCGCCCAGGTGTTGAGGTTTTTCTCCTGGCCGAAGAGGGTGAGGCTCTCGGGGTTCATCCCGTGGTCGAGCATATATTGCCAGCAGGCCAGCAACATACCGCCCGAGCCGACGGCCGGGTCGTAGACGGTCATGCTCTCCTCGGGCTGTAAGACCTCGACCATCAGCCGGACGACGGCCTTGGGCGTATAGAACTCGCCGCCCTTTTTGCCGGCGTCGTCGGCGAATTGCGCTATGAGATACTCGTAGGCGTCGCCCAGCATATTCGGGTCGACGTTGGCGTTGGTGAGCTCGTATTTCTCAAAATGCTCCATAAGCTCTTCGAGCATATGGTTCGGGAAGCGCTCCTGGTTGGCGAAGTCCACGTCGGCGAAGACCCCCTCGAGCCGAGGGTTGGCGTCCTCAATCTTTTGAAAGGCAATATTTAGCCGCTCCCCGTAGTCGGTGGCCTGCTCGCGGATATTCCGCCACTGGCTCTCCTGCGGGATATGAAACCGATGCTCGTCGGGCAAAAGGGCGAGCTCCTCATCACCGAATTTTTCCTTGAGCTGCTCGTACTCCTCCTGCCAGACGTCACAGAGGCGCTTATAGAAGAGAAGGCCGAAGATATAATGCTTATAATCGGCGGCATCGATGGAACCGCGCAGGATATCGGCGGCCGCCCAGAGATGGCGCTCCAACTCATGGAGGGTGATCTTATCGCTCATAGGGTACTGCTCCTTTAGATCCCACAGTCTTTCATGGCTAAGCCAGATTCCCGCAGGTGATAACATAGGTCCCGTGAAATTGGCCAGTTATGGGAGGGATATCCCTCCCGTACTCAATCCACTCTGAAGACGGTGTCGGCTCGGTTTCCGGGAGAGCTGGCGCGGATATAGAAGGTGCCCGAATTGCGGATCAATGCGCCGAAGGCATTTTTGCCGCGGTAATTGCAGGTCGTTCGCCAGCAATTATCGGAGGTCAGGACGGGCTCGGTGCATCCCTCGAAGTCGATGCTGCCCGGGTCGTGAGCCGCGCGACGGAGATAGGTTCGCACCGGTCCCACGTGGCCATCCCAGGAGGATTGGGAGGGTTTGGTCCCGCAGAGTGCGCGGTAGGCTTCTTCTTCGGCGATCCGTTCTCTCTCAGTTTCTGCGCGAGGCTCTGCGCGTGAGAGAGCCTGTTCGAGTTCGCGCTTCACCGAGCCGTGATCGTCAATCCAATGGTCTTCATGGACATCGTCCAGGTCCGCCAGGGCACGAGAGAAGCTCTCCTCGGCGCTGATCCACTCATCAGCCTCCATCTGTTCACGGCCTGTTCCAAGGCGACTTCGCGCGTCGGCGAGTCGGGATTGGGCGATGGATTGGCGATTGAGCTCCGTATAGGTATTGCGCCGCTGTTGAATCTCCTCGTTCTCCGGATCCCATCGCTCCAATTCTTCAATAAGGGACTGCGCTCGTGAGAGGTCGGATTCGTCCAGGGCGGCGTCGATGAGTGGCAATTGCTGCTCACGGTACAAGGGGATATAGGCCGTGCGTCGTTGTTGAACCTCTTCGCTTTGGCCCTCTACCTCTTCGAGGTCGGATAAAAGTGAGTTGGCTCCGCCCAGGTTGCCCTCGGCGAGCATCTGATCGACGTCGTTGAGATATTCTGAGAGGTTGTTTCGAAGGTCGTCGATCCGTTCCTGTTCGGCGATCCGCTCTTCTTCTGCCTGGCGCTCGGCCTTCCAACTTTCGCAGGCGTCCATGGCCATACCGAAGAGGGCGCAGAGTCCGCAGAAGCCAAGGATTGCCAGACATCCGATGGACTGCTGCTTTCGCTTGGCCTCTTCCGCCGCCTGTTGTTCTATCGCTTGTTTTTGCTGGGCTTGCTGCCTTCGATACTCGGCAATGGGAAAGCCGCAGTGAGGACAGCCTGTGGCCGCCGATGAAATTTGATTATTGCATTCCGGACATTGAATGAGCGCCATTGAGCTCCCCTTATGGCAATAGCCAGTGAAAGAAGTGGAGTGAGCGCCTTTAAGGCTAATGACGGTCGGGAGAAATGGCTATGGGGATAATGATCGTAATGGTGGTGAAAATGCCTTTTTGGGGGCAGTAGATTCCCGGCCCGGTCGTCGTGCGTCTCTGAAAAAAGACAAACCCCGGAGCCCAATATGGACTCCGGGGTTTTGATACGAACTAGATTATCAACAGTTTATTGGACGATATCGTCGGCGCCGGAGCCGTCGAAGCTGTTGTTGGCCAGGTAGGGGGCCGGGTCGGCAGCCGAGGGCAGGGCGATGGCAGCAGTCAGGTAGTCGTAGAAGCTGCAGTCGGCGACGCTCAGGTCGCGGTGCAGGTCCAGAGCGGTGTCGGCGTGGTGGAACTCGACGTGTTCGAAGACGCTGTTACTGGCGACGCTGTTTCGGACGCGCACGCCGCTCCAGGAGCCGGCGTTTTCGATGAGGCCGGCGAAGACGATGGGGTCGGCGGCGGTGCCGATGGCGGTGACCGTGGAGTCGTGGCCATTCCATCCGAATTCCAGACCTCGATCGGCACCGAAATAGAAGTGGGTGCCCGGCTCGATAGTCAGCT
>SLJM01000274.1 GCA_007135085.1 Myxococcales bacterium
AGCAATGGTGAGGAATTGAACGGGGGCTGGAACGACTTCGACGACGGCGACTGATAGATAGCGTTGCATCGATGTGATTGTCTGTGAAAGGCTCTGTCTATCAATTTGGTAGACAGAGCCTTTTGTCTTTTGCATATGCCGTAGAAACCGAGCCCAGTGATGGCAGTCGAGGGAAAATTAATCGAGGAGAACGTGCGGATTCGCCGCTTCGAGGTCGATCATAATTTCGATGGGTGGCGGCTGGACAAATTCTTGGCCAATCGAATCAGCGGCATGTCGCGATCGCTGGCGGGGCGAGTGGCCAGGGATGGCAGTGTTGAGGTCGATCCGCCGCGGAAGGTCAAGGCCGGCACCCGGCTGCGGTTGGGCGATAGGGTGGAGATTCGCGAGGAGTTGGAGCCCGAGGTCGTCCAGGATGCCGAGGTCGATATTCTGTATCAGGACGACACCCTGTTGATCTTGAATAAGCCGGCGGGGATGTTGGTCCACGAGACGGCGACGGTGCGGCTCAATACGGTGACTCATTTTCTGAACCGCCGGGAGATGGAAGAGGCCGAGCCGGCCCACCGCCTCGATCGGGAGACCAGCGGGGCTCTGGTATGTGCTCGAACTCACGCCAGCGCTCCCGAATTATGTGGGCTCTTTGCCGACGGCGATCCGAGCAAGATCTATCGGGCCCTGGTGGTCGACGAGCAGCGGCGTTGGGAGGTGGGCGCAGAGGAGTCCATTGATATCCCGCTGGGCAAAGACGATTCGAGCGAGCTGGGACTTCGTATGGGACGAGGTGATCTGGAGGCGTTGACCCACGTGGAGGTGTTGGGGCGGCGGGACCACCCGATGGGTGAGCTTGCAGACTTGAAAATCCGAATCGTCACCGGGCGACAGCATCAGATCCGGGTTCATCTGGCCCTGATGGGCACGCCCATCGCCGGCGATAAGCTCTATGGAAAGAGCGATGAGTTTTTTATGGCTATCTGCGACCGGCCAGAGGACGAATCATTGCTGGATCAACTTCATTTTAGCCGCCACGCCCTCCACGCCTGGCAGATCTCGTTGACCCATCCCGCTGACGGACGGCGCCTTGAGGTTCGGGCGCCGGTGCCGCAGATCTTTTTGGCCGGCGATGAGTAAAGCGATGAGCGCTGGGCCCTATTGCCATTGGAGCAGGGGACGGCCCTCTGATGCGGACATGGTCCAGATGTCGACGAAATCCCATGCTTCAAAATTGCTCTCATTGCCGAAGGCGGCGTTATTGAGACCTTCTCCACCGTCGCTGGTATCCCAGCCGCTGGTGGTCGTATTCCAATAAGAGTTATTGACCGTTCCATAGGATTGGACCTGGGCTACCAACCCGCCCGCGGGGCCGCCGTCGGAGATCACTTCCCCGATGGAATAGGAATCATTGATGCTGCCGTAGTTCAGTGAGTTCAGGAGTCCTCCCACAGAGTCGTCTCCGGTGACGGTGCCCGTGGCGTAGCAGTCATTGATCGTGCCGTATCCCACGCTGCTGCCCAGCCCCCCCAGAGAGGATTGGCCGGTGACGTCACCTGTGGCGAAGGAGCGATGGATGGAATAATAGGCGGCGGAACCGAAGAGACCGCCGCCGTGGGTCTCGGCGTTGACCTCTGCATGGGCTCCGGATTCAGTGATCGAGCCTCCCACGAGCTGTCCCACCAGGCCGCCGACCCGATTGGAGCCGGTCACCGTTCCGTGGGCTACGCTGTTGAGCACCTCGTGGTTTGCTCCCGGACCGGCGCCGAGCTGGCCGATCAGGCCGCCGACGTTGTCGAGTCCGACCGTGACGACATCGGCAGATGAGTTGGTGATCTCCACGGGGTTCGACTCGCTGGGGTGGCTATAAGTATAGCCCACCAGGCCACCGACACTATTGCATTGAGGGGCGCTCACCGAGCCCGTGGCATGAGATTCGGAGACCAGGCCCCCCTCGTAAACGGCGCCGATTAACCCGCCGATATCTCGCCCCTGGCCGTCGATCGCGATCGTTATGTCGGCGCTGCTGTTGAGGACTTCTCCGCCGTCGATCAGAAGCCCCACTACCCCGCCGATCTGCTCCGGGGCGTCTCCGGAAGTGATCTGGCCCTGAGCATGGCCGGCTTCGACGGTCCCATAATTCTCCCCGACCAGTCCGCCGATTCGCTTGCCGTCGAGATGGGATAGGAGCTCGATATCGGCCGTGGAATCAGTAATGACGCCGGCGCTTTCGTTATAGCCGATGAGTCCGCCGGCAGTGTCACCGTAAACCTCGAACTCTCCCTGTACGGAGATATTGCTCAAAATTCCGCGAAGCTCGCCGGCGAGCCCGCCGATCCTGTCGGCTCCTCTAAAGGAGAGGCCCACCAGGGTTAAGTTCTCAACCTTTCCGGTCACTCGCGCGAAGAGGCCGACGGCCACCGACGAGGGCTGGCCGTAGCTTAGATTTGAAATGGAATGGTGCTGGCCGTCGAGGCTGCCCGAAAAGGGGGCGGCCACGGTTCCAATCGGCGTAAATTCAACGGATCCATCGAGCTCGAAGTCGAGATCGGCGTAGAGGGCGAAGTCCAGGTTTCGATAGTCCTCATCACCAAGGCGCATTAACTGAGCGGGAGAGCAAATGCGGTAGGGTTCATCTTCGGTTCCCTCACCACCACCGAAGGGCTCGTCCTGGGGGTCGCATTCGAGAGGAACGCATTGGCCTGAGTCGCATTGTCCGCTGTCGCATGCATTGTCGCAGTCGCCACAATGGAGGGGATCCGTGTCGGTGTTGATGCAGGATTGCCCACAGGCGGTCAGGTCATCTTCGCAACCGCATTGACCATCGTCACAGGTCAGGTCACCGTCACAAGTGTTGCCGCATTGACCGCAATGATCGTCGTCGCTCAAAAGGTCGACGCATTGACCGGAGCAAAACTCCTCTTCGGGGCAGTCCGGACCAGTATCGGCGTCCCGACCAGTATCGGCGTCACCGGTATCTTCTTCGATGTCTTCGACGATCCCTGCGTCGTCATCGATGTCTTCGTTGGTGGTGTCGTCGGAAATATTGCATCCCGCAAAGAGGCAGAAGAAGACTCCCAGGCTCAATACTGGGAGGATTTCGCGGAGTCTGGAGATCACTACCATCGTCTGGTTGCCTCTTTAAGAACCGTGTGGCCGACAAATTATGGCCAGAATTAGGACTGTTCTCTTTTCGTCTTCAAAATATCAAGGGCCGGTTGCGGTGTAAACTTTGACGGGAGTGGCTCTCCAGAAGCGGGATTCGTCGTCGGTGCAGCCGTCGGCGGCGACGACCATGGCGAGCGAAAGGGTGAGGGGCTCCGGCACTTCGGCGGCGATCTGGGCGGGCTCACCGGGGGCGTCGCCGGCGGGAATACAGCGCGACATCAGGTGGGAGGGCTGCTCGTCGTCGGGGCCGGCCAACAGGTAGACCCAACGGGGGTGTTCCAGGGGACCGGTCGGCTCCAGGGCGATGCCCCGGGGCGCCAGTCGGACATCTTGGAAAGGGGAGGGCGCAAGATGGGCGGGGCCGGTCTCGGTCGCGATATTGACGATGGCCTCGGTGGCCCATCGAAAGGCGTAGTAGTCGCCGGTTTCTCGAACGACCCGGTGGGAGAGCTCGAGGAGGATCGAATCCACCTGTGCCGGGCGGGGTGTGTGGACACTCCATTCCTGGGCGACCTGAGCCAGCCAGATCGATTCCTCCTCGTCGAAGCGATCGAGGAGGGCCTGGGCGACGAGGATCTCGTCTTCTGACTGGTCGCCCACAGCGTAGGTGACGGCCACGAAGGTGCAGGCCGTAAATAGGGCGATAAGGCTGGCAGCGGCGATGCTCATGGGCCTGCCCGATTCGGGACGAGGGCGAAATTCCTCCTGGCCCCGGGTCATCAACCAGCCCAGGGCCAACCCGGCGACGAAGCCGCCCAGGTGGCCCCAGGCGTCGATGATGGGGATCGCAAAGGAGAGCACGCCGTTGAGCCCGAGGATGACGATCCACCACAGGCGGGTCTGTCGATAGGGTGGGGGAAGCTGTGGCCCGAAGCGAAGATGGAGGGCGAAATAGGCGCCGACAAGTCCGAATAGGGCGGTGGAGATCCCGACGGCGAACATGGCCTCGGCGCCGATAAGCGAGGCCGCCGCCCCCACCAGGGCCGTCCCCAAAATGAGCACCATGGTGCGCACCTCGCCGAATAAACGCTCGCAATAGGTGCCCAGAAAATAAAGTGCGAAGGCGTTGACCGCGAAATGGACGCCGTTGCCGTGGAGGAGATTGGCCGTGACCACTCGCCACCACTGGCCCTCCCCAAAGACCATAAGCGGTGAATTAGCGCCGAAATAGAGGAACTCCAACACGCTGACCGGGGGCGCCAAAAAGACCTGTGCGGCGAAGATGGCGGTGATGACCCAGAAGATCTTGCGCGTAAAACGCCCTTTGACGGCGCTGGCCTCCTGGCTCAGGGCGGCGCGCTGGCGCATCTGTCGCAGTTGTTCGAAGCCGGCGGGGTGAGCGGCGATTCGGTCCACCAGTTGAGCCCACAAGACCCGCCAGAATTCGGGGTGGGGGAAGTCGTCTGCCAGATAGATCTGGGTGCGCTTCGGCGTGTCGATGACCAGGGCGGGCTGGCCGCGAGAGACCAGGGGCACGATGGTGAGGATCTGATCGTAGGCCACCTTCAGGGTACGCCGGGAGTTTCTGCTCTTCGGCAGCTCCACGAGCTGGTCATCGAAGCGAATGACCCGGGCCTTGCGGGGAATCAGCACCCGGCGAATGCCGGAGAGGACGATCACCGCCCCGAGGGGCAAAAACCACATTGTAGTGGGCAATTCCTCGTCGAAGGTGACCGTCATCTCCCGGAGTAAAAAGGCGATGGCCACGGCGATGATAGCGCAGAACAGAAGAAACCCCCGGGTCCACAGCTTCGGAGGCGCCAGGGGAATCTGATCGCTATGGCCCGGTGGCTGTTGGCTAGCGGCCTCTTCCGGGGGTTCGTCGCCGGGACCGGCGCCGGGCAATAAAATGGGCCCATCGCCGTTCATGCCGGATCCAGCGCGGGATCAGTTTGCAGAGCGTCGTTGACGGCCTGCAGATCCTGGACGGTGTCGATCTCGCGCCACCCTCCGTCGATGGGGGCCCAGTGAATGTCGATGCCTCGGTCGATCATCTCTTCGTAGAGATCGGCCAGGTAGGCTTTGCGAAATGGCCGGCCCTGCCGAAAGGTGTCGTCCCCGTCGTATTGGGCGCAGAGATCGGCGAAGGTCTGACGCATTAGCTCCGCCCCCCGAGCAGTATGTGCGGCGAGGCCGATAAATTCTCCGGCCGCCCCTTCGGGGCCGACCTGTTTGCCAACGGCGACGACCCGATCGCCTTCGACGCGCACCAATTCAGCCTGTTCCACGGGGTGATCCGTGCGCCCCTGGTAGGCAAGATGCCACAATCGGTCGACGACGAGCGTGATGTCGCCAGGCCCTTTGAGCACGGCCTCGACGGCCTCGGCGGAATAGACGATGTCCGAGTAGGTCGACACAAAGCCGCCCTCCATGGCCGATTCGGCGCAGAAGAGGGAGTGGAGGATATTATTGTCCTCCCAGTCGGGGTTGGCGTGGTAGGTGGCGCCGTCGACGACCAGGCGATCGGCCAGATATCCCCGGATGATATGGAGCTCCTCGATGCCGTGATGACCAAGAGCGTCGAGCTGATGATCGAGAATAGACCGGCCCCCGACGTCGACCATGCATTTGGGACGCTCGTCCGTATGGTGCTCCAGGCGGCTTCCGCGGCCGGCGGCGATGATGATGGCTTTCATGTCGAAGTGCCTGTGGAGATCAGTTGTAAAATCCGGGGCGTCCCAGCTTCCAGACCACGGCCAGGCTCGTCTGGCCCAGATATAGAAGATAAACGCCGAGAAAGGGGACCAGAAAGAGCAGCGCCGTGTCAAAGGGGACGAAAAAACCGGCGATTGCGGCCCAGATGATCCACGACGGATAATGCACGAAGTAGCGGGCCACGCCCATGGCGGCCCAGATCAATTTACCGACCAGCGAGGGGGGCATCGCGGTTTTCTTGGCCGACTCCCCGGGGCCGATCTGACGGCCCGCGTATTCGGGGCGACGCACGAAATTGGTCAGCGACGTGGCGGTGGCCACCAAAAAGAGGGCCCCCATGCCCAGGAAGAGCCAATAGACCTCGCCATCGACGAACCACATGCGGATCGTCAGGGCCGCCACCAACAATAGGGCCTTTAACTCGTCTATCAAGAAGTCCAGGTAAGCCCCGACCTCGGAGGTCATCCCCTTGATTCGGGCCAGTTGGCCGTCGGCGCAGTCGAAGAGATAGGAGAGGTGGACGATAAGGGCGGCCACCAAAAAGCCCACCGCTCCGGGCCACAGGGCCAGGACGGCGGCGGCGAGTACGAAGACGGCGCCGCCCAGGAAAGTGACCTGGTTTGGCGTCAGCGGGGTGGGGCGCAGGGCGTAGACCAGCAGGGCCGCCATGGGCCGGGCCACATAGGTATTCCAGGCGATATCTTCTTTTTTCTGGGAGTCCCGGTAGACCTCTTTGATCGCGTTGACGAAGGACATCTCAAGCCACCCAGGAGTTGGCCATCTCTTCGACGAGCTTCAGCTCCTCGCCGTCCCAGCGCCACAGGTGTTGGGCGCCGCGGCCGGCCTGGTCATCGAGGGCAAAGCCCTCTTCGTGGACCCAGTAGCTGTGGCCCTCTTCCAGGGGCTCGACGTCCCAATTGTCGGGCAGGTTGGTGTGCCAGACGCTCCAGAATTCGTAGTGGTTTTTAAATTCCTCGTCGTCGGTGGTATTCGGGTCCTCCAGATAAGCGCGCCACTGCTCTTTGAGGAGCAGCAGAACTTGATCGCTGTCGGGGTCGACAAGTTCTTCCGTGCCGTGGAGGCCGGCCTCGTCGCTGATGAACAAGAAGACCCGCTCCGCCAGGGGGTTGTCCTCAAGCTGGGGATAGGTCTGCAGGGCCGTGGGCTTTCCGATAAATTCCAGAAATTGCATCAACACCCCGCCGGTGACGCGGCGATGCCATTGCTGCAGGGGGCTGAGTTGATTCTTTTGGGGCAGGGCTCGTCGGTGGTCGTCGAGAAATTCGACGAGCTCGGCGCGCCATTTCTGGGTGTCGTCTCGCAACTGGGATTGGCTCATGGTCACAACGGGTTGAGAGGGGAAGTTTGGTCGATGAAGATCAATGCGTCGTAGCGTGCCGCCGGGTTGGTGGGGGCGAAATTTCGCAACGCGTATTCCGTCGGGTCGTATACCACGCCGATGCCGAGCTGTCCCGGTAATTCGGTCCAATAGGGCAGCTCTCGGTCGCTCTTGCGGAATTGTAAAAAATAGGACGATTGGTCGGCGCCGCGAAGCATGGCGTCTAGAGAACCCTTCGGGGCGGGGGGAACTTCCATCACCTCCAGGGGGGCTCCCCATTGAGCGCCGGCTATGACCTGTCCTTCGGCGGTGGAAAAGCCAATGGAGAGCACGGCCTCTTCGCCCAGGTTCTCTCGGCTGATCTGGCCGATATTATGGCGGTTCCGCTCGGCCATGGTCGTGGCCCGGGCGTCGCCGATGTGGGTGTTGTGGGCCCAGACGGCGCCACGAGCGTCGGGGCCGTGATGGTCCAGGAGGGCTTTGGCGACGTCGTAGAAATGATGGACCCTGGCGTTCCAATGTTGGTCGCCGTCACCTTCGGCGGGGCCTCTGAATTGGGACTCGCCGCTGACGATGGTTCGCATATGCTTTCGCGCTGAGAGGTGTTCCGTCGAGTCGTCGGGGTAGAGCTCTGCGATCATCGCCGCCGCCTGGCGTACACCTTCTTCGCAGCTCTGGCTGCGCTGGCTTCGCAGGGCCTGCAGATAGGCACGGCCTTCGGGGGCGAAACGCGACAGGCATTGAAGGTTGGCGTGAAATTCGTTGGCTCGATCCGGATGATCGCGGCGCACTCTTTCCTGAAGGCGCTGCAAGGAGGTGAAGAATGCGTGCATGTCGACGCCGTAGATCCGAATCGGCCGTTCTTGGTTGGCCTCGTTGAATCGGCGGACCTGTCGCAGGAATTGGGCGAATTCCTCGTTGGCCCACATCCATTGGGGCCAGCGGTCGAAGGCCTCGACGAGAAGCTGCTCCAGATCTTCTTCGTCGCCTTCGCCCATGACGAAGCGATCGGCGGCGCGAGCGGCGTGCCAATCGCCCTCGATGCCCACGAAATCAAGCCCCGGTCCTTCGGCGATGGCCAGGCTCAGCTCGGCGCGCCAATCGTAGAATTCTCTGGTGCCGTGCGAGGCTTCGCCGAGGAGGATGAGCCGCCGATCGCCGGCAAGTGAGACCAGCGGTCCTAGATCGTCGACGTCGTTCAGAGGTTGGGCCCGGTGCTCGAGAAATGCCTCCAGGCTGTCCAGTTCCGGCTCAGGATCGTCAAGAGGAAACGATGAGGAGGGACAGCCCGTGCAGCCGCCGATGACAAATGGGGCGACCATGACGATGAGTAAAATACTTCGAAATACGGCGTCCATTCTTTTTTGGCCTTGAAGGGATGATGAAACGACAAATTCAGTCCAGTCCTTGCTCACGACGGGCTTTGTCCAGGGTCGCCTGGCGCAATTCGTAGAGGCGGCGGCTCAGCCCCACTTTATAGATATGGGGATTGTTGAAGCGTTGGTGTTCGATGGGCAGGGCCTGCAGTCGACTGGCGGCGTACTCTCGCGCCGACAGCACGTCATGGAGATCGGCGACGACTTCCCCGTCGTTCATGACGACTCGGAGCAAGGGCTGCTGGTCGTAATTGTCGACGGCCACGTCCTTATAGGGATCGTAGGGGTGGAAGATATGCTCCACATGCTCTTCGTCCTCCAGGGCAACGGCGTCTCCGTAGAACAGGCCCTGATCGTCGATGAGGCGAAGGACCTGCTTGGCTGACGGAAAGTTCACCTTCTCAAAATTCTCGGAGATCTTGATTCTCGGGGTGCCGTCGACCTCGCATAATTTGTAGACCCCGTCTAAAGCCGGGTCGTCGTAGGCGGTGACCAACTGGGTGCCCACGCCGAAGACGTCGATCTGGGCCCCCTGCTCATGGATCAGACTCTTGATAACATGCTCGTCGAGCTGGTTAGAGGCAGCGATCTTGACCTCTGGAAAGCCGGCGTCGTCGAACATCTTACGCGCCTGCTTGGACAGGTAGGCCAGATCACCGCTGTCGAGGCGGATGCCCACCAATTCGTGGCCCTCCTCGCGCAGGTGCCGGGCGACTTTGATGGCGTTGGGGACGCCGCTTTTGAGGGTGTCGTAGGTGTCGACCAGGAGGATGCACTGGTCGGGAAAGGTGCGGGCATAGGCCATAAAGGCCGATAATTCGTCGGGAAAACTCTGAATCCAGGAGTGGGCCTGGGTGCCCGAGATGGGGGTGGCGTCGCGGCGGCCGGCCAACACGTTGGAGGTGGAGTCGAAGCCGCCGACGATCGCCGCCCGCGATGCCTGGAGGGCACCCAGGCCGGGGGCGCGGCGCAGGCCGAAGTCGATGAGCTTGCGATCTCCTGCGACCAGGCGCATCCGCGCCGCCTTGGTGGCGATCAAGGACGAGAAATTGACGATATTGAGCAAAAGGGTCTCGACCAGTTGGGTCTCTACCAGGGGACCGCGCACCCGCATGACCGGCGCGTAGGGAAAGACCACCTCCCCTTCGACGGGAGCCATCAATTCGGCGGTGAACTCAAAATTACGCAGGTGGTCGAGAAAGTCGTCGCGAAATCCCTGCTCCTCCAGATAGGCCAGGGCACGGTCGCTAAAAGACAGGTTCGACAGAAGATCGACCAGCTCCGAAAGCCCGGCGAAGATCACAAACCCCCCGTCGAAGGGGTTGCTTCGGAAAAAATAGTCGAAGCAGGCGATCTGGTCGGCCTTGCCCTCCAGGAAATAGCCCTGGGCCAT
>SLJM01000235.1 GCA_007135085.1 Myxococcales bacterium
CGGCGAGGGCACGACCTTCTATTTTACGATCCCTACCGAAGAATCGTAATTAGGTCGTAAGCGTTCCGCGCGGTGACGGTGAGCTGCGATGTTCTCTGCTCTCCTATTGCTTGGAGCGCGGACTGCTAGTCCGCTTTGCGGCCAAGCTGGCCGCGCTCCAACGGAGGACTGGTTCCAATTGAATCCCGTGGGCCCATCAAATAGAATCTCTTCTCAAGCTGACTCACTGGAGAGTATCATCTGACGAGATCTTTGATATTTCGATCCTGATTCCCATGACTTCCATATAAAATATTTTCCTCGAGTGATTCCAATGCCAACGCTTCGTTTTCTGCTCTCTCTATTATTTGCCGCCGGGTTGTTCATCGCCCTCTCGGGATGTCAGGGGCTCTTCGAAGACCTGGAAGGCCATCAATTTGACGACTCCCAACAGACAAACGCCTGCGGAGGAGAAGAGGAGTTGACCCTCGATGGCGAACAGATTGAGCCCGGCGAGGAATGCGGCCCCTGCTCTGACGGCGTAGCCATCTGCGCCAGCCCTAACTCACTGGCCTGTTCCGGCGCCTCGGAGACCAATCCCTGCGGCGGCTGCACCACTCTGGACGACGAGCCCGGACAGACCTGTAATGACAACGGTCTCTGGGTTTGCGACGGGGAAGACGACCTGATCTGCGAAGTGGATCTGGCTTCCTTTTTGCTCTCCGTCGACTATCAAGGCCACCACGCCCCCGACGAGCTCGCCATATTCTTGCTCCATTCCTCCCAGAGCTGTGACGAGGCCAGTCAGATCTTTTTGGAACAACATAGCTGGCCCATAGTGGAGCATCAGACCCAGCACGTCGCCTTTCCATCTGCCGGGGACCGAGAGGCTGTATTTTTTCCCGACATTTCGAGCAGCGAATCCTACACGATGGCCGCCACCGCCCTGGAGCACCGGGGGGAGAGCGTGGAAATCGCCTTCGGCTGTATCGAGGACGTGCCCGGCCTAAACGCCGGTGAACAGGAAGCGGTAGAGATAGTCCTTTTTGACCGAATTCCCCATTTCTCCACCACCTATGAGGTCACCCAATCAATCCCATTATTGGAGGAGGCTCCAGAGCATCTACAGGACATGATCGAAATTCTCTCTCAAATTTCGGCATCTCCCGCAGAATTTTTATTGGGATGTAACACCGATGACAATAACTGTGGTACTTCCCCTGGCATCGCCGATCTCATTGTGGAGTATGACACGGTCGGAAGCTCCGGTTCATTCGCAGACCACCTCGAAAACATTCGCTCGGGATCGATATCTTCCACGATCGACGACTACCTTCAGGGAGTCTTCGCAGCAAATATGACCGCTGAAGCCTGGGAGTGGAGTAGTGATGTGGATTCCATGGAGGTTTCTCTGATGGGGATGGTCCGCCACATGGAAGTAGCCGGCGAATTTAATATCTATGCCCAGCCCACCGTCGAAGTTTCCAACGGTCTTCCCCGCGGCCAATTCAATCCCGATGCGCCAATCGTCTACCAATGGAATGAAACTACCTTTTATTTCCCCGGGGGCTGCTCCGGTGGCGACGATGAATGCGCCGGCCAGTCCTTTGATATTACGAGCCTGGAGGGCTTTGACGCTCCCCCGGAGATTACCCTTACGGCGCAAGTCGTCCCTTCCCATGAGATTGAGATCGATTCACATCAACTGAACCTGAATTATAACGAATTTCTCTATTCCGCCATGGAACAGACCCTCTTCCCTCGACTCACCGACGACGAAGATATCACCACGGTCGGCCAATTCCTCAATGAGGCAATAGATTGTGCTGACCTTGCGGATGGTGTGGGTGACACCTTTGCCAGCAGCGTTGAAAACTTCTGTTACGAGCTATTGGAATTTGCAGACCAGGCAATCTACGCACATCTCGGCGCCGAGAGCTCCGAGCAGGGAGGCACCATCGAATTTGAAGGCCACCCGGATTTTCCCTGTGTTCTCTATCAGCCTGAGACTTATACCTCAGGCGACTGGCCGGGCGAACCAGGCCCCTATGTAGAGAGCTTTGGCGACCTGAACGCCGACGAGCCTGGCTGCAGCCAGACCGTCAGAGTCGACCAACAGGGCGATGGGGAGATTCAATCTGAGGCCCTGGGCTTTTTCCACGCCACCAGGCGTTGAGCTGGCCGGCACGCGGACTGGCAGTCCGCGTGCCAGGGGAGAATATCATCGCCACATCAAGGTGATCGCCGCCGTGGGGGCGATGGTCCAACCGCTGAAGTCACGCTGACTTCCCAGAATGACCGGCCGATAGATGGTGCGAAAGACGCTGATATCGAGGTTAATAAAGGCGTAGCGATAGCCCAGCATGCCGCCGAAGTTCAGCCCCATATAATGCATCTTGCTCGGAGGGAAATACTCGGCTGGATCCCAGTCGCGAAAGCGCTCGGGCAGGCGATTGTATAACCGCGGCGCGATCCGCGCCTCCGTGGACATATGAGAGACCATATAACGGGGCGATACGTAGAATTTGGCCCAATCGTCGACTTCATAGCCCAGGTTAACCTGGAAGTCGAAGTCCTTGCGATTCCACTTCGTCATCAACGCCCATTCCATCAGCCCGGGAATGAACGCCTTGTGGTAGCCGTAGGCGGCCTGGACGCTGATGGCGGCCGCGTCATCGGGGCTTGCCCACAATTGCAGCCTCAGATCGCCCTTGAAGACCGAGCCGTTATAGCGAAAGCCGGCGTCGAACCCCTCCAAGAATTTGTCATATAGACCGACCCGCCCCATAAACTCCGGCCCCCCCCCGAGGGGGAAGAGCCGCCACATCAATACGGCGTCCAGGAAGGTGCGCAGCGTCTCCTCGCTGATGATCTCATCTTCGTCGCCGTAGCGCACCTCGTTGACCGCCGCCTCCCCCGCTTTATAAATGCCTGTAGCCGCCTGGGTGTGGACGTCGAATTGATAACCGGCCACCGCCTGAGCTTCGCCCTGCTTCATGGTCCTCGCCGGCGACATATTGGTCAGCGACGTGGTGCACCCCGACAACAGGACAACACCCACAAGGGCAATTAGAAGTTTCCGTATCTCGCTCGTCATAAATAGAACACCTCGATGGGTCTGCCATCGGTGGGATTGAATTCCCACACCACCATGCTCTATGACGAGTCCAATACCAAGATTTTATTCATCTATTTTGTGCAGGAGGAGAAGGTCGACCTCGTTCTTGGAGTAAGCGCCGCACCTCGTCGTCGGTGGTCTCACCGAAATTGTCGTACCAGGCGCCGACGCCGTAGAAGGGATCCGGGGACTGGAGACAGACCAATTCGTCCACCTTGGCGTCTAATTTGGCGCAGGAGCGCGGCGCCCCCAGGGGCACGGCGGCGATGACCGCCTCCGGGTTCTGAGCTCGAATCGCCTCGACGGCCACCGACATGGTCGCCCCCGTGGCCAATCCGTCGTCGACGATCACCACCGTCCGCCCCTCCCAGCGGGGCGGCTGTTGACCGCCTCGATATAATTTTTCGCGGCGCCGAAGCTCCCGTTGCTGACGATCCACCACGGACTCCATCATCGCCTCGCTCACCCCGGCCAGCTCCAAAACATCGTCGTTGATGACGCGGAAATCACCGCTGGCGATGGCCCCGAAAGCCAGCTCCGGCTGAAAGGGAACCCCCAATTTTCGCACCACCAAGATGTCAAACGGAAGCCCCAGCTCAGTGGCGATCTCATGAGCCACCGGGGCGCCGCCGCGGGCGAGGCCGACAATGATGGGAGCTGTGCCCAGATCCATCTTTGCCAATTCGGCGGCCAATTCCCTGGCCCCATGTCGACGATCCCGAAAACCTGTCATGGCTTATTCTCCGGTCCTTATTGAGGTGGTTCCTCACCGAAATTGATCGGGCGGACTGGCCTCACCGTCGAGGTTTCGCCCCCAGCATTTGATCGATCCGTTGGGCTTGATTCCGCAATTATGATTGGCCCCGGCGGCCACGAAGTTAAACGTCCCGGCCGCCGGATCGCATTGCCCGTAATAATCCCAGCCCCAGCAGGAGACGGTTCCCTTCGTGGTGACACCACAATTATGGGCAAATCCGGTGCTCAATTGCCGAAACTTCTCCGACGGCGCCGACGCTCGGTCGTCACCGAGGGCTCCGTTTCCGCCCCAGCAGTCCACGGTACCATCGTCTCGAAGCCCGCAATTATGGGAATTACCGACGCTCACATATTCGAATTGCCCCTGCGGCGGAGCGCCCCTATCAAGGACCTCCTCAAAGCCCCAGCAGACCACCGTACCGTCGGTGCGCACCCCGCAATTATGGTAGGTGCTGGCCGCGATCTGGCGAAATTTCTCGGGCGGCGGCGAGGCCTGATCTTTGTCGTCATTACCCCAACAAGCGACGGTGCCGTCGGTCCTGAGCCCGCAGGTATGTTCCGAGCCCGACGACGAAGCGATCTGCTCGAACGTCCCCTCCGGCGGGCTGGCCCGGCCGTCCCGGTCGGCCCCCCAACAGGCCACGGTGCGATCCGTCCGCAGGGCGCAGGTGTGCACGCTATTGGCGGCGATCTGAATAAACGGACCTTCCGGCGGCGATGCCTGGCCGTGATCGTCATTTCCCCAGCAATGGGCCTCCCCATCATCGTCGAGATAACAGGTATGGTACTCGCCGGCGCTGAGCCTTGCCGCATCGGTCAGCGCATTGCCTACATCTTCGGCGGGGTTCACCCCGCCGGTCCCCACACCGGAGGAGCTCTGACAGGCGAGGAGCAGGATCAAGAGGCTCCCCGCCCCCAATACCAGCAGTGGATAGATGGAACGACCGATGGTGTTCATCGAGATATCTCCGTGGCCAGATCAACACGACGGGAGATATTGCACGCTCCAGACATTCACACCTCGAGCTCCCCCCCTCCCCCTATGAAGATGGTGCGGCTGAGCCAAAGAGCAAGCCCCCCCTTAAAGCCGGGCCAAGAACCTCTGGACAAGCTCCACGTTGAACTCCGGTGGCTCATTGGCGTCCAGGTTGATGACCTCTCCCCCTCGGGATTGCAGGCTCTTGGCCAATAATTCGGAGATCTTTCGGGTTCGCCTGGTGCTCCGGCGAAGCCCCCGACGATCGAGGGTGATATGGCGTGCGATTGGCCCACCTCGGCGCCGATTCCGCTCGGTGAGTCGCCGCATGATCAGCTCCTCGGAGGCCCTCAGATGAATCGCCGCCACCGGGGGGGGCATGGCCTCCAGATAGGGGTCTATGGGACGCCCCTCTTCGAGCATCTTGCTATCTGCCAGCAGAGTCACCACTTTATGAGACAGGCTCTCGTCGAAGAGCACCGTTTCATCGAGATCTTCCAACAGAGCAATCTCTGCGAGCCGCGAAAAGAGCCACACCAATGACAGGCAACTGGAAGCCCGGCCCGGCTTTTGGTTGTGGAATTGACTGAGGCATCGTTCGAAAAATTGCTGATATCCTAAAGATTCTGTCGCAAACGCCCGCTCGGCCTCTCTCCTACAATAAGAGTCGACAAAGATATTGCCCACCAGGGGCAGATGGCCCGTAACTGCTTTGGCCAAATTCTTCGGCGACAGCTTGGCGAAGAGGCGACGGGTGACGAGCTTTGTCTTCGCCTCCCGCATCGTCAGCCATCGCGGTCGACGACCATGTCGGTCCTCGACGAGGTGGCTGTACAGCGTTGATTTTCCGACGCCATTGGCGCCGATCAAGTCGACTCGTCTCAAGGTCCCCTCCATACTGCCTGCGAGCACTTGTCGACAAATCTAACCGCCAGCCTATCTCGACCAACTCACGACCCATCTGCCCCCGCATCCATGACGTTCACTCCCGCCTCAGGGAAAGCGAAACTGACCGTGACAACTGGTGCATCCCTGGACCAGGTCGGAATATCGATCCGTCGCCCCCTGGAGGTCGCCCTCTCGAGAGGCGGCCACCAGAGCCCTTAGAATGTCGTGAAACTCATCGTCCATGGCGATGAACTCCTCGATCTGCTCGGAGTTGACCGGCGGAGCGTATGACCCCTCTTCCAGGGCCTGATGGGTCAACTCGTAGGCGGGATGGACCTGGCGAATCTGATCGGGAATCTCGTCGAGGCGATCGTCGGCGATAAGACGCAGGATATTCTGCATCCCCTCCGTCAACAGGCGCATCTCGAATTGGACCACGTTGACCCCGGGGGGAAGATCGTCGAGGGAGTCAGGCACCTCCGGAAGGGGGGCGAAGTCGTCGTGGAAATCCGCGTAGGCATGGGCCGGCTCTTCAGGCTGCGCCTCCTTGACGGCTTCTTGCTCCGATTCGACCTGTTCGGTCTCTTCCTGCGGCTCCGCTGCAGGGTCATCGTAGGGCGGCGCCTCCTCCTCACAGCCCATCGCCAATAAGGCGATCAGCGCGACGACTAACAGGGCGGCGAATTTCTGCTCTTTTCGATTGCACATACAGCTCTCCTCAATGGTTTGGTGATACTTTTTCAACGAGAGATTCCATTATGTCGTAGAACACGGGGATAACGATCATGGTCAACAGGGTGGAGGCGATCATGCCCCCCATCACGGCGATTGCCAATGGCGAGAAGCGCTCCGCCCCAAGGGCCCAGGCCGCCGCCAGGGGAATCATGCCCACCACGGTGGACACGGAGGTCATCATGATCGGGCGAAACCGAACCTCGACGGCCATCATCAACGCCTGACGCCGGTCGGCGCCGTCGGCGATCGCCCGGCTGACCACGTCTAATAAGATGATGGCGTTATTGACCACGATCCCCACCAACAGGATCAGCCCCACCATCACCGGCATCGACACCGGCTGGCCAGCAATTCCCAGGGCCGCCGACACGCCGACCAGGCTCAAGGGCACGCTCATCATGATCACCAGAGGCAGCGAAAAGGAGCGAAGCTGGGCCAGGAGCAATAGATAGACGGCGGCGATGGCGATGAGCATCGCTCTTCCCAACCCGCCTCTTGCCTCGTCGAGATCGCTTCGCTCTCCCGTGACGGTCAGCTCGTATCCGGCGGGCATCTGCAGCCGGCTCATGGCCCGCTCCACGTCGGCCATCACGAAGCTCAACGGCCGGTCACCGCTCTGGGCGGTGATGTCCAGTGTCTCCACCAGATTCTCTCGGGTCACCAGCGCCGGCCCGATCTCGTCGACCAGGTCGGCCACCGCTCTGAGGGGTATGCTCTCCCCGGTAACTGGCGAGAAGAGGGGAAAATCGAGCAGATCCGAGGACCGATAGCGATCCTGATAGCGCACCAGCACGGGCACCGAAGAGGGACGTTCGCCGAAGAACTCACCGCCCATCAATCCCTCGGAGCCCGATTGCATCTGCGCCCCCACCTCTCGTGGGGAGACGCCGAGGCGACCGGCTCGCAGGGGATCGACGGCGACCTTTTGGCGCTCACTGTCGATGCGCCAGGTCCGCACTGGATCGACCACCCCGTCGATCCCCTTCAGGGCCTCAAGGACCTCTGCGGCCAGATGATCGAGGACCAACGGATCGTCACCGCTGAGCCTGACCCCTATGGGGGCGTCCGTGGTCGACTTGGCTGTATTGCCCATCTCACGGACGACCAGGGTCTCCAGCCCGGGGATGGCCCGGATCGACCGGCGCACCCGGTCTTGAATCTCCCACACGCTCTCGTCGCGCTCCGTACGGGGGGTCAGGGTGACCGAGATAAACCCCTGGGTCGACCCCTGCGCGCCGGTGGCCGAAAAGGAGCGCATTCCTCGCTCATAACCGGTCTGGCGCTGGACCTTGATCACCTCCGGCTCGGCCGCCAGCAGGGCCTCCATGTGGCGGGCCACCTCATTGGTCGCATTGAGCGAGGTGCCCGACGGCGTTTCAAAGGAGATGAAGAAGCTGCCTCCGTCCATCTGGGGGAGCACCTCCATTCCCCTCGCTTTGATCCCCGACACGCCGGCGACGAAGGTGGCCGCCGCCAACAACAAGGTCAGCGTGCGCTGGTTCAACGCCGCCCTCAACACGCGTAGATATATCTTTCGCAGCCCCTCCATGACTCGCCGAAAGGGGGCGGTCAGCCGCTCCACAGCCCCCCCGGAGCCCGTGGCCCGGCCCATATATAATGAGAGCACGGGGACAATGATCAGCGCCACCGCCACGGAGCTTATGAAGGCCAGAAGCAGCGTCTGCGCCAGGGGGCCGAAGGTGGCGCCCACAAAACCGGGGACGACCAACAGGGGGATCAGCACGGCCGTAGTGGTCGCCGCCCCGGCCAGCACGGCCGTGGCCACGTCGGCGGTGCCCTCCACGGCGGCCGCCTCCGGCTCATGGCCGGCCTCACGAAAGCGCACGATATTCTCGAGCACCACCACCGAGGCGTCGACCACCATCCCCACCGCCAATATCACCGCCGACAGGGTGACCATATTGAACTCCACCCCCAGCAGATACATCCCCATAAAGGTCAGTCCGTAGGACAGAGGCATGGAGATCGCCGCCACCACCGACGCCCCCGGACGCCCCAGAAAGAGCAAGATGATCAGCGCCGCCAACAAGATGGCCTGCATCACGTTCGAGAAGAGGTTGGCGATCGAGGTCTCCGTAAAGGAGGCGCTCTCCTCGCCGCTCACGATCTGAGGATCGCCACGGACCGCCTCTTCGGCGCGGCGAACGACGTCCACCGTATTGCCCTGGTCGGTCTTGAAGACCTGCACCGCCACGGCGCGCTGACCATCGATGGCGAAATCGGCCTCTTCGTCGAGGTGCCCCAGTCGCACTTGCCCCAACTGCGACAAGACCACCCTTGAGCCGTCGCCGACGGGGATCGCCGTATTCGCCAATTGCTCCACCGTCGCCGGCCGGGTCTCGACGCGATATAAGGTCTCCCGATGCTCCGTGCGTATCCGCCCCGCCGGCTGCGCCGTATTCTGCCTCAAGATCTCCGAAACCACCCGCTCGATGGTCCCCCCGAGGGCCGCCAGCCGCGCCTTGTCGATCTCCACCACCACCGCCTCCTGATGGCCTCCGAACACGTCGACGGCGGCCACCCCGGGCAGCCGCTGTAATTCTGGCGCCACTCGGTCCTCGGCATACCGCCGGGCCTGGCGCAGGTCCTCTCCCACCACCCCGAAGGTCACCACCGGACCGTCGCTGGTGTCGAAGCTCAACACCTGGGGCTCTCGAATCTCGCGTGGCAGCTGATCGGCGATGCGAGCGATGCTATTCTGTACGTCCACCGCCGCCAGATCGGCGTCTCGCTCGTAGCCGAATTCGAGCTGGATAATCGACAGATCGTCCTCGGAATTCGACCGAACGGCGACGATCCCCTCCAGGGAGGCAAATTCCTCCTCCAGGGGCCGGCTCAGATCGCGGGCCACGTCGCGGGCCTCGGCCCCCGGATAGGCGGTGACCACGCTGACCAGCGGTGGATCGGTGTCGGGAAATAGCTGCACCGGCAGCGCCCGATAGGCGGCGATGCCGAAGACCACCGTCGCCAATATCATCGCCCACAATGCGTGGCGGTTTCGAAGCAGGTTGGCCGTCAACGCTCTCATTTCATCCCCCCGACATCGACGGGATAGACCTCCTGCCCGTCACGCAATGAGTCGAGCCTCCCCGTGACCAGGGGCAGCTCTCGGGACAGGGGGCTCAGGATCTCCAGGCGCTCCTCGGTCTGAACGCCCAATTGCACGGGCGTCTCTTTTAGCCGCCCGTCGTCGACGACGAAGACCACCGGCCCCTGTGGACCATGATGGACCGCCCGGGCATCCACGGTGGTGGTCTGCAGGCTCTCTTCGAGCACGAAGGACACGTCGACGCTCATCCCGGCTCGCAAGAGTTCTGCCAGCCCATCGGGCAGGCCGACCCGGACCTCGATGGTGCGGCCCGGGCCGCCGGCCATGGGGGCTACCTTCGTGACCTCCGA